>DASXIA010000038.1:0-18656 GCA_036488155.1 Streptosporangiaceae bacterium | reverse complement strand
TCTGGGATCTGTGGTTCCTGGTGTGGGGGATCTTGCTGGCGCTGGCGGCCTGCTCGCGTTGGCGCTGGTGCGTCCCTGGGGGCGTGTAGTTCCGCGCGGCTGGCTGCAGCTGGGTTCCGCCACTGTCAGCGTCCTGCTAGTGGTGTACGGCGGTTTGAACGTGCTGCTGGGGGCTCTGGTGCTTTCCGGGCTCATCCACCCGGCGGGAAGCGTCGACCGGACAGCATTGCACTGGCACGTCGGGCTCTGGGATCTGTGGTTCCTGGTGTGGGGGATCTTGCTGGCGCTGGCGGCCATCGGCTATCGGCGCACAGCAACCGGAGTGCGCCGATGATGGTGCAGCTATCGAGGACGCGCCTCTGGCGGCCTGGCGCTCTAACGCTTATCGAAGGACGAGGCGGAGAGCGCCAGCGGGCTTCCTCTAGTCCTTGTTCGTTGTCTTGCGGTCGGCTGATACCGGTCAGGTTGTTCTCGGCGATGCGCCAGGCGAAGTAGTTAGGCTGGACCGCCCAGCGGAACTTCAGCATGGGCGCCTGGCCGGGCGCGGCTTCGTCAGCTCGGAGGCAGTGCACCACGTCAACTAGCCGGGCGGCTGGACGTCGCGGTCTGGAGCGGATGGGCCGGGCTCGGCTGGCTGTGCGGCTCCGGGACGGTCGAACCGCTGGCCGGGATCGGCGGCGGGGCCGCGGCTGGCATCCTCAGCCGGGTCGGCGGCTTCGGGTGGCAGCCCAAGCCCGCCGGGGTTGCCGAGGGGGAGTGTGATGTCGAGGGTCGTGCCGGCTCCGGGCGGGCTGTGCAGATCGAGGTGGCCGCCGAGGGCTTCGGCGCGGTCCTTCAGCCCGACCAGGCCGGACCCGTGGCG
Source organism: Streptosporangiaceae bacterium (assembly GCA_036488155.1). Classification (GTDB taxonomy): domain Bacteria; phylum Actinomycetota; class Actinomycetes; order Streptosporangiales; family Streptosporangiaceae; genus JAJYUU01. The sequence continues at coordinate 17,794 of DASXIA010000038.1, read as the reverse complement.
GAAATCCGCGCCGCCGCGCCCGTCGTCCCGGATGCGCACCTGCAGGATCCCCTCACAGGCGGTCAAATGGACATCGGCGACGGTGGCACGGGCATGCTTGGCGATGTTGGTCAGTGCCTCGGCGACGGTGTAGTAGGCGGCGATCTCGACCGGCTCGGGCAGCCGCCGGTCGGCCTGGATGTCGAGGTCCACGGGGACGGCGGATCGGCGGGCGAGCGCCTTCAGGGCCGGGCGCAGTCCGCCGTCGGCCAGGATGGCGGGGTGCAGGCCGCGGGCGATCTCGCGCAGTTCTCCGAGTACGTCGTCCAGCCCGGCGGCTACTTCGTCCAGTTGCTGCGCGTGCTCCCCTGCCCCTGGGGGTGCGGTTGCCTGGGCGGCGCGCAGGTTCAGGGCGAGGGAGACCAGGCGTTGCTGGGCGCCGTCGTGCAGGTTGCGCTCGATGCGGCGGCGGGTGGCATCAGCGGTGGCCACGATCCGGGCCCGCGAGGCGGTTAGCGCGGCCTGGGCTTGGGCGTTGGCGATCGCGGTGGCGGCCAGCTCGGTGAAGCGGGCCAGCTGCGCTTCGGTGCCGGCCGGCAGCGGCTCCCAAGTAGACGCCACGAACATACAGCCCCACGGCCGCCCCTCGACGCTGATCGGCACGCCGACCCCAGCGCGCAGGCCGATCCCGCGGGCGTCCTCGGCGGCCGGGCCCGAGGCATCGGCGTAGTCGTCGATCCGCGCCGCCCGGCCGGTCTGGAACACCAGCGTGTTCACGTTCCGCCCGCCGAGGCTCGCCTGGGCCCCGACGGGAAAGGCAACAGCGCCGGTGCTGCTCCATGAGGCGACCACTACCCTTGCCGCGCCGTCGGGGCCGTACCGGTTCATCGTCGCGTGGTGGACCTGCAGCAGCCGCCCGGCTTCCTCGGTAACCGCGGCGAATACCTCCTCGGGTGGCGCCGCGCGGGCCACCAGCGTCGCCACCCGCCGCAGCGCGGCCTGCTCATCGGCGAACCCGCGCAGGTCCACGCGGGCCTGGGCGTTGGCGATCGCGGTGGCGGCCAGCTCGGTGAACCCGGCCAGTCGCGCCTCGGTGCCCGTCGGCATCGGCTCCGCACGGCATCCCACGACCATGACGCCCCACAGCTCGCCCTCGACGCTGACCGGCACGCCGACAGCCGCGCGCAGGCCAAACTCGCGGACGGCGTCGCCGATCGGGCCCGAGGCATCGGCGTAGTCGTCGATCCGCGCTGCCCGGTGGGTCTGGAACACCATCGTGGGCAGGTTCCGCCCGCCGAGCTTTTGCTGGGCGCCGCCCGGGAAGGCAGCACCGGTGCTGCTCCACGAGGCGACCACCGTTCTCGCGCCGTCCGGGTCATACCGAGCCATTGCCGCGTAGTCGGCGCCCAGCAGACGCCCGGCTTCCGCGGTGACCGCGGTGAGCACCTGCGCCGGCGGCACTGCCTGAGCGACCAGCGTCGCCACCCGCCGCAGCGCGGCCTGCTCGTCGGCGAACCCGCGCAGTTCCACGCGGGCCTGGGCGTTGGCGATCGCGGTGGCGGCTAGTTCGGTGAACCCGGCCAGCCGGTCCTCGGTGCCGGCCGGCAGCGGCTCCGCACGGGAATCCACGATCACGACGCCCCACAGCTCGCCCTCGACGCTGACCGGCACGCCGACAGCCGCGCGGAACCCGAACTCGCGGACCGCCTCCGCGATCGGGCCCGAGGCGCCGGAGTAGTCATCGATCCGCCCCGCCCGCCCCGTCTGGAACACCAGCGTCGCCAGGTTCCGCCCGCCGAGCCTTGCCCGGGTGCCGACAGGGAAGGCAGCACCGGTGCTGCTCCAGGCAGCGACCACCGTCCTCGCGCCGTCGGGGTCATACCGGGCCATCGCCGCATAATCGGCGCCCAGCAGCCGCCCGGCCTCCTCGGCGACCGCGGCGAACACCTCCTCGGGCACCGCCGCGCGGGCCACCAGCGTCGCCACCCGCCGTAGCGCCGCCTGTTCCCCCGTGATCCGGTCATCGCCAGTCCGCCGAGGCAAGGCCGCCATCTTTAGGAGTTTATCCGGGTCGGCCTTGTGCCTGGTCAGGCAGAAGTTTGGGATGCGGCAGAGTGCATGTACCGCCCCGAAGATGCGACAGGGTAGCACTTGAGAATCGCTATCATGTGAGAGTTCACGGCCGGGACCATCACCACTGCCTGGATCTGGAACTCGGGAACCTTAGCTTGATAGCGGCTAGGACCGCGTCCTTTGCCCGCTCGGCAGGCCGGACGCGCAGCGCGCCAAAGCCCTGTGGTTGTGCGTGAGCAAGATGCGCGGCGACAGCGGGACCGCGAGCGCTGCAGCCGGGTTGCGCGAAAGCCGTGGCAGTGAACCAGGTCACTGCGGGTCTTTCGTGTCCGGGTCTGCTGAACGCCGCGAGGTCCTGCTGCGTAACAGACGGCATGGCAGTTTCGGGCTGTGACGACAGCGTGGGTGCGTGGCTAGCGGAGTACCAGGCGCCGCTGGTCGGCTTCGTGTTGCCGATCGTCAACGGGGATCGGCAGGCAGCCGAGGACGTAGTCCAGGAGACGATGCTCCGGGGCTGGCAGCACGGAGGGGAACTGTCTCGTGAGCACGCGGGATCGTGGCTGCATAAGGTCGCCCGCAACGTTGCTATTTCGACTTATCACCGCCGGCGCCGCGCGAGGCCGCCCGAGGTCCCGCTTGAGGAGACCAGCGAGCCCGCAACCGGCGACGGAGTCGACGCCATGGCTGATGCGCTCCTCATTGCCTCGGCGCTGAACTCGCTTCCCGCCGGCCATCGGCAGGTCATCGTCGAGCTGTTCTACAACCAGCGGCAGGTAACAGAGGTCGCCGCGATGCTGGCCATCCCGGAGGGGACCGTCAGGTCCAGGTGCTTCTACGGCTTGCGCGCCATGCGCAGGATGCTCGAGAAACAGGGGGTTACGGGGCCATGACCTGCCCGGTTACTGTGCGCCTCGGCGTGTACGCGCTCGGCGCGGCCGACGCAGCGGAACGCATGCTCGTTGAGTCTCACCTCGCCACCTGCCAGGCGTGCAGGGTCGAGCTCGCGCGCCTGGAGCCACTGCCAGGGCTGCTCGCGCGCGTCCCGGCGAACCTCCTGCGAACCGATCCCGCGCCCGCCAGGCTGCACGGACGTGCACCGGTCGCGCGGATCACCCAAGCCCGGAACACACGAGCCCGGAACACACGAGCCTTGGCCGGACGCTGGCGAGGCGTTGCAGGCGTTGCGGCGGCTGCAGTGCTGGGCACCGTCGGAGGCTTGTGGCTCGCCCAGCCGGGCGCGAGCCAGAAGGCAGCCAACTCACCGCCGGCGGCCATCACACTGTCCGGCGCGAACCCTGTCACGCACGTACGCGTCACCGTCACGCTGACCGGAACAACATGGGGGACCAGCATCCGGCTGCTGGCCCGGGGCCTGCCGCTCAACCAGCCGTGCCGGCTGATCGTCCGCTCCCGCACCGGCGGAACCGAGACCGCTGGCACCTGGGATGCCTGGCGCGCCGGCCCGGTCAGCATACCTGCGAGCGCCGCGTGGCGGCCTGCGGACATCGCCAGCCTGCAAGTGACAACCCCGAAAAGAATCCTGCTGACCGTCACCGCCGCGCGGCCCGGCGCACAAGTCCCCCAATCCTCGCGCCCGAACGGAGCACGACAATGACACAACCTCAGGACCGGCCAGCCGCGGCTAGCACGATATCCCGCAACACCCTTCCCGCACGCCCGCCAGCCTGGCTGACGGCGCTGCGCGAACGGCTTCCCCGGTCGCCTCGCCACGGCGCGGTGGCAGCCGTCCGGCTGATCGCGGTCGCGGGCCTGAGCATCGACGCATACGTGCACCTGGATCTTGCCTCGACCTATTCCGAGGCCCAGGCGCCGGTCAACGAGGGAATTCTGTTCCGCGCCGCGGCAGTGCTGGCCCTATTCACGGCGCTCGCGCTGATCAAGTCCGCGAGGCGTCTGCCGCTCATGCTCGGCTTCGCGGTCTCTGCCAGCGCACTCGCGCTGATGCTCCTATCGCGGTACGTGGACCTTGGGCCGCTCGGCCCGTTTCCCGACCTGTACGACCCGGTCTGGTTTCCGGAGAAGCTGTGGGCAGCCGGCGGCGAAGCCGCTGCCGCGATCGCGTCCGTTACCGGAATCCTGCTCCACAGCATCCGGCCGTGCCTGCGCCGCGGCAGCAGTTTCTGATCCCCCCGATGAACGCGGCCGGGACTTCCGGCGTATCACCCACCAGCAACCATCACCCAACACCAAGGAGGACCACCGTGATGACAGGCACCTACCGGCAGGCGCAGCCCGGTGTTAGCCCATCGCAGGCAGGCCAGGGCCGGCAGCGCGTGCTCAGGCGCGGCACCGCCCTGTCCGGCCTTGCCGCCGCGGCCGTGCTGATAGCCGCGTGCAGCTCGTCGCCCGGTTACACGGCGAGCTCGGGAGGCGGCGGGAACAGCGGAAACAGCGGGAACGCGGCGGCTGCGAACGCGACCGTCTCGGCCCGCCAGCTCAACGGCGTCGGCACCGCCCTGGTGACCAGCTCCGGGATGACGATCTACACGCCTAAAACTCCAGCGGAAGTGAACGGCAACATCAAGTGCACGGGCTCGTGCCTGAGCTTCTGGTTCCCCGTCACCGCCAGCTCGGTCCACCCGGCTGCCAGCGGTCTGCCCGGCAAACTCGGCACGCTACGCCGCCCCGGCAGCAAGACCCAGCTCACCTACAACGGCCGGGCGCTGTACACCTTCCGGCTGGACACCGCGGCCGGCCAGGCGCACGGCAACAACTTCCACGACAGCTTCAACGGCACCAACTTCACCTGGCAGGTCGTCACCGCCAGCGGCAAGCCGGCCGGCGCCGGTTCCCCAGCGCCGGCGCCCAGCTACAGCTATCAGGCTGGCTACTGAGCGAGCCTGCAAGGCACGCAGGCGCCCGGGAGAGGAGACAGATGAGCCACTCATGCGCGCAGTGGCGCGGCGAAATCGGTGCCTACGTCGTCGGCGCACTCGACAGCTGCGCACGCGACCGGGTTAACCGCCACCTCGCAGCCTGCGCCGGCTGCCGAGCGGACTACGACGAACTCGTCCCAGTCCGAGGCTGGCTTGGCTTGGCCGCCCGCACGGCGGGCCGACCGGAGCCTGGCCTTGCCGCGCGACCCGCGGGCCTGTTGCACAATGCACTACCCGAGCATCCCCTTCCCTCTGCGCACTCCGACGACGCCCAGGTGCCACGGTCATGGCGGGGATCAAGCACCCGGTTCGCGGCGCATCCGGCGGGCAAGTCGCGACCCATTCGGCGGCCAGCACAGCGATGGCTGCCGGCCTGCGGCGCCGCCCTGGCTGCCGCGGCTGCCGCCGTTGCGCTGATAGTGAGCTCCGGCGCGCCGACCCGCACATTCCGCGCTGCTGACAGCGCGACCCGCGTCACCGCAGACGCGCAGCTGCACGACACGGCGACCGGCACGCAGATCGACCTGACCGCAAGCGGCCTGCCGGGACACCGGCGGTGCATCCTGGTCGCCGTAACCCGCGGCGGCACAGACATCGCCGGGAGCTGGAACGCGACATACGACGGCTCAGCACGGATAACCGGCACGACCGCATTCCCCGCCAGCCAGCTAACCGCCCTGCGCATCGAGTCAGACACCGGCATCCTGCTGCTCAGCATCCACGTCTGAGACAGGATCTCTCGCCTCCCTCGCTACGCGATGGACACCCGCTGGAAGGTGTCACAGATCTGGGTGATCTGCTGGCTCCAGACTCGATCCGAAAAAGATTGTCTGTTAATAGATCATCTGTTACGGTCGCTCCATGGCTACTAGCGGAAGCGCCCTCAGGTCCGTCCAGAGCACTGCAACCGGTCGCGGTAAGCGCCGGCTCGCCATGTGGCTGCTCTGCGGCGCCAACTTGATGATCATCCTCGACGGCACGATCGTCACCGTGGCCCTGCCGGCCATCCAGCGGCACCTCGGGTTTACCCCGGCCAACCTGAGCTGGGTCATGAACGCCTACCTGATCGCCTTCGGCAGCCTGCTGCTGCTCGCCGGCCGTCTCGGCGACCTCAGCGGCCGCAAGCGCATTTTCGGCTGCGGGCTGGCGGTCTTCACCGCCGCGTCGCTGCTGTGCGGCCTCGCCACTAGTCCCGCGATGCTGATCGCCGCACGGTTTGCCCAGGGGATCGGCGGCGCCATGGTGTCGGCGGTCAGCCTGGGCATGATCGTGACCCTGTTTCCCGAACAGCGCGAGCAGGCGAAAGCGATCGGCGCGTTCAGCTTCGTCGGCGCGGCGGGCGCGTCTGTCGGCCTCGTGCTCGGCGGTGTTCTGACCCAGACCGTCGGCTGGCACTGGATCTTCTTCGTCAACGTGCCGATCGGCATAATGGCCGGCCTGCTTGCCGTTAAGCTCCTGGATGCTGACCACGGGAGCAAGCTGCGCAGCGGCGCCGACTGGCCAGGGGCGAGCCTGGCCACGGCGGGCCTCATGCTCGGCGTTTACGCGATCAGCGGGACAACTCAGTACGGCTGGGGCGCCACTCGCACGCTCCTTGCGGCTGCCCTGGCCCTAGGGTTTCTCACTGCGTTCGTCATCCGTCAGGCGACGGCCCGCGTTCCGCTGCTGCCGCTGCGCATCTTCTCGGTGCGCAACGTCACCGGAGCAAACCTGGCACAACTCCTGGTGATAGCCGCCGCATTCGGATTCCAGGTCATCGTCACCCTGTACATGCAACGCGTCCTCGGCGACAGCGCCGCCATATCTGGCTTGTCCCTGCTTCCGACAGCCGCAGTCATCGGCACCGTCTCCCTGGGCTTCTCCGCGCGCATCGCCGCCCGCTTCGGGCATCGCATGATGCTGCTGGCAGGCCTGCTGTTCATCGGCGTCGCGCTGGCACTGCTAGCGCGCGTGCCCGGGCACGCAAGCTACCCGGCGCACCTGCTCGGGCCGCTGGTGCTGTTCGGCGCAGGCGGCGGCCTCACCCTGCCGGCACTAGCATCGCTCGCCATGTCGGGTGCCAGGCAAAGCGACGCCGGGGTGGCGTCCGGCCTGTTCAACACCACGCAGCAGCTCGGCGCGGCACTCGGCGTGGCAGTGCTTTCCACCCTGGCCGCCGGCCGGACTGCCAGCCTGCAAGCGGCGGGTCTTGGCAGTACTTCTGCGCTGACGTCCGGTTACCGGCTTGCGTTCGCTACCGGAGCCGGACTTGCCGCGGCAGCGATGATCGTGGCGGCCATACTGCTGCGGAACAGCGGTTCCGCTCCGCGTCGGTCAAAGATCACCGAGACTGTCACGCCCCGTGCCCGGGTCTAGGCGCCCACCGTTGACACCACGTGCTCGGCAATCGCCAGGCTTGCAGTGGCAGCCGGAGACGGCGCATTCCGGACCAGAAGCACTCGCCCGTCAGCCTGCAACACGAAGTCGTCCTCCAGGCTGCCGTCGCGCCGTACCGCCTGGGCACGGACGCCGGACTTGGACCTGACGAGGTCCGGCAGATGCAGATCCGGCAGGTAGGCGCGGACGTTCGCGAGATAACGGCGCTTGGACAGCGATCCGGTGATCTCCTTGACGCCACTGCGCCAGTGCTGCCGGGCGAGCTGCCAGGTGCCAGGCCACCGCGCTATCTGAGTCAGGTCATGCAGACTGACGTTCTTCCACTGGTAGCCCTCGAGCGCGAGCGCGAGGACCGCATTCGGCCCCACGTGCACGGTATCGTCGACGTGCCTGGTCAGGTGCACGCCGAGGAACGGGTAACGCGGGTCGGGCACCGGGTAGATCATCCCGCGGACGCGTTCTCGCGCCTCCGGCCGCAGTTCGTAGTACTCACCGCGGAACGGGACGATGCGCAGGTCACCGGAGCGGCCGAGGCTCGCGGCGAAATAGTCGCTGCTGAGTCCGGCGCAGACGATCAGGTAGTCGAAATCCCAGTCCGTCGCGGCCGAGCTCACGCGAACGGCGGACGGAGTCTCCCTGACGCTGGTGATCTGAGTGTTGAGCAGGACCTCTCCGCCGGAGGACTTCACCGCACGCGCAAGTTCCTCGCACATCGTGATGTAGTCGACCGCCGCGGTGGACGGGGAGTGCAGCGCAGCCACGCCATGGATGTGCGGCTCTACCTCGGCGATCTGCGCCTGGGCCAGGCGACGGATGCCGGGCACCTGATTGAGCGTGGAACGCCGCTCGATCTCGGCCAGACCCGGCAGTTCCTGCTCGGATACGGCCACGATCAGCTTCCCGAGTTCGCGTAGCCGCACCCCGTGCTCCTGGCAGAACTCGCGCGTCATCGCGGCGCCGCGACGGCAGAGCGATGCCTTCAGGCTGCCCGGCGGGTAATAGACGCCGGCATGCACGACGCCACTGTTGTGGCCACTCTGATGCGCCGCGACGTGGCCTTCCTTCTCGAAGACCGTGACGGCGACACCTGGGAAGCGAATGGTCAGCTCCCGCGCCACCGCCAGCCCGAGAATTCCGGCGCCGACAACTCCGACTGACTTCATTGACGTCACTCCGCGAGCCTGCTGGATCGGAGTACCGGAGTGCAACCCCTGACGGCCGAACTACCTGCGTGCCCGGACGCTGGACTGGCTGGTATGTGGGCGTTCCCGGCCGACAGGTGGTCGCCGGCGAACGCCGGGGGCTAGCCGACGACGTTGAGCACGATCTTTCCGCCCGCGTGGCGCTGCTCCAGGATCCGGTGCGCTTCGGCCGCTTCGGCCAGGGGCATCTGGTGGCTGATGACCGGCTGCAGCGCGTGCTCGGCCAGCAACGCCGCAAGTTCTCGGGTCCGCTGGCCGTCGTCCTGGATGAGCACGCCGTGGAAGGTGATGTTGGCGTCCAGTAGCGGATCAAGGTCGAGTTGCGGGGTTTCGATTGCCGCCACCTGGCCGCCCGGCCGCAGGCCGCCCAGCGCGGCCGCGAGATGCGGTCCGCCGACGAGGTCAGCGATTGCATCCACCGGCCCGCCCGCACGCTGGATGGCCCGCTGATCCGGGTCCTCCCGGGTGTAGTCGATGCAGCTGCTCGCCCCGAGCGTGAGCATCTGGTTGTGCATCGCACTGCGGCCAACCCCGATAGTCTCGATGCCCTGGTGAGCCGCCAGTTGCAGCAGGAACAGCCCGACGCCACCGCTGGCGCCCAGCACCAGCAGCCGGCTGCCGGGCCGCAGGGAGAGCCGGGCCAGAACCAGGGAAGCTGTCCCGGCGGCCAGCGGGGTGGCGGCCGCCTCGGCGAATGAGGTACCCGGATCGATCCGGGCGACCTCGGATGCGTCAACGACCGCGAGTTCCGCGTACCCGCCTGCGCCGTCAGGAAAATGCGTCATCGCCATCACGCGATCACCGGGGCGCAGGCCCGTTACGCCGGGCCCGACGCTTTCAACGATGCCGGCTACGTCGTACCCGAGAATGCACGGCGGGCGGATGCCAGCCCAGCTGCCATCCCCGCGGTTATATGCATCCACCGGGTTGACGCCCGCCGCATGGACTCCGATCCGGACCTGACCTTCACCAGGTACCGGATCCGCCGCATCCGCCAGGCGCAGCTGCTCGGGCCCGCCGAACTCGCTGACGATCACAGCCTTCAACCTTCGCTCCTCCCTGCCGCCAGACCGCGTCAGACTCGCGGCGAGCATAGCCGGGATGGATTGAACTGACGACCCGGTTCGCGCTCGTTAAAGACCCGCTACGCGGGGAAAAACAAATGTATGAGCGGCAGGCAACAACCGCGCGCCGCATCTCGCTACCTGCCGATCGCCGACCACGGGCTGATCGGCGACCTGCGCACCGTGGCCCTGGTCGGCACCGACGGCACTATCGACTGGTATTGCTCCTCGGGCTTCGACGCCCCCAGCGTGTTCGCCTCGATCCTCGATGCGGACCGCGGCGGGGCATTCGAGCTGGCCGCCGACGCGCCGGCGAAGACCAAGCAGTTCTACTTCCCCGACACCAACGTGCTGATCACCCGGTTCTTCACCGAGGATGGCGTGGGCGAAGTCCAGGACTTCATGCCGATCACCGGTGACCCCGGCGAGGTCAGCCGGCATCGCGTGATCCGGCGCGTCATGTGCGTGCGCGGGTCGATTCCCTTCCGGGCGAGGGTGGCTCCCCGCTTCGACTACGCCAGGCAGCCGCACACCGTCCGGCAGCACGCCGGCCAGATGCTCTTCGAGTCCGCGGATCTTGCGCTCGCGTTGACCGCCACGGTGGCGCTCGAACACGACGCACAGGACGCGACCGCGGCGTTCAAGCTCCTGGAAGGGGAGTCCGCGGTGTTCGCGCTCGACCAGGTCGGCGACGACATCTCGCCGCGAACCTGCCCGGACATCGAGGCCGAGCAGGAGTTCACTGCCACAGTGGCCTTTTGGCGGCGATGGCTGTCGGCGTCCCGCTACCGTGGCCGGTGGCGGGAGACCGTGCACCGTTCAGCGCTGACCCTCAAGCTGCTCACCTATGCGCCCACTGGCACGATCGTGGCCGCACCGACGACGAGCCTGCCCGAACAGATCGGTGGCGAGCGCAACTGGGACTACCGGTACGTGTGGGTCCGTGACGCCGCCTTCTGCATCTACGCGCTGCTGCGGCTAGGCTTCGCCGGCGAGGCCGAGGCCTTTATGACGTTCCTGTCCACGCACGTCACGCGGCGCGAGGGCGGCGCCTCAAGCCCGCTGCAGATCATGTACGGCATCGACGGCCGCACCGAACTGCCCGAAACCGAGCTGACCAACCTGGCGGGCTACCAGGGATCCGCCCCGGTGCGGATCGGAAATGCCGCCGCCGACCAGCTTCAGCTCGACATCTACGGCGCGCTGATCGACTCGATCTACCTCTACGACAAGTGGGGGCAGCCCATCTCCAGCGACCACTGGGACGAGGTCTGCGCCCTGGTGAACTGGGTCTGCGATCACTGGGACCAGCCCGACGAGGGAATCTGGGAGACCCGCGGCGGGCGCAAGAACTTCCTGTACTCCCGGCTGATGTGCTGGGTCGCGATCGAACGCGCCATTCGGATGGCCCGGCGCCGGGGCCTGCCAGCCAACCTCTCTCACTGGGGGCAGATCAGGGACGAAATCTACCGGCAGATCATGCAACGCGGCTGGTCTGCCACTCGGCGGGCGTTCATCCAGCACTACGGTGACGACGTTCTTGACGCTTCAGTCCTGATGATGCCCCTGGCCAAGTTCATCTCGCCCACCGACCCTAAGTGGCTTGCCACGCTGGACGCGCTCACCGCGGATCTGGTGTCCGATTCGCTCGTGTATCGCTACGACCCGGAAGCCAGCCCGGACGGTCTTCGCGGCGAGGAAGGCACGTTCTCGATCTGCTCGTTCTGGTACGTCGAGGCGCTCACCCGCTCCGGGCGGATTGAGGAGGCGCGGCTGGCCTTCGAGAAGATGCTCACCTACGCCAACCACCTGGGCCTGTACGCCGAGCAGATCAGCCGCGCTGGCGAGCAGCAGGGCAACTTCCCGCAGGCCTTCACCCACCTGGCGCTGATCAGCGCCGCGTTCAACCTCGATCGCGCTCTCGGCTGACTAGCCGGGCCGGCACCCCCTGCTACGGAGGCGCTAGCGGGTGTGTGCGCGCCCCCGCCGCTGTTGCCGGTCCGGCGACGCGTCGCCATCCCGCCGCCGTCCAGTAGCTGACCGGCGCACAGCACCTGGCCGCCGGCTGGCGCGCGACGGGCGACCGCCTGCTCCCGCGCTGGGGCTCGCGTGGGCGGCGGGCCCGAGGCGACGGGCGTACCGGACAGCGTCGTCGCGCAGATGCGGGAACCGGGTGCGCCTGATGAGACTGGGCGCCTCGCCAGGCTTCTGCAGCGACGCGACCGCAGCAGCCGGCGCGACGCGCAGCGCCGCCGGCTCTCCCGCAGCGGCCAGCGCGACCTCCCTTGCCGAGGCCAGCGCGACCTCCCTTGCCGAGGCCAGCGCGACCTCGCTTGGCGCGACCTGCCCGGCCCTGCGGAGGCGCTCGCCGCGCGCGACCTGGAAGCTGCTCAGCCCGATGCCAGCCATGATGGCGAGACCGCCGGCGATCTGAACCGGCCCGAGCGGATCAGCGAACAGCGCCGTGCCCATGATGCCGCCGACCAGCGGCTCGATGTTCAGGAAGGCGCCAGCAACGTCGGCGGCCACCTTGCTCTGGCCGAAGGCGAACAGTGCAGTCGGGCCCACCGTGCCTGCAATGACCAGGCCGATGGTGGCTAGCAGTGCTGCCGCGCTCATGGATCCGGCCAGTTGGTGCTCGGTCGTCAGGGCGATCGGGAGGACCAGGACAGCCGCGGACATCAGCTGCAGTCCGGTTACCGCCACGGGGTCGCGGCCGCGGAGCAGCCTTGCCTGGGAGACGGTGAAACAGGCCGAGACCAGCTGCGCGGCTAGCACAAGTCCGTCGCCGCCGAGCGTTGATCCTGAGCCCTGACCGCTGGCGATGAAGCCGACGCCAGCGAGCGACAGGCCGAATCCGGCCCAGGCAACTGGCCGAGCGACACTGTGCCGCAGTGCCGCGGCCATGACCGCGACGAGCACTGGCGTGGCACCGATCAGCAGCGCCGCATGCGTCACGCTGGTCCGCTCGATGCCCAGGTTCTGCAGCAGCACTGAACCGCCGTAGCCCAGGCCGCCGCTGATCAGGATTGCCGGGCTGGACGCCGCGCGCAGCCTGGAGCGGCTGGCCATCATCAGGATGGCGCCAGCGAGCGCAAACCTGGCGAACGCCAGCCAGGCGGGCGGCATCCAGCCAAGGGCGACCTTGGAAAGCGGCACCGTAGTGCCCCACAGGACGCCCGCGACTATCAGGGCAAGGAAGATCAGTCGACGGCTGTTGCTCATTATTCAGAGTCACCGACGGGGGCGGCCAATTCGGGCACTCAGCCAGCCAACGAGATATTATTTGGCGGTGTGGCCGTAGTACTTGATGAAATTGATTTGCAACTGCTCTCGGAGCTGCAGGCTGACGCCGACCGCACTAACGTCGAACTGGCCAGGATGGTGGGATTGTCACCAGCCGCGACGCTGAACCGGGTTCGCCGGCTCAAGGCGTCGGGGGTTATCAAGGTGATCAGCGCGCGTCTGGACGCGGCGGCCGTCGGGTTCCCGCTGCAGATGTATGTCGCCGCCACCCTCGGCCGGCACGACCCGCGGGCGACTCGCGTGTTCGAGGATCAGATCAGAGCATTGCCGCAGATCATCGCGGCGGACAACGTCACCGGCGAGATGGACTATCTGCTGACGATCGTGGCCAGGGACGTCACCGAACTGCAGCAGGTGCTAGCCACGCTGTCAGCGCGCGGCAGCCAGCGCCTGGTGACCTACCTGCGCCTGGAGGAAGTCAAGCCGCCGTCGCGGCTACCACTACTGCCGGGCACGTCCGTCCCCGGCTGATGCGGGCAGGGCGCGCCCTACTCAGCGCCCACAGGTTGCGGGCCGGCTGCCGGCGGTCCGCCAGGCTCGATGTCACCGGGTGCGGATTTGGCGTGGTGCTTGCCGGCCCCCTCCGCTCCCCCGGCCGCCCCGACTCCCCCGGCTGACTGCGCCTGGCCGGTCGACTGCCAGACCGCCTTGACGATCACCTGAATCGCTCCGGCAGCCGGGATGGCCAGCAGCGCAGCCACGAAGCCGCCGAAGAAGCCGCCTATCCAGCTGCCGAGCGACGCGCCCACAAGGATCGACACGAGGACAAGGAGCGGATTTATCCGCACGGTCCGGCTCATGATGACCGGGTTGAGCACATGGTTCTCGACCTGGGTGTAGATCAGGAACACCACCAGTGTCACCACTGCCGCCGACACCGAGTGCGTCAGCGCGAACAGGACAACCGGGATCCCGGCCAGCGCGCCGCCGATCATCGGCAGGAAGTCGACCAGCGCTACCCAGAGCGCCCACAGGACCGGGAACGGTACCCCGAGCAGGAACAAAGTCGCGAGTACCACCACCCCGGCGATGATGGACGTCGCGAAGTTGCCGAGCATGTAACCGGTGACCGATCGGTTGACATCCCTGGCGATCAGGCTGTACCGGTCGGCCCGCTCTGGCGTCATCAGGCCGAGGAGCCCGGTCCGCAGTTTGGGCGCTTCCAGTAGCACCAGCACCACCAGCACGAAGATGGTGAACAGCGAGAACACCAGGGACACCGCGCCCTTGCCGAGACTTAGCGCCGGGTGCGCCAGGTCGCGGCCGTAGCTCGCTAGTTTCGGCGCGTTCTTCTCCACCCAGCTCTGCAGGTGGTACTTGGTGACCACGCGCCCGATCCAGCCCTGGCCATGCTGGGCGTTCCTGACGTAAGTAGGCAGGTTGTCTGCGAGGTGGCTGATGCCGTTGACCAGCGGATATCCGAACGCTACCGCGAGCCCGGCAAACGCGCATACTGCTAGTGCCGTCACCAATGTCACCGCGATGCCGCGCCGCCCGACCCGCCGCTGCAGAGCCACGACCAGGGGATTCAGCAGCAGGGCGATGAACCCCGCGACGACGAGCAACAAGATCACGCCACGCAACCGGTCGATGATCTTGCCGCTTAGGTAGACCAGCACTACCACGGCGACCGTCACCAGGATCGCGCGCAGCGGCACGTTCCGCACTTCCGCCGCCCGCCATAGCCGGGCCCGGCGAGTCTGCGGCGTCGGGGATTCCAGGCTCACCCGGCCAGCATGCCAGCCCAAGGCGGGCAACCGCAGCTAGTGCACTGGCGGCGGCGTGCCGTGGGCACTCGCCACAAGCACGTTGTCCCACAAGCACACTTCGCATGCAAACGTGAAGGCAGACCTGGCGAACTCCAGCGCGGCTGCGTGCGGATCTGCACTAGCTCGGACGTCGTCCCAGTTCAGGAGGTACTCGCCCAGGGCCCGATCCCAGTGCGCGGCAGCAGGCTGGACCCGTCCGTCGCCGAAGGACGGCGGAGCAGGGTGAGTGTAGGCATAGAACGCCGCGGCCGGATGCCGCGGATCTCCCGGCCACCACCCGACTGCGACCTCCTGGGCATCCATCGCGTTCCGCATGATGAAGTCAGGCGACGGCGGCTCGGCCGGATCGCCGGAGAACATGCTGACCGCCAGGTCGAATGACCCCCACCACGCGTTGACCGGAGTGGATCGGCCGCGATAGGGCGCGCGGAACTCAGTCAGCACCATGGCAGCGCGGCTAGCGGCGGTGAAGTAATCGGCTACCTGGTCGCGGTTATAAGTCGCGTGCTCGTCGTCGGCGTCGAGTGGCACAGTCCACGCCACCTCCTGCGGCGTCGCATCGATGCGCACGTCGCCGGCCAGCCGCCGGACCGCGGCCAGCAGGTCGCGGGTGACCGCACCGACGGGCCGGTCTGGCGTCAGCGGAACGCGCTCGACGCGGCCGTCACTGTGCTCGGCGACAGCCTCGTGGGTGTGCAAGTTCAGCAAAACGACCAGCCGCCCGGATCCGTCAGGGGCAGGCAACGGGGCGGTCTCCCAGCCCCGGGCCGTCAGCCGCAGGGCCGCGTGCTGTAGTTGCGGCTCGGGCGGCGCAAGCGCGACCGCGAACTTGCCGAGTACCTGAGTGTGCGCGTGAAGGGTGTCGCAGGTCGCGCTCCACTGCTCGTAGGACGCGGCCGGCCAGGCATCAGTCATAACTGAACGCTAGTTGGTCGGCCCCCGATTCGGTCGTGCGGCCCGCGTTAGCCGGCGCTTTCTTGCGCGCTGCCAGGCCACGAAGCCCGTTGACACGTGACCAATTGGTCACCTATTCTCATGAGCGTGGATGAGGTGTTCAAGGCCCTGGCCGATCCGACCCGGCGTGAGCTGCTCGATGAGCTCTTCCGCGCCGACGGGCAGACCCTCAGCGCGCTGGAGGAGCGGTTCCCGATGACGCGCTTCGGCGTCATGAAGCATCTCCGGCAACTCGAGGATGCCGGCCTCATCGTCACGAGGAGGCGGGGGCGGGAGAAGCTCCACTTCCTCAATCCGGTCCCCATCCGCCTGATCCACGACAGATGGGTCAGCAAGTACGCAGAGCCCTGGGCCGCCGCTCTCAGCGACCTGAAGCAAGATCTGGAGAAGCCGATGGAAAAGATCTTCGAGATCTACATCCGCACGACGCCCGAACGCTTGTGGCAGGCGATCGTCGATCCGCAGATCAGGAGCAAGTACAACTTTGGCGCCGGCGTGAGGTCGGACTGGACGCCAGGATCGCGGCTCGAGTTCGGGCACACTGGCGCTAACGGCCTCCTCGGGGAAGGCGAAGTCCTCGAGGTAGACCCGCCGCGCAAGCTGGTTCACACCATGACCGCGCTGTGGGGCGATGACGTCAGGAGCGAGGGACCGAGCCGGGTTTCCTGGGAAATCGAGCAGGTCGCAGACTCGTGCCGCCTCGTAGTCACCCACGACCAGCTCCGCGAGGGCGCCAACGACCAGCTCTACGGCGGCTGGCCGATGATCCTCTCGGGCCTGAAGACCTGGCTGGAGACCGGTGAGCTGCTAACGACCCCCGGCTCGCTGATGTACAGCGGCCAGAACTGATCCGGTACCGGCGACCGAGCGAAGGCGGCAATATGTCAGACACCGACTCCCACATCACCGGCGTGCGCACCATCGGCGTTCCGGTTCGCGACCAGGGCAAGGCACTGGAGTTCTACACAACCGTCCTTGGCTTCAGCAAGCGCCTCGACGTGCCGACACCGCAGGGAACGCGCTGGATCGAGGTCAGTCCATCCTGCGACGGACCGTCGATTGCGCTAGTGCCGGAACATGACCGGGTACTGGCCGGCGTCGAGACCGGCATCCGGCTGACGACGCCCGACGCCGCCGCTGCCCGCGCGACCATGCTCGCATGCGGTGTCGATGCCAGCGAGCTCTTGCGCTGGCCGGGCGTGCCGCCGATGTTCAGCTTCCGGGACCAGGACGGCAACGGCCTGGAACTCATCCAACAGCCGTAACAAAGTGGCCGGGCTAGCCCGCGGGGCTAGTCCGGCCGTCGCGAGGCCAGGACGAGTTGATAGCGGTCATAGCGCTGGAACGACGCTATCCAGGCGAAACCGAGTCGCCTCAGCACCGCGACGCTCTTGTCATTGCCATCAGTTACCCCGGCAAAGATGTCGGTTGCGCTCCGCCGCGGTCAGTTCCCGCAGCACCAGCCCCGGCAGATCGGTAGCTATCTCCGGCGGCCTGGAACCCACGGTTCGATCGTCATCCGCTGCGGCGCAGCACGCGAGCGCATTTTCCTGGCGATCCAAGCTCCGCCACTGCGCAGCAAGCCACAGCCAGACTGCCGAATCGGCTATAGCGGCCAAAACAGTCGGTGATCGCCCTTCGGAGCGATGGCAGTGGGCCGCGTTCCTGGCTCGCAGATCCACTTTTCACGGCTCCGGTACGCTCAGATGCCTGTTATATCCGGTTATGGGTGTACCGGATCCGTGAAAAGTCAGAGCAGCGGCGGCACAAAAGCGGCATAACTGGCGTCTGCCAACCAGCAGCGCGGCACCGACAGGCCGCTCGACGTGGATCGGCGCCTGGACCACCACCGCCGCCGCCTGGAAGGCCTGCAGGGCGCTGACAAACGGGACGGCCGCCATGATCCTGGAGAGCTACGCATCGCGGGTTCAAGGGGTCGGAGCATGCACAACTCTTCAGGATCATGACCGGCCTCCGCTCTCGAGTGGCGTCCTCCGCCAGCACGCCGCGCCGTGACAGCGTTACCTCAACGCCAACGGGGGCATCCCCCCAGTGCCGGTCTCTGACAGCACGCTGCGACTCGTCTTGGCTACGGAGCGGAGCCAGCGCTTGACATATTGCGCGCAGCGCTTGGTATAGTATGCACGTGACCTTAAGAGGAGGCGCTAATGATT
>DASXIA010000028.1:0-37264 GCA_036488155.1 Streptosporangiaceae bacterium | reverse complement strand
CCAGCCCAGATCCTCAGCCGGGTTGCCGGCATGCGTCAGCTCCCAGTCCAGTACTGCCCGCAGGCCGTCAGGCCCGACGATCAGGTTGCCGAGGCGAAAGTCGCCGTGCAACAGGACCGGCCCGCGGGGCTGCGGCTGGTCCCGCTCAAGCTCCGACAGCGCCAGCTCAAAGACCTCGCTCGGGCGGCCGAAGGAGTCCAGTTGCTCGCGCAGGCTGGCCAGCGGATCGGACTGCGGCAGAGAGACCGGCCGGCCGAGCGCATGCAGCCGCGCGGCGAACTGGCCGAGCTGGCCGACTAGCACTTGCCGGGCCGTGGCGTACTCACGGTCGCGGAGGATCCGGCGCGCGATCGTCTCCCCCTCCACCCGGCGCATCACCATGCCGGCCGTGCCGAGGCCAGGACCGTCCGAGCAGAACAGCATCTCGGGCACCGGGAGCTCAGCATCGTGCGCCAGGGCGATCACCGCCGCTTCCCGCTCGATCGCGCCGGGCTCGCCCGGTCTGCCAGGGGGATCCCGGCGCAGGATCAGCGGTGTCCGCATGCCGTCGGCACCGACCGCGTCAAAGGACCAGGTCTGTTTCGACGCGCCACCCGGCAGCCCGGTCAGTCCCTCGATGCTGACTGACCCGACGAACGGCCGCAGCGCGCGCGCCAGCTCGTTCCCGCCCGGAAGACCGTGTTGGCCTGGAGCATGTGACATCAGCTCTCGGCCACTCCCTTCGGAGCACGCTGGCGCATGAAGCCGAACATGTAGCCGGCCACCCTGCGCATCTGGATCTCCTCAGCGCCCTCGGTGATCCGGTACCTGCGGTGGTGCCGGTAGATGTGCTCGAACGGTTTATGCCGCGAGTAACCGAGCCCGCCGTGCACCTGCATGGCGCGGTCGGCGGCCTCGCAGCACAGCCGGTTCGCCCAGTAGTTGCACATCGAGACCTTGTCCGAGGCGGAGAACGGGCCGTCGCGGTCCATCAGCCAGGCTGTCTTATGGATCAGTGCGCGCAGCATCTCGCACTGCGTCTGCAGTTCGACCAGCGGGAACTGGACGGCCTGGTTGCTGGCCAGCGACTTGCCGAACGGCTTGCGCTCGAGTGCGTAGGCAACCGACTCGTTAATGCAGTACTGGGCCGCGCCGAGGCTGGATGCCGCCTGCCTGATCCGGTTCTCGTTGAAGAAGTGCTGCACGACTTGCAAGCCCCGGCCTTCACCGCCGAAGATCGCGCTGGCCGGTACCCGCACGTCCGCCAGGGTGATGTGGGCGTGATCGGTCGGCATGTTGAACGTCCACAGGTACTCATCGATGCTGAAGCCGGCCGCTGCGACCGGGGTCAGGAACGCGGTGATTCCGTCGGCGTCGCCGGGCATGCCGCTGGTGCGGGCGAAGATCAGATCGTGCGATGCGACGTGCACGCCGGTGTTCCAGGTCTTCTCGCCGCTGATGATCCAGTCGTCGCCGTCGCGCGCTGCGGTGGTTTCCATGAACGTGGCGTCGGAGCCGTGCGCGGGCTCGGTGATGCCGAACGCGAAGCCCGCTCGGCCGGCGGCGAGCTTATCTACCCACTCGGCCTGCTGCTCCGGGCTGCCGTATTCGAGCATCAGCATCAGCCCGACGTTGTTGCCCACGATCATGTGCTCGTTCTGCAGGTCACAGTGCAGTCCGAGGCCTTTGGCGGCGAGGTGCTCGCGGATGACCGCCATCCCGAGGTTGGTGCCGTCGCGACCGCCGTACTTCGCCGGGACCGCGTACCGGTAATGCCCGGCGGCATCTGCGCGGCGTTTGGCCTCCGCGAGCAACGCTTCCCAGTCCCGGCTCGGCAGTCCGCCGCGGTCCCAGTCGGTTCGCGCGTCCTCGCGCCGGTGGTCGAAAAACCGGGCGTTGTCGTCCGTGCGCTCCAGCGGCCGGATCTCCGCTTCGATGAAGTCGTCCAGTTCGGCCAGGTAGGCGACGAGGTCCGCGGGGATGTCGAAATCCATGCTCGCTGCCTACCACGCCGGGCACAACTGGCACTAGAGCAATTCCGTACTGGCGAGTAATGTCTGAGTTACTGCCGTTAACTCCTCGGGAGGCCGCCGTGAGCACGTACGAGCACTACACCACTCCGGTCGAGCCAGGCACCTGGGACATCCCCTCCGCCGGTTCAGCGCGGTTCAGCTGGGAGTACGACGAGGGCCGCAGCCGTCTGCTAGATCTTTACCAGCGCGGCAAGGATAAGCAGTGGGACGCGGCGAAACGAATCGACTGGTCGATACCGGTCAATCCATGCAACGTCATGGAGCAGACCGAGGAGCTGAACCCGATCTACGGCTCCCGCCAGTGGAACGTGCTGAACCAGAAGGAACGAGACGAGCTGGATCACCACCTGTCAGCGTGGCTGTTCAGCCAGTTCCTGCATGGTGAGCAGGGGGCACTGACAGTCGCTGCCCGCATCGTGGAGTCGGTGCCGGACATGGACTCGAAGTTCTACGCGGCCACCCAGGCGATGGACGAGGCGCGGCACGTCGAGCTGTACTCCCGGTTCATGCGGGAGAAGATCGGGCTCTACTACCCGGTCAATCCGGACCTGGCCCAGTTGCTGGCCGACGCGCTCTCCGACTCGCGCTGGGACATGCCGTACCTCGGCATGCAGGTGCTGATCGAGGGACTAGCGCTGGCCGCGTTCGGCGTCCACCGGGACCTGTCCAACAACGCGCTGGTGACCCAGCTGCTGGCGTATGTCATGCAGGACGAGGCGCGGCACGTCGCGTTCGGCAGGCTGGCGCTGCGCGACTACTACAAGGAACTGACCGCCGCCGAACGGGCGGACCGCGAGGAGTTCATCGTCGAGGGCTGCTACCTGATGCGCAACAGGTTCACCGGCCGCGAGGTGTGGGAGCGGATGGGCTTCGATGTCGAGGAGTGCGTCGCGTTCACTGACCAGTCACCGGTGCAGCAGGCGTTCCGCACCCTGCTGTTCTCACGGATCGTGCCGTGCGTCAAAGACATCGGCCTGTGGGGACCCAAGGTTCAGCACGCCTACACCGACCTCGGCGTCATCGACGCCGCCGAGTCCGACCTCGACGTGCTGATGCGGGCGGACGAAGAACTCGCCGAGAAGATCGACCGGGAGAAGTACGCAGCCGAGCTCGCCGCCCGCCAGGGCGAGGTCGACGAGGCGATCGTTATGGCCGGCAACGACTAGCTGACCACTAGCTGCTGCGGATCGCTCCCGCCAGCAGCGCGGCCAGGCCCTCGCTGAACTGCTCGGATCCAGTCATCGCAGCCAGCCAGGCAGTATCGGGATCCAGCGGCTCTGGATGCCTGGCGAGCCATCGCGCGCGCGACGATTCCAGCGCAGCGAAACCGAGGGTGTAGGTGTGGATGATCGCGTACAGCCGCCGCGCGGCCGGCTCATCGAGCCCGCCTGTCCGCAATACCTCAAGCATTACGCCTTGCCTGGTCAGGGCTGCCGGCGTTGTTACCGGGTGGGACAGGTAGACCCGGAGAGCAGCAGGTTGCCCGACCAGAAGCTGGCGGAGGCGGTCGGCGGCCTCCGTGACCCACGCCCAAACGTCAGCAGCGCCGCCTGCCGGTCGCCACGCCTCAGCCAGCAAGCGATCGACGACCTCGTTCAGCAGGTCCTCCTTGTCCCGCACGTGCCGGTACAACGACATCGGGGCTACACCCAGCCGGGATGCTAGCGACCGGATTGTGAGCTGCTCATAGCCCTCAGCCTCGATCTGATCCTTGGCAGCCACAATCAGTTGCTCGCGGCTGATTGTGCCCCATCTGGCCCGCGACGGGGCCTGACCAGGCGCCCGCGTTGCCTTCAGTGCCATGTCTAACTCCAGGCTCATGGCGGTGCGCTGATCCAGCACACTGTCAGCACCGTTCCGGGCATGGTAGGCGATCGGCGACAGCTCGCGCCCTGGTTCTGGACAGGACCGCACACGCCGCGGCGGCCCGCATTGTGGTGCGAGCCGCCGCAAGGTCGTGCGAGGTCAGAAGGAGCGGACCAGGTCAGCCGGCGCAGGCATTGACGCCAGTGATGTTGCCATCACCGCTACCCTGACCGTCATCGCCAGGCAGGATCGCGTCAGTCCACTGCTCGCACGTCTTAGGCGCGGTGTACACCCACTTGTAAGTCGTCCACGGGTCGTTCGCGGTGCCCGCCTGGCCGAACGTGGTCCCAGCCGGGAAGAACAGCTGGTACCAGTCGGTGGTGGTCGACGGCTTGCTCGAGCCGTCGGCAGTGGCCGGAACCCCGCTGGTGCTCGGCGTGCCGGAGCTTGCGTAAAACTCCAGGCCGCCGCCGCCGACAATGCTGCCGGGCACGATGCCGTTGATCTTCACCGGGTCGCTGCCGTTGGGCGCGGTGGCCCCGCTATTGGTCATGAACGTTCCGTTGTCCGACAGGGTCTCGGTGTAGTACCAGCACGTCGCCGCATCGTTGCAGTGACTCGTGGCTGCCGCGTGCTGGCGCGTGATCGTCACCGTGCGGGTGAAGTTGTCGTTTGCCCATCCCGAGCTTTCCGGCCAGTTGGTTACCGTCGTGGTCGCAGTGACCGACAAGACGGCAGACGTTCCCGCCGGACCCTGTGGCCCGGCAGGACCCTGCGCCCCGGTAGCGCCAGCGGCCCCCGTCGCGCCAGCGGGACCAGTCGCGCCGCGAGGTCCGGTCTGGTTCCAGGTGTACTTCTTCAGCCCGCGCCCGCACGAGTGCCGGCCTGAGTAGAGGTCCCGAACCTGATGACTTGATGTCACACATGCGGTGAAGTAATGCTGCGCGGTGCTACTCGCAGGCGAACTTGATGCCGCCAGCGCGACGGCTCCCCCGCCCAGCGCGGTAATGCCGACCACGGCCGCGGCTGCGATGCGTGTCTTGAGCACAATGTTCTCCAGTGTCCTCGTGGCCTGTTTCTGCCGGGCAACTACCTGCGCAAGACACCGATTTCGACATTAACGAGTCAATATCGCTGATGTGCTAATAGCTGCTTGCAGATAGGACGCACGATGTCACCACGAGGTGTACATGTACGCGAGACGAGTACATGTTTGCGTCCAGGACTGACACGCGCGTGCCGACGGGTGCAGCACAGGAGAGTGCCAGGGCAGTGCCAGTCTGACTGTGCCCTTAACGCTGATCGACCAATTACCAGAGATCTCCGCCGGTCAGCACATACAGGAACGGCACCAGCGGGACGATCGCGAAAATCCCCCAGGCAAGCTTCGCCCCTGCGCCGATGTCGTTCCGGGTCAGCAAGTCGATCCAAATCAGGACGACCGCGATCGGATGCAGGAAGCAGATCAGCAACTCCAAAATCTTCTTCACGCTCGTCACGGTACCCTCGCCGGGCGTGGTTAGGGTCGGCTCGGCCCGACCGGCCCGGGATCCGGTGCCACGCCTAGGTCACGCAGGGCTGCACGGGCCGCCCAGTAGCCGCACATGCCGTGGACGCCGCCGCCTGGCGGAGTCGAAGCGGAGCACAGGTACACGCCGGCAAGCGGCGTCCGGTACTGGTTCCACCGCAGTGCCGGGCGGCCGACAGTCTGCCGCAGCGTGCCGGCCCCGCCGGTAATGTCGCCGCCGACGTAGGTCGGGTTGTAGCGCTCCAGGTCGGCTGCAGTGCGTACCGAACGCGCGAGAATGCGATCACGAAAGCCGGGCGCGAACCGCTCGATCTGTGCCTCGATCCGGCTGGTCATGTCGGCAGCCGAGCCGGCCGGCACGTGGCAGTAACCCCACAGCGTCTGCCGGCCGCCCGGCGCGCGGCTGGAGTCGACCACGCCGGGTTGCGCAACCAGGCAGAACGGACGGTCCGGATGCTGCCCTGCGCTGACTTCGGCCTCGCTGCGCGAGACATCAGCGAGAGTTCCGCCGACGTGCACGGTGCCGGCTTCGTTACAGGCCTCGTTCTGCCAGGGAACGGGGCCGTCCAGCGCCCAGTCGACCTTGCACACGCCGGGGCCGTAGCGGAACCGCCGCATGGCCCGGCGGTAGCCGGCCGGCAATCGGTCCCCGGCCATCCGCAGCAGCTGGCGCGGGGTCACGTCCAGCAGGACAGCCTTCGCCCGTGGCAGCTGCTCGAGCCGCTCGACCCACACGCCGGTGGCCACGGTGCCGCCGAGTTCCGACAGTTCGGCGGTCATTCCCGCAACGAGCTGACCGCTGCCGCCTTCGACGACCGGCCAGCCCGTGGTGTGCGCCAGCACCATGAGGAGGAGCCCATACGCCCCCGTCAGCGTCGCTGACAGCAGGCGCGCCGAGTGACCGGCCATCCCGGCCAGCAGAGCGCGACCCTCTACCGTCCGCAGTCGCACCGCCAGCAGCCGGGCAGGCAGCAGGCCTTGCGCGCCGAACCTGGCGGCCGGAAGCAACTCAGCCGGCCGGGAGCGCAGCGGCGCCAGCGCAAGCGCCATGATGGCGTCGCTGTGGCCTACCAGCGGCTCCATCAGCCGCCGGTAGGCGCTCGCGTCTGCCCCCAGCCTGGCCGCCGTCTCGGCCACCGAGCCGCTGATAGCGCTCGCGCGGCCGCCGTCCAACGGGTGCGCGACTGCGACCTTCGGTGCGCGCAGCCGAACGCCGCGCGTGGCCAGGTCCAGGCTGCGGAAAAAGGGCGAGGCCGCCGCCAGCGGGTGCACGGCGGCGCAGACGTCATGCGCGAAGCCGGGCAACGTGAGGCTGGCGGTGCGGCAGCCGCCGCCCGCTTCGGCCGCGCCCTCGAAGACCTGCACTGTCAGCCCTGCCCTGGCCAGAATCAGGGCAGCGGCCAGACCGTTCGGCCCGGAGCCCACGACGACGGCATCTGGATCGCTCACAAGCCGATCCTCTCGCCGCGGTGCTGCCAGGCTGGCCCCGCCTGTCGTGCTGCGAGCACGTCCTCGCCGAGCAAGGACACTGCCCGGCTAGCAGGGCTACGATCGCAGCGTGAGCGATCTTGGCATGCCAGCTTTTCCGCCGGGCTTTGCCTGGGGCGTCGCAACTGCCGCCTACCAGATCGAAGGCGCGGTTTCGGAGGACGGCCGTGGCGATTCCATCTGGGACACGTTCTGCCGTCGGCCCGGCGTGATCGGCGACGGGCAGAGCGGCGAGATTGCGGCCGACCACTACCACCGGTGGCCGGAAGACGTCGCGCTGATGGCCAGGCTGGGCATCGGAACGTACCGGTTCTCCCTCGCGTGGCCGCGAATCCAGCCGACCGGATCGGGGGCGGTCAATGCGCCGGGCCTTGACTTCTACGACCGGCTGACCGACGCGCTGCTCGCCGAGGGCATCAACCCGATGCCGACGCTCTACCACTGGGACCTGCCGCAGCCGCTGGAGGACGCAGGCGGCTGGATGGCGCGCGACACTGCCTACCGGTTCGCTGACTATGCCGTCGTCGCCGCGGAGCGGCTCGCCGACCGCATCCCGACCTGGATCACGCTGAACGAGCCGTTCATCGTGACTGCCTTCGGGTACGCGCTCGGGATCCACGCTCCGGGCAAGGCACTGATGCTGGATGCGCTCGCCACCGCGCATCATCAGCTTCTCGCGCATGGCCTGGCCAACTCGGCGCTGCGGGCCGCGGGCGTCCGCGAGGTCGCTATCACGAACAACTACACGCCCGCGTGGCCCGCATCAGATAGCCCGTCGGACCTAGCGGCCACCGCAGCGTATGACGCGTTGCATAACTGGACGTTCACTGACCCCGTCCTGCTCGGTAGCTACCCGTCTGGGCTCTCCGCGTTCGGAGTCGGCCCGGACGGCCCCGACTGCGTTCGCGAGGGAGACCTGGCCATCATTTCCGCGCCGGTCGATGCGCTCGGCGTCAATTACTACAACCCGACTCAGATCTCCGCCCCCACGCAGCCAACACCTCCGACGCTCGCACGCCCGGAGTCCGCACAGCCAGAGTCGGGGCTGCCGTTTCAGGTCGAGCAGATCTCCGGCTACCCGGTCACAGCGTTCGGCTGGCCGGTCGTCCCGGCCGGTCTCACCGAGATGCTGACGACGCTGGCGGGCCGCTACGGCGCCAAGCTGCCGCCGGTCTACATCACCGAGAATGGCTGCTCGGTCGCAGACCAGCCCGACGATCTCGGACAGATTGACGACCAACCCCGGATCAGCTACCTGAACGGTCACATCCGCGCGGTTGCGGACGCGATCGCGGCGGGCGTCGACGTCCGCGGCTACCTGGTATGGACGCTAATGGACAACTTTGAGTGGGCCGAGGGATACCGCCAGCGGTTCGGCTTGGTGCACGTCGACTTCGAGACGCAGCGCCGCACGCCCAAATCGTCATTCGGCTGGTACCGGGACCTGATCGCCGCACAAGCAGGCCGGCCTGCGCCTTCGCCCTAGCGCCGGCCGGACGACTGTCCTGGCACGCGAGCACCGCGACCTGATTCGGACGCGGCGGCACGGATCACGCATCTGGGCCAATTACATAGACTTGGCGATCATGCGTAACCGGTGGCCCGACGCCGAGATCGGCGTGCTGTGATTTCGGTCACCACGGCCCGTCCATCAGGCCCGGAAGCCGGGGCACCGATCGGTGCCCGAGAGCGGATCGCGGGCAGCTGGATCGACCGCTTCGCCGGATCCGACCCGGGCCTCAACAGGTTCCGCACGGCGCTCCACAGCGTGCTCACGATTGCGGTCATCCTCGGCGGCGAGGCGCTGTTCGTGCGTTTCACCCATGCGCTGCAGATCCGGCCGCACGGGGCGCTTTCCGCCGCAGCGGCAGCCGGGGTGGCGGTGGCCAACCACGAGTATCTCGTGATCGCCATGCTGCTCGGCGCCGTCGTCGGGATGATGTCGTGCTTCGGGGTCATGGACACCACCGCCCGTGGCCAGCTCATTACCGTGCTCTTCCTGCCCGTCCCGCTGATTGCGGCACTGAGCCTTGGGATCGCGCTCGGCGGTCACCGCATCCTGGCCCTGATCTCCTTCCCGGTCGTCCTCGCTCTCGGCACCTACGGCCGGCGCTTCGGCCCGCGCGGGTTCATCGCCGCGATGCTGCTGTTCATGGGGGACTTCTTCGGATTCTTCCTGCACGCCGCCGTTACGCTCGGTGACCTCGGGTGGCTCGCCGCCGAAATCGGTGTCGGCACCGTCATCGCCATCGCCGTCCGGTTCGCGTTCTTCTACCCCCGCCAGGCCAGGGCCCTGCGGCGCACCCAGCGTTCCTTTGCTGCCCGGGCCCGCAAGGCGGCCGCCCTGGCACTCAAGGTGCTCGACCACCCCCGGCATGCCGCGCATCCCGACCGGTCCTCCTGCCGTCTGCACCACCAGCTCGTGCGGCTCAATGAGGCCGCCCTGATGATCGACGCCCAGGTCGGGGATCCGGGCGCCGTGGCCGACGGTTCGTCGGCTCAGCTGCTTCACCAGCGCCTCTTCGACGCCGAGCTTGCCCTGGCCAATATCGCTCGCTTCGCCGAGGCCATGGCCCGCTACGGCCTCCCCGCCGCCCAGCATTTCGAGGCCCGCCTGGCGCTCCGCGACCTGATCCGTGGCGAGAATGAGCAGGCCAAGGCCCATGCCGCCCGGCTGATCAGCCTGCTCCGCGAGGCAGGTCCCGTTCCGCCCGGCGAGGACCGCGCCGTGTTGGTGGTCCCGCACCGCTTCGCCGGTTCGGTCATCGCTCTGGCCGATGCCATGACCGAGTGGATGGCCATTGGCGCGACCAGGGACGGCGAGGGCGCCTTCCGCCCGTCTGTCCAGCTCTTCGGCGGGTGGTTGCCCGGCTCGGCCCAGGTCAGCACCACCGCATCGCTCGAGCCCGGCACCCGGCTGAGCGAGCGGATCCGGCTGCCGCTTCATACCCGCACCGCGATCCAGATGGCTGTCGCCGTCGGCGTGGCTACCGTTCTCGGCGACGTTCTGTCCCCGCGCCGCTTCTACTGGGCCGTTCTCGCCGCCGTCATCACCTTCATGAATGCCAACACCACCGGCGAGCAGGTCCGCAAGGCGTTCTTCCGGGTGGCCGGCACCGTGATCGGAATCGGCGTTGGCTCACTGCTTGTCACCGCCGTCGGCCACCACACCTACTGGTCCATCGCAGTGATCCTGGCCGCCTTCTTCTTCGGCTTCTACCTGATGCGGATCAATTACGCCTTCATGGTCATCGGGATCACCGTGATGGTGTCGCAGCTCTATGTGCAGCTTGATGAGTTCTCCAACTCCCTGCTGCTGCTCCGCCTGGCGGAAACAGGCCTCGGTGCGGCCGTCACCATCGCTGTGGTGATGCTGGTGTTTCCGCTGCGGACCCGCCGGGTCCTGCGCATCGCGTTCCGGGACCTTGTCCAGGCGGTCGGGCGGCTGGCGGACCACGCCAGCGGCCAGCTGCTCGGCGAGGACGACGGCACGGAGGCGACGCTGCGCTCCGACGCCCGGGCCGTCGACGCGGCCTACCAGGCCCTCACGGCCACGGCACAGCCGCTGCGCCGTAACCTTACTGGCGGCATAGACGAGGACACCGGGCGCGCGATGCGCCTGGCTTCTGCAGCCCGGAACTACAGCCGTAACCTGGTCACCGACACTGAAAGGTCCGGGCTGCTCGACGCCGGTACGCGTCTGGACATCGAACTGGCGAGCGCGACCCTCCGCCAATCCCTGAACGCGATCGGCGTCGCCTTGGCCGGGCCCAGGGATGGGGTCTACACGCGGTCATCGGCGCTCTTCGACCAGGCCGAGCGCCGCGTCGAGGAGCGGTCCGGCATCGCCCACCCGGCGCAGCTCGCCATCCGCGACCTCAAGCTCATCGACGGCACCATGGCGCGGGTGGCCGCAGACCTGGGACTGGCGATTACCGACTACGACACCGTCTCCGTCGGGTCAGACCGTTCAGGCGGCGCGAGGGTCCGCGGGCACCGCCGGGCCGGTGGAAGGCGGCACCTTTAGGGCCCTCGGTCTCCCTGAGTTCCTCGTCTCCCGATGTGATCAGGCGATGACGACGCCCTCGACGGCTGGCTGGCTCGCTGCCGCAGCGCCGTCGCCGGCCCGGCGCCGGCCAGCGCCACGCGGTAGTACAGCCATCAGCAGGAAGCTCGCCAGGAAGACCGCCACCTGGAACCACAACGTCCGCTCTAGCGCCGCTGCGAAGTCATGCCGTACCGCGACCGCTCCGGCGCCTGCGAGCACCGTGCGTACCCCGGGCGGCGGTGCCTGGTGGCTTGCCAGCTGGCAGGCGGCAGGCGTGACAGTCGGGTCCGTGGCCACTAGGCGGGCGTGCAGGCAGGTACCGAACTGACCCTCGATCGAGGCGGCCACTGGTGCGGGTACGCTGGCCGCCGCCAGCGCCGAGCGCAGTTGCGGAGCGACCGACGCGGCCGCGGGCGCCGACTGGCTGCCGAGCAGGCCAAAGAAGATGACCCCGATCACGGCGACGCCGATAGACGCGCCGACTTGCAGGCTGGTGTTGAAGATGCCGGACGCTGAACCCGCGTCCTGCAGCTGGACGCCGTCCAGGAGGATGTCGGCAAGAGGCGCTAGCACGCCCCCCATGCCGAGGCCAGCCACCACCAGGGCCGGCGCCATGTCCCAGGTCGTGACGGAGCCGCCGTAGTGGTGCACGATCGCGATCAGGCCGCCCATGCCCGCCGACATAACCAGTGCACCTGTCATCGTCACCCCGCGCCCGAACTTCGGCGCGAGGCGGGCCGCCGCGCCGGACGCAGCTAGCACGCCGCCAGAGAACGGCAGGAAAGTCAGGCCGGCGTGCAGCGGCTCGAAGCCGAGGCCGATCTGCAGGAACAGCGTCAGGATCAGCGTGAACGACGTCACGCCGAGAAAGAAAGTTACCGCGATCGCCATGCCGACCGCGAACGAGCGCTCGGCGAACAGGTTCAGCTGCACGAGGGGCGAACCGTCACGCCGGTCCTTGGCCCGCTCGTAGGCGATGAAAGCCGCGAACACCGGAACCGCGGCGGCCATCGACACGAAGGTCCACACCGGCCAGCCCAGCTGGCGGCCCTGGACCAGCGGGTACAGCAGCAGGAGCAGTGCCGCCGAAATCAGCGCCACGCCGCCAGGGTCGAGCCGCGGCGGACGCGGGGCCCTGGACTCGCGCACCAGTACGGCTGATGCGCACACAGCGAGGATGCCGACCGGGACGTTGATCAGGAAAATCGGCCGCCAGTCGAGGCCGAACAGATTGTGCTGGGTCAGCAAGCCGCCGAGCAGCGGCCCGCTCACGGTTCCGAGGCCGGCGGTAACTCCGAACGCGGCGAGCGCTTTGATCCGCTCCGCCGCCGGGAAGATCACCTGAATAACCGAGAGGACCTGCGGGATCATGATCGCGCCCATGGCGCCCTGAGCGACCCGGAAGGCGATCAGCATGCCAGGGGTCTGTGCGGCTCCGCACAGCGCCGACATCAGGGTGAAACCGGCGACGCCGATGAGGAAGAGCCGCTTGCGGCCGAAGGTGTCGCCCAGCCGGCCACCGGTGATGAGCACAAGCGCGTACGCGAGGGTGTAGCCGGCCAGTGCCCACTGCACATCGGCGTAGCTAGCGTGCAGGTTTCGCTGGATGGACGGGATCGCGATGTTGACGATCGAGATGTCGAGCAGGTTCATGAATGCCGCTAGCAGCAGCACGGCCAGCGTGAGCCACCGGCGAGGGTCAGGCGGGTCGCCCGCGGCGTCGCGCGGTGCCAGGATCTGAGGATCTGGTGACATGGGATTCTCCGCTGATGGAAGGTCGCAGCAGTCAGTTACGTAGCTACGCTAGCGTTTCATATTGCTATTGTCTAGATAGCTTAACTATCAGGGAGCTTAGGGATGTCCGAGCGCGGGGAGCACTGGGAAGTGCCGTGGCCCGAAGGGATCGAGTCGAGCTCCTGGAGCGCGGAGCGCGCCAGCCTGGCCAAGACGTTCGCAGGGGCCGTCAGGCAGACCGGATCGCTCACGGTGCTGATGACTCAGGCGGCCGCGGACCGCATCGGCATCAACGCGACCGACCTCAACTGCCTGAACATCCTCAGCTTCAGCGGCCAGCTGACGGCTGGGGAGCTGGCGAAGGCGACCGGACTAACAACGGCATCGATTACCGGCGTAGTCGACCGGCTGGAGCAGGCCGGCTTCGTGCGCCGCGAGCGGGACGCCCAGGACCGGCGGCGCGTGGTTATCCACCTTGACACTGAGCGCGTGCTCGGCACGGCAGCGCCGGTGTTCGGCCCGATGCTGGGCGCCATGCAGCGGCTGGCCGATGAGTACACCGACGACGAACTGCGGCTGATCGTGGAGTTCTATGGCCGGCTGGAAGGCATCCTTCGCGATCACCTGACCCGGCTCCGCGAGTCGTGATCACGCTTGAGGCACTGCGGTACCGGACGTTTCCCATGAAACGTGGCCGCTGCCTGACAACGCAGCCCCGTGTAGGTCAGCACAGTGGAGGTCAGGGACTGGCCGGGGGATGACAATGACACTGAGGACAGGAGGCGCGGTGACAAATCCTCGCGAGCAACCGGGCACAGGTCCTGCGGTCGGTCCGGACCGGCATCCCCTCGACCCGCTGTCGGCGGGCGAGATCAGCCAGGTGGCCGGCGCGTTACTGGCCGCGAAGGGCGTCGATGACCGCTGGCGATTCGGCTGCATCGAACTGTCCGAGCCGGCTAAGGATGAGCTCAAGGGTGGCGCAGCTGGCATCGTCCGGAAAGCTCAGGCGGTCTGCTGGAATACCGCGGACGGGCAGGCCTACCGCGCGGCCGTGACGCTGCCGGACGGCCAGATCGCGCACTGGCAGCATCTGCCTGGCGTGCAGCCCAATATGACCGTCGACGAGTGGCACGAGTGCGACGAGATGCTGCGCCGCCACCCGGCTCTGACTAGCGCGCTGGCCAGGCGGGGCATCACCGACATGAGTCTGGTGCTCACCGATGTCTGGGCCTATGGCGCGGCGCTGGTGCCGGAGCGGCACCGGGGGCGCCGGATTGGCTGGTCTGACGTCTGGATGCGGGGTAGCGCTGACGGTAACCCGTACGCGCATCACGTGACCGGCTTGCATCCAGTCGTCGACCTCAACCGGATGGCGTTGCTGGAACTCGAGGACAGTTTTGCCGCCGAGAACACCCCCTCGAACACCGCCGCGAGCGGCGCTGAGCCGCCCGCGGTGATGGGCGAGTACCGGCCCGGCCTCATCCCGCAAGCACAGCTCGCGACGCCGCAGCGCAAGCTCAGCCCGCTTCAGCTGATCCAGCCCGACGGGGTGTCCTTCACCCTGAAGGGACGGCTGCTGCGCTGGCAGAACTGGGAGCTCCGGCTCGGCTTCAACCCTCGCGAGGGCCTGGTCCTGCACACTGTCGGCTTCATCGACGCCGGGCGGCTGCGGCCCATCGCGCACCGGATGTCCTTTGCGGAGATGATCGTGCCGTACCGGGACGCCACGACAGACCACTACCGGCGGACCGCTTTTGACATCGGCGAGTGGGGCCTCGGGTTCATGACCACTTCACTGGAACTTGGCTGCGACTGCCTCGGCGAGATCTCCTACCTCGACGCCGTCGTGCATGACTCCCACGGCCAGCCACGCACCATCCGCAACGCCGTGTGCATCCACGAGGAAGACGACGGGATCTTGTGGAAGCACGTGGACGAGCGGACCGGTGCGGAGGTCCGCCGCGCCCGGCGCCTCGTCGTTTCGTTTCACGTCACCGTCGCGAATTACGAGTACCTCGTCTACTGGCGCTTCTATCAGGACGGGAACATCGAGTGCGAGGTGCGGGCGACCGGCATCATGGTCACCTCGTCCTTCCCGGCTGGCCAGCCGCCGGCTACCGGGACGGTAGTCGATCAGCGCACCTACGCGCCGTACCACCAGCACTTCATCGTCGCCCGGCTCGACCTGGATGTCGACGGGGAGCCGAATACCGTGTACGCGATCGAGTCACGGGCACTGCCGGTGACTGACGCCAACCCGCATGGCCTTGCGCTGGTCATTGAGGAAACGCCGCTGCGGACCGAATCCGACGGCCGCCAGGATTACGCCTGGGATAGCCAGCGGAGCTGGAAGGTCGCGTCGACGCGGTCAGTCAACGGCCTGGGCGGGCGGCCTGCCTACAAGCTGATACCGGGCGGCAGTTTCCCGGCCCTGATCGACGAGTCATCACCGGCGTTCCAGCGCGCCGAAGTGATCGGTCACACGCTCTGGGTGACTCCCTACGCCCCCGGTGAACGATGGCCCTGCGGTGAGTTCCCGAATCTGAGCGCTGCCGACTTCGGGTTGCCCGCATGGACGGCGCGCGACCGGCCCATCGAGGACGCCGATGTCGTGCTCTGGCATGTGTTCGGTCTGCATCACCTCACCAGGCCGGAAGACTGGCCGGTCATGCCGGCCGACCGCACATCGTTCTGGCTGAAGCCGTGGGGATTCTTCGACCGGAACGCGGCGCTGGACGTGCCGCCGAGCCCGCATGAGCACGGCCATTAGCAGTGGCTGTGCTTCCCGTAGCGGGTGACCCGCTAGGTTTCGTGGCATGACAGCTGCAGATCGGCCGGGCGGACCGGCACCCGGCGTGGTCGAGATCTACACCGACGGCGCCTGCAGCGGGAATCCGGGCCCCGGCGGCTGGGGTGCCGTGCTGCAGTACGGCGACCGGACCAAGGAGCTGTGGGGCGGCGAGGCCACCGCAACGACTAACAACCGCATGGAGCTGACCGCGGCGATCAAAGCGCTCGAGGGGCTGACCAGGAATTCAGCGGTTCGGCTGCATACCGACAGCAGCTACCTCCGCAACGGGGTGACCGGCTGGCTCGCTGGCTGGAAGCGCAACGGCTGGAAGACTGCCAGCAAGCAGCCGGTCAAAAACGAGGACTTGTGGCGCCGGCTCGACGAGGCCGCCCGCAAGCACGACGTGCAATGGCTATGGGTCAAGGGCCACGCCGGCAATCCGGGCAACGAGCGGGCCGACGAACTGGCTAACCGCGGGATGGCCGAGGCCATTGCCGCTGCGCGCGCTAAGCAGCCGTGACGGCAGCGCTGCCGGTGCTGCCAGACAGGGAACTCGCCCTGGCGGGACTGCCCCGCCAGGGCGAGCCGATGACCGGTCCCCCGGAATCATCTGAGTGGGTCCCCCAATGCAGAGTGTGACATAACAATTACTGACAGCATTCACCGGGGTCCTTAATTGACGCTGCGAGCCGATCCGACCGTCAATCAGATCGTGAGCCCCGAACGGGCGTCCGGCTCGGGCGACAGGTGCGGATAGGCTGGCGACGCTGACTAGGGGCCCGGCAGCAGCCTGGTGCGTGAGCTCAGGAGTGATCTTGGCATCAGCTGAACGCCGTGCCGTCGGCGTCACGTTCTTCGTCAACGGGATAGTGTTCGGGACCTTCGCCTCCCGGCTGCCGTGGATCGCGGGCCGGCTTCACCTGAGCAGCGGAACACTCGGCCTGGTCGGCCTGAGTACCAGCATCGGCGCGCTCGCCACAATGCCGTTCGCGGCCCAGTTCGTGCATCGCTACGGCCCCAAGGTAACGACGCGGGCGCTCATCGTCGCGTCCAGCGCCGCGCTGGTGCTGCCAGCGGTCGCCCCGGACTTGCCGGTGCTGGCGGCGATGATGCTGATTTTTGGTTCTCTGACCGGGATCAACGACAATGCGATGAACGCCCAGGCGGTCGAGGCGGAGCAGCGGATTGGCAAGTCGATCATGTCAGGCCTGCACGGGATGTGGAGCCTCGGCGTGCTGGCCGGCGCCCTTGTCGGTTCACTGTCGGCGCGCGCGCACCTGGACCCGGTGATCCAGTTCACGGTAGTGGCCGTGGCTTCAGCCGCAGCTGGCGGCATCGCCTCGGTCTGGTTCGCCGGGCAGGCGCCGGACGGCGCGGCGGCCGAGATTGACGTTCCGCGGTTCGCCTGGCCGCGTGGCACGATCTTGCTCATCGGGCTCGTTGGCTTCGCGTCGATCTTCGTCGAGTTCGCGGCGAATGACTGGTCCGCAGTCTTCATGCACTGGGACTTGCACTCCAGCCAGGCAGCGGCGGCCATCGCTACCGGTGCCTTCGCTGGATCGATGGCGGCCGGGCGGCTGTGCGGCGACGCATCAGTCCGGCGCTTCGGCCCGGTACTCAGCGTGCGCGCCTGCGGCGTACTCGGCACGGCGGGCTGCGTGCTGGTCGCGACGAGCGCGGCAGCGGTTACCGCACTGATCGGCTTCATCCTGATAGGTCTCGGCGTCTCGGTTGTTGTGCCGCTGGTCTTCGCTGCGGCCGGACGTTCCGGCCCGAGTCCGGCCATCGGCGTGGCCGGCGTCGCCACCGTGAGCTACGGCGCGGGCATGGCTGCGCCGAGCGTGATGGGCGGAGTCGCCGACATCTCGTCGCTGCGTATCGCCTTCGCGGTTGCCGCGCTGTTCACTATCGGGGTCGGAGCCGGGGCGGGACTGCTCGGCCGGGAACGCCTGGACGCGGCCGAGCCGGCCCCGACCACTGCCGGTAGCAGCGGCTGAGCACGGCACGGCTAAGCACGGTATAGCAACACCTGGGCACGTCAGAAGAAGATCAGCTTTACCGCCGAGATGACGCCGATCAGCACGACAAAGATCCGCAGCGCCTGGGGCGGCAGCCTGCGGCCGAACTTGGCCCCGAGGAAGCCGCCGAGCGTGGAGCCCACCGCGATCAGCAGCACGACGAGCCACGCCACGTGCGCGAAGATGATGTAGACCACAGCGGCAGTGCCGTTCACGACTGCCACGAGGACGTTCTTCGCTCCGTTCACCCGTTGCATGCTCTCGTCCAGGAACGTGCCGAGCAGGCCGATCACTAGCACGCCCTGGGCGGCGCCGAAATAGCCGCCGTACGCGGCCGAGCCGAATACGCCGGCCCCGAGTACCGGGCTGATCCGCTCGAGGTCGGGCGAGGCATCGCCATTCTGCTCCGCCTGACGCCCGCGCCGGGCACTGATCCGACGGCTAAGCCAGGGCTGGATCAGCACGAGCACGCACGCGGTCAGGATCAACACAGGCACTATGAGCTGAAACGAACTCGACGGCAGCGCCAGCAGAGCAGCGGCACCCGCTAGCGACCCGGCGGCCGAGTAGACGCCGAGGCGGGTCAGTCTGCTGCGCTGGCCCGACAGCTCACGCCGGTAACCGACAGCGCCGCTGACGTTGCCCGAGACCAGGCCCACGTTGTTTGAGACATTAGCCACGACCGGCGGGAAGCCGAAGGCGAGCAGAGTGGGAAAGGTGATCAGCGATCCCGATCCGACCACGGCGTTGACTGCGCCGGCGGCAACGCCTACCCCGAAGATCGCAAGCCCTTCAGCTGGGCCCACGAATTCCTCGCATGAGGAGATCGTATGCGAGCGGGCATAGCGGACCACGCAGTCAGCAGCCCGGTGTGAGCAGTCCCACAGCACGCAGCAGCCGCAACCCGGAAGGAGCGGCCGCGGCCTGGGGTCAGGCGAGCGGCACAGCTCGCGCCGACCACCGGGCCGATCGCCGTTCGACCTGCAACCGGACTCCGAAGCACCGGGACAGGTTTCGCTCGGTGAACACCTCCGACAACGGCCCGGCCGCCAGCACGGAACCCTTGCGCATCAGCATGGCGTGCGTGAAGCCCTCAGGAACTTCTTCCACGTGGTGGGTGACCAGCACCATCATCGGCGACCGGGGGTCCCGCAACAGCACGGCGATGCGCTGCAAGAGATCCTCGCGGCCGCCGAGGTCGAGCCCTGCGGCCGGCTCGTCGAGCAGCAGCAGCTCCGGATCCGCCATCAGCGACCTGGCAATCTGGACTCGCTTCCGCTCGCCCTCGGACAGCGAACTGAAGCGCCGCCGGATCAGGTGCGCGCAGCCGAGCGCGTCCAGCAACTCGACCGCCCTGGTCACGTCGAACGAGTCGTAATCCTCCGCGTCGCGGCCGAGTATGCCGTAGGACGCCGTCAGCACCAGGTCAATGACCTTCTCGTGCACGGGCACCTGATCTGCGATGGCAGAGCTCGACATGCCGATCCTGGTACGCAGGTCGGAGATGTCAGCCTCAGCAAGCGGCTGGCCCAGGATCTCCACGCTTCCGTGCGTCGGTGCCAGCAGTGTCGCGGCCACCTGCAGGAGTGTCGTCTTGCCGGCCCCGTTCGGCCCGATGATCACCCAGCTCTCGTCGCTGCGCGCGGTCCAGTTGACGTCGCGCAACAGCATCGACCTGTCAGACCTGACCCCAACCCCGCGCAGCCGCACTACCTCAGCCGCCATCCGGTTCCCTTCGAGCGCCACCATCTCAGCTTGAACTTACGGCATGGCGCCACCACCTAAGGCCGCGCCCGGCACAGCGCCCGGGTGCCGGCTCTGCTCAGACCTGATAGCGGACGGCGAGCAACGCAGCCTGCGTCCGGTCGGCTACGCCCAGCTTCGCGAGCACGGCGCTGACGTGCGTCTTGACAGTCTTCTCCGAGACGCGCAGCGTCCGTGCTATCTCCCGGTTGGAGTGGCCGACGGCAAGCAGCTCGAGCACGTCCCGTTCCCGCGCGGTCAGCGCGCTGATGCCGCGGGCATGGCCTGCCGGACGCGCCGTGACCAGGCCGACTGCTTCTGGCGCCAGCACGGTGTGGCCATCGTGCACCGAGCGGATAGCCCGGACCAGCGCATCGGGGTCCACATCTTTGTACAGGAAGCCGGCAGCACCTGCCTGCAGCGCCAGCCCCGGAGTAGCCGGACCGGCCGCACTGGTCAGAACCAGCACGCGGGTGCTCGACTGCTGCGCCCGCAACTGTGACAACACGCCGAGACCGTCCAGCTCTGGCAGCTTGAGGTCGAGTAGCAACACGTCGGGAGCATGCTGCCGGGTTAGCAGTACCGCTTCGGGGCCGGTACCAGCCTCGCCGACCAGCGCGATGTCGTCTTGCACCTCGAGCAGAACCGCTAGTCCCTGACGGACCACCGGATGGTCGTCAGCGATCAGTACGGTGATCGGCGCGCTAGTGGTCATGCGGGGGCCGCGTTCGTCAGCGGCAGCGCATCCTGCCGGGAAACCGCGGCCGCCGGGACCGTCAGCCGGACTTTCGTGCCCGTTCCCGGTGCGGAAGTGATTTTGAGCGTGCCGCCGGCGGACCCGGCCCGCTCGCGCATCGAGGCGAGGCCGAGACCCTGCTGCGGCGCGCTGACGTCGAAGCCGCGACCGGTGTCGCTGACCTCGAGAACGACGCTGCGCTGGCGCCGGCCCAGGCAGACCGACACCGCGCCGCCGGAGTGCCGGAGCGCGTTGCCGATGGCTTCCTGGGCTATCCGGTAGACCGCGGTCTGCCGCGCCGCATCGAGATCGGGCAGATCGTCAACCCGGACGACCACGTCGGTGCCGTAGGTGCGCCCGGCCAGGGCCGCGTAACCGCGGACCGAACCGGCAAGACCGCCGGCGGCAAGCTCAGGCGGGGCGAGGCCGTCGATGACCGCGCGAAGTTCGGCGTGCGCTTCGCCAGCGAGCCCTGCGATGCTGTCGATTTCCTCGATTGCCCGGCCGGGGTCCCGTCGCACGAGGATCGCCGACGCTCTGGCCTTGGCCCGCATGCTGAACAGCTTCTGCGACACCGCGTCATGCAGGTCCCTGGCCAGCCTGGCTCGTTCCTGGAGCACCGAGAGCTCGCGCCCCCGCTCGTACAGCCTGGCGTTCGTCAGGGCGATCGCGGCATGCGCGGCGAACAAGCTCACCAGGCGCTCGTCCCGGTCGGTGAAGCCACCGGGCTCGGTCTTGCAGGCGGCGAAGATGAAGCCGAGAATCTGGTCTCCGTGGGAAATCGGAACGCCGAGGACGTCGGTGAGCTCGGGATGCGCGGCGGGCCATCCCCAGAACCGCGGGTCCGTGCGGATGTCCGACAGCCGCACCGGCTTGCCCTCGCGGAGTACTACTCCCAGCATCCCGTGGTTGCGGGGCAGCGGGCCGATGGCCGCCTGCTCGCGCGCAGTGAGTCCGTCCACGACGAACTCCGCGAACGTCCCGGCCTCGTCGGGTACGCCGAGCGCGGCGTACCTGGCTCCGGCTAGCGACCGGGCTGAGCGCACGATCATCTGCAGCACGTCCCTGGCCGAGAGCTGGCTAGCCACAGCCAGTACCACCTGGCTGACCCGCTCGAAGACCTCATCCTGGCCGGCCTGACTGGGCTGGTCGGCCTGACCGGGCTGGTCGCCGGCCGGAAGCTGAGCTTGACCCATAGCCCTGACGGTACCTGCGCGACAGGCGTCGCGGATCGGGCGCTAGTCCTAGGACCAAGGTCGTAGCCATAGCCCGGCCGCAGCCCGATGCGTCGAACCGGGCAGCCCGCCTAGCGTCGCTGCCATGAACACGCAACCTGTAGCAGTTATCACCGGCGCCTCCCGCGGCCTTGGCCGGGCACTGGCTGGAGCCCTCGCAGGGGCGGGCTATCAGCTGATCATCGATGCCCGCGACGTCAGGGCGCTGGAGGCTACCGCAGCGGAACTGCGGGCAACCCGCGACCTGCCGGAGCGCGCCGTCCTCACGCTGCCGGGCGATATCACTGATCCCGGCCACCGTGCCGCGCTGGCCGGCGCCGCCGAGGCGGCGGGCGGGGCCAGCCTGCTGATCAACAACGCCGGCACTCTCGGTGCCAGCCCGCTGCCAGCGCTGGCCGATTACCCGGTCGCCGACCTGCGCGCCTCGTTCGAGGTCAATGCCATCGCCCCGGTTGCCCTGACGCAGCTGTTCCTGCCAGGACTGCGGAGCCTCGGCGGGGCCGTGCTGAGCGTCACTTCGGATGCCGCCGTCGAAGCCTACGCGGGCTGGGGTGGCTACGGTGCCGCCAAGGCCGCGCTGGAGCAGGCGTGCAACGTGCTCGCGGCCGAGGAACCTGCGGTCCGGGTCTGGTGGGTGGATCCGGGTGACCTGCGCACGCACATGCATCAGCAGGCTTACCCCGGTGAGGACATCTCCGACCGGCCGCTGCCTGAGGCGGTCGTCCCCGGGTTCCTCCGGCTCATCAGCGAGCGGATGCCAAGCGGCCGGTACCGGGCGGCAGACCTGATGCCCGCCGGCGTTGCGCAGGCCGGAGCTGCCTTGTGAGCGCCGCGGCGGACGTCGCGAGCCGGACGGGCGCGCCGGGCGGCATCCCGTTCGACCTGCGGCCGGAACTTGAGGCACATGAGCCACCGGAGGCCAGGGGAGCGACCAGGGACGACGTGCGGATGCTCGTCAGCCGCACCGCGTCGGGCGACGTCGATCACCACGCCTTCGCAGAGCTGCCCGACCTGCTGCTGCCAGGCGACCTGGTGGTCGTGAACAATACCGCCACGCTGCCGGCCGCGGTGGCCCTGCCGGCCCCAGCCGGCGCGGCCCCCATGACCGTGCACTTCTCCACCGCGATGCCGGAGGGAGACTGGCTAGTCGAGCTGCGGTCAGGATCTCGCGGGACTTCCGCGCCGTTCCGTGGCGGCTCCGCCGGCGACCGGCTAGACCTGCCCGGTGGCGCACAGCTCACGCTGGATCGCCGGTTCAGCCCGCGCTTGTGGCGGGGCCGGCTCTCGACCGCGGTCATCCCCTACCTGCTCCGGCACGGCCAGCCGATCAGGTACTCCTATGTCCCGGCTGCCTGGCCGATCGAGGCGTACCAGACAATCTTCGCGACTTGGCCGGGAAGCGCGGAGATGCCAAGCGCAAGCCGCCCGTTCACGCCCGAGATCGTGACGAGGCTGGTGAGCCGCGGCATCGCGATAGCCCCGGTCACATTGCACACCGGAGTCTCGTCGCTGGAAGGCGGCGAGGATCCCTACCCCGAGTCCTTCGACGTCCCGGCCGCCACGGCCAGGCTGGTCAACCTGACCAGGCGGGCCGGCGGCAGGGTCATCGCGGCGGGCACGACAGTGGTGCGCGCGCTGGAAAGCGCGGCGCTGCGGGATGGCTGCCCGGGCAGCGCGGTAACCGAAGACCCGTGTTACGCCGGCCCAGGCGAGGCAGGCATGGTCAGTGCCGCGGCGGGCTGGACCTCGCATGTGGTGACCAGCCAGACCGGCGTCGCGGTCGCGGACGGCCTGCTGACCGGCCTGCACGAACCCCGGTCCACGCACTTGTGGATGCTCGCCGCCTTCACCAGCCAGGCGATGCTCCGCCGGTGCTACCAGGCCGCTGCCGGGAACGGCTACCGGTGGCATGAGTTCGGTGACGTCCACCTGCTGCTGCCGTGACCGGCAAACGCTAACTGAATCCCTGGTAGCCCGGCTGCAGCCACGGGTCGATAGCGTTACCAGCACAATGTCCGGTCCGCAGATCACGTTGCTGGTCACTCTCACCGGCCGTGACCGGCCAGGGGTCACGTCCCGGCTGTTTGCCACGCTATCGGCGCACGAGCTCGCAGTCATCGACGTCGAACAGGTCGTGATCCGCGGCCGGCTGGTGCTGGGAGTGCTGCTGGCCGCTGACGGATCTGTTGACCTGACCGCCATCCACCAGCAGCTCACCTCGTTCGCCGCGGACATGGGCATGGACGTGGAGATGACCGTGGGTTCCGG
This sequence comes from Streptosporangiaceae bacterium, assembly GCA_036488155.1. Classification (GTDB taxonomy): domain Bacteria; phylum Actinomycetota; class Actinomycetes; order Streptosporangiales; family Streptosporangiaceae; genus JAJYUU01. The sequence goes on along the minus strand of DASXIA010000028.1, from coordinate 13,857 downwards.
TGAGCCGGCCCAGCGGACGCCAGGCCGGCTGCACGTCACGTTGCTCGGGCGCCCGCTGCTGCCGTCGGCACTGGCCTCGATTGCCGGCCGCATCGCCGCCCACGGAGCGAACATCGACAGGATCGGCCGGCTCGCTAGCAAGCCTGTCACCTGCATTGAGTTCGAGGTTTCCGGAGCCGACCCGGTCGGGCTGCGGAACACGCTCGCCCGCGAGTCCGTCGAGCTAGGCGCTGACGTAGCGGTGCAGCCAGGGGGACTGCACCGGCGGGCGATGCGGCTGGTGGTGATGGATGTCGACTCCACCTTGCTGCGGGACGAGGCCATCGACCTGCTCGCCGCCAGGGCTGGATGCGCGGTGCAGGTGCGCGAGATTACCGCCGCGGCGATGCGGGGCGACCTCGACTTCGCCCGCGCACTGCACCAGCGGGTTGCGCTTCTCGACGGGCTGGATGTTTCGGCCATCGACGACGTGCTGGCCGGCGCGCGGCTGATGCCCGGAGCACGGACGCTGATCAGGACGCTGAAGCGGCTCGGCTACCGGTGCGGCGTGGTGAGCGGCGGGTTCACCCAGTTCACCGACTGGCTGACGGCAGAGCTTGGTCTTGACTTCGCCGAGGCCAACACGCTGGAGATAGCAGCAGGGAAACTCACCGGCCGGGTAGTCGGCCCGATCGTTGACCGCCCCGGCAAGGAACGCGCGCTCCGTCGCTTCGCTGCGGCTGCGGGAGTGCCCCTCAGCCAGACTGTAGCGGTCGGCGACGGCGCGAACGACCTGGACATGATCTCCGCCGCCGGGCTCGGCATTGCCTTCAACGCCAAGCCAGCGGTACGCGATGCCGCCGACACCTCGCTCAGCCTGCCCCATCTGGACGCGATCCTGTATCTGCTCGGGATCTCACGAGAGGACGTCGAGGAAGCTGATGCCGAAGACCCCGCGCTCGCGTCCGACAACCAGATCTTGCGCTCGCTTGAGGACTAGTCCGGCCTAAGCCGCAACGGGCGCCGCGGGCCGCCCCGCGCCGGCGGGCCCTGCCAGCGGCTTGCCCGACACGGTTTCCGCGCCTAGCTCGGCTATCGGCCGCGGATCGACCCGGACGCAGGTGACTCCCAGCGGCGCCAGCATGGCCCGCAGCGCGCCCGGCGCAAGCCAGATCCACTGCTGCGACGGCCCTAGCGTCATCAGCAGCGACGCCTCCGAGGTGAACGCCAGGCCAACGCGTTCACCAGAGATCAGCCGGCCGGTTTGCAGCGAGACTGTCCCGGCCCTGTTTTCTCGCACGGGGACAAGATACGTATGCATTATCTGAGCACTCCTCACAGACCGGTATCTCGGAGCAGCAGGTCGCTGTTCGTCTCCCGGCGGACCAGCAGGCGCGCGGCGCCCTCCCGGACCGCGACCACGGGCGGCCGTCCGACCATGTTGTAGTTGGAGGCCATCGAGTGGTTGTAGGCGCCGGTGCCAGGCACGGCGATGAATTCGCCGGGCCGGATATCCGCCGCCAGCGGCACGTCCGCCGCGAGCACATCTCCGGCCTCGCAGTGCCGGCCCACGACTGTCACGGGTTCCGGACACGCGGCGGATTGCCGCGCTGTTCGCACTGTGTACCTGGCTCCGTACAGTCCGGGCCGCGGGTTGTCGCTCATGCCACCGTCCACCGCGACGAAAGTCCGCTGCGGGCTCGCGTGCTTGACGACGAGGACCCGGTACAGCGTGACGACGGCCCGGTTGATGACGGCCCGGCCTGGCTCGATGACGAGGTGCGGCACCGGCAGCCGCAGGCGTGCGCACTCGGCCCGGATGACCCGGCGCATGCGGTCGGCGAAACCCGCCAGGTCGAAGTCCGGATCCCCGCTGACGTAGGGGACGGCGTGGCCGCCGCCCATGTTGAGCTCTCCAAGCATGATGCCGCGGGTGTCCCGCAGCGCCGCCATGAGCCCGATCAGCCTGCGCGCGGCGACCTCGTACGCGGTCAGGTCCGTCAGCTGCGAGCCCAGGTGGCAGTGGAGGCCGACGAGCTCGAGCTCGGGATGGGCGAGCACCCGGTGCGCGGCGTCTGCGGCGGCGCCGGAGCGCAGCGAGAAGCCGAACTTCTGGTCCTCCACCCCTGTCGCCACCGCCCGGTGCGCATGGGCATCGACGCCAGGCGTGACCCGGATGAGGACCCGCTGCCGTGCGGGCGCCTGCGCCGCGAGCCGGACGATCTCCGAGGCGGCATCGATCACGATGCGCCCGACGCCGTAGCCGAACGCCGCATGCAGGTCGCCAGGCGTCTTGGCGTTCCCGTGCAGGATGATTCGCTCGGGCGGAAAGCTCACCGAGCGCGCCACCGCCAGCTCTCCCGCCGAGCAGACGTCCAGCGACAGGCCTTCCTGAGCGATCCAGCTGGCCATGGCCCGGCACAGGAATGCCTTGCCCGCGTACGCGACCTCACCGTCTCCGAATGCCGCGACGTAGGAGCGGCACCGGGACCTGACGTCGGCCTCGTCGATGATGTAGGCAGGCGTGCCGTAGGCCGCGGCCAGCGAGCTCAGGCGCACCCCGCCGACCGAGATCTCACCGTCCGGCTCGAGCCGCGCAGTACGCGGCCAGACATCCATGTCCAGCCCTGCCGGGCTGATCACACCACGCGCAGACGTCGCAGCGTCACCTCGTCCGGGCGCGGACGATCGCTTCGACCGGGTCACGCGCCATTGCGGTCACCGGAACACCTTGATCATGCTCCGTCACAGCAGCGAATCTAGTCATGCTGACCGCAATGTCCCCGTCTGCTAACACGCTTCATGCGGCAGAGCGGCAAAGACAAACAGAATCTTTTCACCACCGGAACGCCTGCTGCCGCTTCTCAGATCGCGCCCAGCTCAGGCCGGCCCGGGCCGGCGAGAGCTATGGCCGAACCTCGACGGAACGGCCGCGGACTAGTGCTCGGCCTTCGGGGACCAGGAGGCGACGAGCTCGCCCGTGCCGGCAGCCAGGTCCGCCCAGTCGCCCGTTAGCCCGATGACCGCGATCGCTGCGGTGGGAAGTGCGGTCTCGGTGCCGGTCAGCAGGCCAGCCACCTCCGCGGCGGCCGGGTTGTGGCCGATGTAGAGCAGCGTCCCGACCGCCGGGGGCGTCTGCCGGATGAGCTCGGCCACGTCTTCGCTGTCAGCCTGGTACAGGCGCTGTTCGGCGGAGAAATCCGGATCGCCCCCCAGTTCCGGCGCGACGTACTGCCAGGTCTGCCGGGTCCGCCTCGCGGCTGAGCAGATCACCAAGTCGGGCCGGAATCCGCGTGCGGCCAGCCACTTCCCCGCTGCCGCGCTGTCCCGCTGCCCACGTGGCCGCAGGGCTCGCTCGAAGTCCGGCCCGCCCGGCAGTTCGCCTGCCTTAGCATGCCGCATGACAATCAGCCTGCGGGAGTCCTGCATGGCATCCATCGTCGGTCACCGGGCGCCGTAGCGCGTGGCCGGCCCGCGGTCCGCTCGCCTCCCGGCCCCCGACATACAGCGGGGCGGGTGCCACTCCGGCACCCGCCCCAGTGGGTTTGCCGAACATAGAGCGGGGGCGGGTGCCGCCTGCGGCGCCCGTCCCCGGTGGGTTTGCCGAACATAGAGCGGGGGCGGGTTCCGCCTGCGGCGCCCGTCCCCGCTGCGTCGTTACTGTGCGTCAGGCATGCACCGTGTCGGCCTGGGTCTTCGCCTCGGTATCGCCGCCTGAGATGTTCGTCGACCGGCGCTTCGAGATCACGATGGCGCCCACGACGATGGCGAACGCGACGACCGCCACGCCGACTCGCAGGCCGTCGTTGTGGTCGTACCGCACGACGCTGGTCGCGATCAGCAGCGACACCAGGTTCATCACCTTGATCAGCGGGTTGATGGCCGGCCCGGCGGTGTCCTTGAACGGGTCCCCTACCGTGTCGCCGATGATCGTGGCCTCGTGCGCTGGCGAGCCCTTACCGCCGTGATGCCCGTCCTCCACCAGCTTCTTGGCGTTATCCCAGGCCCCGCCGGAGTTGGCCAGGAAGACGGCCATCAGCGCGCCCGCGGCGATCGCGCCCGCCAGGTAGGAGCCGAGCGGGCCGTAGCCGAAGGCGAAGCCGACCGTGATCGGCATCAGCACCGCTAGCAGGCCCGGTGTGGCCAGCTCGCGCAGCGAGTCCCTGGTGCAGATGTCCACCACCCGGCCGTATTCCGGCTTCTCGGTGAAGTCCATGATGCCCGGGTGGTTGCGGAACTGCTCCCGGACCTCGTAGACCACCCGGCCGGCCGCCCGGCCGACGGCCATGATCAGCAGGCCGGAGAAGAAGAACACGACGGAGGCACCGATAATCAGCCCGAATAGGTCGTTGGGCTTATCGATGGACAACGTGAAGCTGCGCGCCGCCGGCCCGAGCGCACTCTCAACCTGAGTTCGGAAAGCACCGAACAGGGCAGTCGCGGCCAGCACCGCAGTAGCGATCGCAATGCCCTTGGTGATGGCCTTGGTGGTGTTGCCGACCGCGTCGAGCCGGGTCAGCACCTGCGCTGCGTCCCCCTCGACCTCGCCCGACATTTCCGCAATGCCCTGAGCGTTGTCCGACACCGGGCCGAAGGTGTCCATCGACACGATGACGCCGACAGTGGTCAGCAGTCCGGTGCCAGCCATCGCGACGGCGAATAGCGCGATGGTCGGGTTGCCGGTGCCGAGCAGGAACGCCAGGTAGACGGCTCCGCCGATCAGGAGCGCCGAGTAGACCGCCGACTCAAGCCCGACCGAGATGCCGGACAAGATCACGGTAGCCGGACCGGTCGTCGAGCTCTCGCCGATCTCCTTGACCGGCTTCCGGTTCGTCTCGGTGAAGTAGCCAGTCAGCAGCTGGATCGCGCTCGCCAGCACAAGGCCGATGATCACGGCGCCGATGGCAATCAGGCGCGGATCCCCCTTGGTGTTGTGAATCGCGGTGCTGACGCCATGGAGGCTGCTGAACTTGGAGGGCAGGTAGATAAAGGCCGCGATGACCACCAGGATCAGCGAGATGACAGCGGATGCGAAGAAACCGCGGTTGATGGCCGTCATGCCGCTGCGGTCGTTCTTTCGCGGCGCCACGAGGAAGATGCCGAACATCGCGGTGATCACACCGATCCCTGGCACGATCAGCGGGAAGACCAGCCCTTCGGAACCGAACGCGACCGAGCCCAGGATCAGCGCCGCGACCAGCGTCACCGAGTAAGACTCGAACAGGTCCGCGGCCATTCCGGCGCAGTCGCCCACGTTATCGCCGACGTTGTCAGCGATCGTGGCGGCGTTGCGCGGGTCGTCCTCCGGGATGCCCTTCTCGACCTTGCCCACCAGGTCGGCGCCGACATCGGCGGCCTTGGTGAAGATACCGCCGCCGACCCGCATGAACATGGCCAGCAGCGCGGCACCGAGGCCGAAGCCCTCGAGCACGTCTGAGGCGTTCTGCCGGTAGATGAGCACGACCACCGCCGCGCCGAGCAGGCCGAGGCCGACCGTCAGCATGCCGGCTACGCCGCCGGTACGGAACGCGACCCGCATGGCCGAGCGCTCACCCGACTCCTTAGCCGCGGCGGCGACCCGGACATTGCCACGGACGGCAAGCCACATGCCGGTGCGACCGGTAAAGGCGGAGAGCAGCGCCCCGACAAGGAAGAACCCTGAGCGCCCCCACCGAACGGATTCGCCGGCCGCGGGCAGCAGGAGCAGCACGAAAAAGATCAGAACGACGAAGATGCTGAGCGTCTTGAACTGCCGCCGAAGGTAGGCTGCAGCACCCTCCTGGACCGCCTGGGCGATCTCCCGCATCTTCGGCGTGCCCTGACTGGCCGCAAGCACGTCCCTTACCAGCCAACCCGCGACAGCTAGCGCCAGCAGGGCGATGACGGCCACCACGGCTACCCAGGCCAGGTTCGACCCCGTTACTGTGGGCGAGCCTCCCCCAAGGGCGAGGTTGTGCAACATCCGTCCTCCTTGACAGGGGATTACAGCTAGTACCGAGCCCATGCGCGCGGGCTCCGTCCCGGTGGCCTAGTACGCAGCGGACCGGCCATGCCTGCCGGCGGACGGCAAGCCAAACCTTACGCGTGGCGTGCCGGGAGTCTACGCATCCTAGTGAGCGGATGGTAAATCGGGTGCGGCTACGTGCGCGGTCGCGACAGCTTCGTGACGTAACGGTACTCGGACAGAAACATCGGCCGCCACCCGGGGAGAGCAGCTGAGCACGCCCAGTTACCGGGTAGCTCCGGCCGACGGCCAGCTCATCCTGATGCTGGTGCCAGCGGCAGTCTCGCTGATCTGCACGTCATCTGCGAGACCCTCGATTACCGCGATGCCGAGCCCGGCAGGGAAATCAGGATCCGCGCCTGTCGGATCCGCGCCTGTGTGATCCGGCACGGGGCCGGGGCCGCCCGGCGAGCCTGCGCCGGGCACGCATGTGTCGGTGACCTCGACCTCGAACCGGCCGGCCAGGTCAGTGAGCGCGAGCCGGACCGGCTCGTCCGGGCAGTACAGCTGGTGCCCCTCGACTGCTCGGGAGCATGCCTCGCCGACCGCGAGCCTGACTTCGTCAAGCAGCGACTCGTCAACCCCGCTGCGCCTCGCGACCGCAGTCGCGACCAACCGCGCTGTCCGCACGTGTGCGGGCAGCGCGGTGAAGGTCAGCTCTACAGTTGCCATAGCTGCGTCGTCCGGTCCGAATGGGGGCGCAAGGTGTCCGGTCCGCTACTTCTCCGCCCGCCGCGCCGCGATGGCCTCATCCACGGTGTCGTGGATACCGAATACCTTGGTCAGTCCCGTGATCCGGAAGATCTTCAGGATCCGCTCCTGGGTACAGACCAGGTCCAGCGACCCGTCGTGGGCGCGGACTCGCTTCAGCCCGCCGACCAGGACACCGAGGCCGGTAGAGTCCAGGAATTCGACCTTCTCCATGTTCACGACGAGCTGATAGAAACGGCTGTTAACCAGCTCGATCAGCAATTCACGCAAGCGCGGAGCGGTGTAGACGTCGATCTCGCCTTCAACATCGACGATCTCGATCCCATCCTTGCTGTGGTGGTCCAGCTTCAGGTCCACATATCCTCCAGCGCCTTACGGCGGTCAATGTCTAGCGGTGGCCGCGCCTGTCCGTTACGCGTGATCTGCCGTGGTCCGGCCTGTCAGGGTCGGCCGGGCAGTACCGGCCTCGGCGGCCGGCGGGCGCCGACGGGGCATGCCCTGCTGGCGCACTCAACCACGCCCCACCGTTATTCCTATACCAGATCGCGGTCGCTGGCACCTTGCGCAGTGCGACACACTGAGATCTGATGCATTTGGTACCCCTGCCCGACTCCGTTGCCACCACGCAGTCGGACCATTGTCCCGTGCAGCATGGCCAGCAATCCGGCCGGCCGCATCGGGCAGTCGGCGGCGCACTCGCGGCGAGCGAGGGCCACGAGGACCGGCAGCCGGCGACGGCGGGCCCAGGGACGGCGGGCACAGCGACGGCGGGCACAGCCACGCTCCTGCAGGCTGGCGCGCAGGCCGGCCGGCTGACGTTCAAGACGCACCTCGCCGGCCGTCCGGGCCAGCCGGCGAACTGGCCGGCCTGGGTGCCGCCGGAACTCATCGCTGCCCTGGCCGCACGCGGCGTGGCCACACCCTGGCGGCACCAGGCCGAGGCCGCGGACCTGGCGGCCAGCGGCCAGAGCGTCATCATCTCGACCGGCACCGCGTCCGGAAAGTCCCTGGGCTACCTGCTGCCCGCGCTCACCGGCATCCTGACCGGCGGCACCGCTCTTTACATCGCGCCGACCAGGGCGCTCGCGGCGGACCAGGCCAAGTTCGTGGCCTCGCTTGGCCTGCGCGGTGTCCGGGCAGCGGTCATCGACGGCGATACCCCGTGGGCCGAGCGGACCAGAGCAAGATCGCAGGCTAACTACCTGTTGACGACGCCCGACATGCTGCACCAATCGCTCCTGCCCGGTCACGCCAGGTGGAACGGCTTCTTCCGGCGGCTGCGCTACGTCGTCGTCGACGAGTGCCACACCTACCGGGGCGTGTTCGGCTCGCACGTCGCGCATGTCCTGCGCCGGCTGCGGCGGGTCGCCTACCACCACAGCGCGGCCGAGCCGGTGTTCGTGCTTGCCTCAGCCACCGTCAGCGAGCCCGCCAGATGCGGCGCGCAGCTCACCGGCCGTACGGTAGCGACGGTCGGCACGGACGGCGCACCGCGCGCGCCGCTGACGTTTGCGCTGTGGGAGCCGCCGCTGACCGGCGCCACCGGCGAGGCCGGCGCTCCGGTCCGCCGGGCTGCCACCTCGGAGGCTGCCCGGCTGCTCGCTGAGCTGGTGCGCAGCGATGTGGCGGTCCTGGCGTTCGTCCGGTCCAGGCGAGGCGCAGAGGCGGTGGCGCAAGCGGCGCGGCACCACCTGACCGAGGCGGGAGCTGCCGAGCGGGCCGAGCGGGTCGCGGCGTACCGGTCTGGCTACCTGCCGCAGGAGCGGCGAGCACTTGAGGAAGCGCTGCGGGCCGGAGAAATCACCGGGCTGGCGGCGACCACGGCGCTGGAGCTCGGTGTCAACGTGCCGGGACTGGACGCGGTCCTGATGGCCGGGTGGCCGGGCACCAGAGCGGCGCTCTGGCAGCAAGCGGGCCGGGCCGGACGCGACGGACGCGAAGCCGTCGCCGTGCTCATCGCCCGCGATGACCCGCTCGACACCTACCTCGTTCATCACCCGCAGGCCCTGCTCGGGGCTCCGGTCGAGGCGACGGTGCTGGACCCCGACAACCCGTATGTGCTCGCCCCCCACCTGTGTGCCGCGGCCGCGGAGCTCCCCCTCAGCGCCCACGACCTCGCCGCCTTCAGCCCCGCCGCGGCGCCGCTGACCGGCCGAATGGCCGCTGACGGCCTGCTCCGTGCTCGCAGCGGCCGCTTCTTCTGCACCCGGCAGGGGCTGGCCACCCGGACCGGGCTGCGCGGTACAGGCGGCTGGCCAGTGCGCATCGTGGAGCTTGCCACCGGCCGGCTGGTCGGCACCGTGGACGAGCCGTCCGCGCACTTCCTGGCCCATTCAGGCGCCGTCTACAGCCATCAAGGCGAGACGTACCTGGTCAGCCGGCTCGATCTGGACGAACGCGTCGCACTGGTCGAGCCGCGCGAACCCGGTTACGCGACCACTGCCAGGGAGATCACCAGCATCGAGGTAACGGCCGAGCATCAGCGGACTGAGTGGGGTCCGGCCGCGGTGTCCTTCGGCGACGTCCTCGTCACTCGCCAGGTGGTCTCGTACGCCAGGCGCAGCGCCGAGACAGGGCAGGTGATCGGCGAAGACATCCTGGACCTGCCGGAGCGAAGGCTGCCGACGAGGGCGGTCTGGTGGACGATCGGCAGCGCTCAGCGCGCTGCGCTTGCTGGCTTGGGCATGGACCTGCCCGGCGCAGCGCACGCCGCCGAGCACGCGGCGATCGGCCTGCTGCCGCTGGTGGCGGCCTGCGACAGGTGGGATGTCGGCGGCGTGTCGGCCGACTCGCACTCGGCCACCGGCAAGCTCACCGTCTTCGTCTATGACGGCCATGCGGGCGGTGCCGGGTTCGCCGAGCGCGGTTTCGGCGCGGCGCGGGCCTGGTTGTCGGCGACGGCCGAAGCAATTGCAAGCTGCGAATGCGCGGCCGGCTGCCCGGCGTGCATTCAGTCACCCAAATGCGGGAATGGCAATCATCCGCTGGCCAAAGACGATGCAGTCGCGCTGCTGCGCTGTCTGCTGGCCGGCGCGCCTGAGCCGGATCAGGAACTCGGCACGCACTGACCGGGCATCTCCATCCGGACGCCTGTGATCGAAGTGAGCCAGGAACGGCCAGCTGAGTCCGGAAATGGGGCGACCCCCGTCGGGGGGGAGAACGGGGGTCGCCATACGGTCCGGCTCCGGGGGGGCAGAGCCGGGTCCGTTACCCAAGAAAGCCTAGTTGCAATCGGGGCAAGTTGCCAGCCGGTCGCGGAAGTGCAAAGGGTTCTGCTGCCTTCCCCTATGCTGCCGGACCGCAGGCACATCCGTCGAGAGTACTGGAGCAACTAGCCAGGGGTAGTTTTTCGCAGACCGGGGAGGCCGGGCGCAGTACCGCAGATCCGGCGAAAGGCCGCCCATGACTGCATTCTGGCTGGTCCGGGCACTGTCGGCCCCCGCGGCCGGGCGCGTTGCGGGCATGCAACTAGCTCAATCGATTCAGATAACGAATCGATCACGCCGCGGACTTTCCAAAGCCGCCGCGGACACAGTACAAAGGAATCACGGGCCGATGGTCCGTACACGGAAGCCGGGTACCCACGCGCGACCAGCCGCGGGAGGCGTGCCGTGGCAGGCGAATAGTGGCCGCAGGAGCGCCGCAGCTATAAGGGCGCAGACCACCATCTACCTACCCCGGCAGAGAAGGTGCACGCTTGGTAACCCGGCTGGACGTGTCCGTGCGACGGCGCCCCTGGAAAGGGGCGCCGTTTGCGTGCGGGCCCGAGGCGCGCCCAGTTTCCCAGCCCCAGGTGACCGTCCCGAAGCCATCGAGCCGGGCTCGCTGCTGTCCGGGCCCTCGGGGCAGGCCAGGCTAGCCAGCAGGCCGCGCGCCGAGTCTTCGCGGCAGCGCCAGTCGCGGCCAGGGGCGCATGGAAGCGTGGAAAACCATCACTTTTGCCTGCGCGCGCCGCAAGGCTATTGCCAAATACCGGATGCCGGCTCCTGTTGCCATTGGGTATAAGCAAGACTTTGAGTTAACAGCGTGCAGAGAGGGAGGTACCCATGGCCGATCCCGCGCTCAGGCGCGCGGCTAGCGGCGTGGCTGATCAGTCGATCGGCGACCTAGTATCCGTGGCGGCCAGGGACATCTCGCAACTGGTCAGGTACGAGCTCGACCTTGCCAAGCTGGAGCTGAAGGCCGACGCAAAGCGCATCGGCATCGGCGCAGGGCTCGGCGTGGTAGCGCTGTTCGCAGCCTGCCTGGTGCTGATGCTGCTCGCCTTCGCCTTCGCCTTCGGCCTGAATGCGCTGCATATCTGGCTGTGGGCCGCTTTCCTGATCGCGGCGGGCACCTGCGTGCTGATCATTGGCATCGCGGCCTTGATCGCCCTGCACATGCTGCGAAAGCTGGGCGGGATGAGCAAGACCAGGCGGAGCCTGTCAGAGGGAATGTCACTGCTGCGCCACGGCAAGCCCGGCAGCACCGCCAGAGCCGGCTAGCCATGACCGCGCGCGGTAGTGCCTCCATCTACCCGGCCGGGCCCTGGACGCACCGGTCGGTGAGCGCGAACGGGACCCGGTTTCACGTCGCTGAAAGCGGCGACGGGCCGCTCGTGCTGTTGTTGCACGGATTCCCGGAGTTCTGGTGGACGTGGCGGCGCCAGCTCGACTCGCTCAGCCAGGCGGGATTCCGTGCTGCTGCGCCTGACCTGCGCGGGTACGGCGGCAGCGACAAGCCGCCGCGCGGCTACGACCTGATAACCGCGGCCTCGGACGCCGCCGGGCTGGTCCGCGCGCTCGGCGAGGCTAACGCCGTGGTGGTCGGGCATGACTGGGGCGGGCTCATCGCCTGGACGATGGCCACCTACCATCCGAAGGTCGTCAGGCGGCTCGCGATCGTCTCCATGCCGCACCCGCAGCGACTGCGCTCTGCCGTGCTGTCGGCACCTTTCGCCCAGGCCAAGAGCATGAGCTACGCGCTGGGCTTCCAGTTGCCCATGCTGCCGGAGCGGCGATTGCTCAAGGACGGTGCCAGCCGGGTCGGACGGTTGCTCGCCGCCTGGTCAGGGCCTGGCTGGCCGGATCCGGAGACGGAACGGCGGTATGAGGACGCGATGTGCGTGCCGCACGTTGCCCATTCCGCCATTGAGTACCACAGGTGGTACCTCCGCTCCAGGTTCCGCCCGGACGGGATCGCTTATACCCGCATGATGCGGTCGCCCATCCAGGTTCCGACGTTGCACCTGCACGGGGCGCTTGACCCGTGCATACTGCCGAGCGCAGCCCGCGGCTCGGGCGTTTACGTCGAGGCGCCGTACCGGTGGCGGCTGCTCGACGGGACCGGTCACTTCCCGCACGAGGAAGCGGCCGACCGTTTCGATCTCGAGCTGCGTTCCTGGCTGACTGATCCCGAGCCCGAGCGTTAGCTGGTGCTCCCTAGCCGAGATCGCGATGCCGCCGGCCGGGCGCGGAATGCCAGGCCGCGCGACGCACTCGGCCGCCCGCTGCCCAGGGACGCAGCCGGACAGCCGCCAGCCGACGACCGGCCCCGCCCGCCGCTGGAAGCGCTCGCGGCCGCCCAGGAGCTGATTAACGACGGTCGCCCGTTCCACGCGCATGAGGTGCTTGAGGCGGCCTGGAAGGCCGCGCCGCCGGCCGAGCGCGAGCTGTGGCAGGGACTGGCTCAGCTCGCCGTCGGCTTGACGCACGCCCTGCGCGGCAATGCTCGCGGTGCCGCGAGCCTGCTGCGGCGCGGTGCTGACCGCCTGGCGGGCTACCCGGGCACCGGCCCGCATGGTATCGACGTGGCCGGCCTGCGGTTGTCTTGTGCCGAACTTGCCGAGCACATCGAGCGGTCCGGTGTCGGCCGACTTGACCCGGACGACTTGCGCCTCACGCTCCGGGTGCCAGACGCAGCAGGCCGCGGCTAGCCGGCCTGACAGCGCTCGGTAGACACGGCAGCGGTGGCCTGGCTGCCTGCGGTGACATCGCTCATCACCTCACCCGAGGTCAGGGCATAACCGATATCGGGATAGGCAGTGGACGCAGCGAACACCACGCCGTACACATGGCCGTCGCGGGCCAGCAGCGGACCGCCGGAGTTGCCGGGGAGGATCTTCGCCTTGATCGGATAGATCTCCCGGCCGACCGCCGCGGTCGAGTAGATGTTCGGTCCGGAGGCGTTAATGCTGACTCCGATCCTGGCAGGCACGTCGGTGAACGGATCATCCTGCGGGTAGCCGGCCACGATGGCGCTGGTGCCGTTCGAGGCGCGCCCGGCCAGCTTCAGCGGACGGGCGGACAGGCCGGGTACGTCGAGCACTGCCAGGTCGCGATTCGGGTCGTAGAGCACTACGCGGGCGGTGAGTCGCTGACCGCTGTCGGGCTGGGAGACGTACGGCCCGACCGTGACCCCGGCGACCACGTGCGCATTGGTCAGCACGTGATGCGGAGCGATCACGAAGCCCGAGCCCTCGATCTGCTGGTCGCACGAGGTAGCGATGCCCTGGACCTTGACGATGCTGTTCTTGTCTCTGCGCAGTCCTGGTGACCCCAGCACGGCCTGGTCAGGCGCAGCCAGGCTGAGGCTATCCTCCGCCCCGATGGCACTGAAGACCTGGGAGTACAGCCCGTTCGACAGCAGGCCGCGCAAGCCAGGAAAGACCGGCAGGTACAGCGCGCCGGGCGGCATTACGACGTCCACCGTGCGCAGCAGTGCCGAGTTGTTAACCTGCCGGGATATCCCCGGGAACTGGGAGGCGTTCACCAGGAACGAGCCGATGAGCCATGCGACGATCAGGACTGCGGCGATATTTACGGCAGCGCCCCCTAGCGAGTCGACGACCGTCGCGGGACGGCCGGTGAGCCGGGACCTGACCGCGACCCCGAGCCAGGATGCGATCAGCATCCCGATGACGGCCGCCGCGAACACCACCAGGATCGCGATGAATGCCTGCCACTGCACGCTCTTGGCAAGGGCACGGGAGATCCCGGGCGCCATGAACGCCCCGACGGCCACGCCGAGCACGAAGCCGGCGAGTGACAATACCCCGATGATGAAGCCCTGCCGGTACCCGGCCACGGCGAATGCGGCGATCAGCGCGATGAGGACGATGTCAAGCAGGTCACCGGGCACCTGAACAACTTATAGCGCGGCTGGATACGCTGCGGCCGGTGTGG
>DASXIA010000002.1:0-7220 GCA_036488155.1 Streptosporangiaceae bacterium | reverse complement strand
GGATGATGATGTCGTCGCGTGCGGCCAGCACCAGCGTCGGTACTGCGACCGCGCCGATCCGCTGTGCGCAGTTGTGACTGGTGAGCGCCGCCATCTGGGCGACGAATGCAGCGGCCGGCTGGGTGCTGGCCTGCGCCGCCGAACGGCTCAGACGTGTTCGAAACTGACCTCGTCTGAGCTCGATGTCAGCTCGATCTGGTCGCCAAGAGACCATTCAGCGACGCGAGCGACGACCTCGGCGGGCACCGGGCGGGCGAAACCCGGACCGGCCGGAACGTCATAGGTGGCATGCGCGTCGTGCGGCAGCACCACGCCATAGCCGCGGTCCAGGGCCGTGCGGGCAGTAGCCGCGACACACATCTCGGACATGACCCCGGTGATCGCGAGCCGGCCCACACGGTGCGCGACAAGGATCGCCCCTAGGCCCGTGCCGTGGAATGCGTCGTCGTGCGACTTGCGGACAACAGGCTCACCCGGCTGCGCGGGCAGGTACAGTTGCCAGCCAGGCTGTCCCGGCTCGTCGACAACTCCGGCCGCGCCGTCATTCTGCACGTGAACGACCAGGCTGCCGGCCTGCCTGGCCATCGTCAGCAGGTTCGTGGCACTGGCCAGCAATGGCTCAGCGTGGGGCACGGGGTCCTTGCCGGAGACGAATGCGGCCTGGAGGTCAATGAGCAGCAGGGCTTGCACGGCGAGCACCCTGCCCAGCCTAGGGTCCTCGAACTGGGGCTGCGGATGCTCAGGTCCCGGCCGGGTGCCACACCGTCTTGATCTCCAGGAATGACATCAGCCGTTGCGTTCCAGGCGGCGCCGCCCAGTGGTCGTTCCCGCACGTGACCCGTTTGACGTTGCCCGCGGCCAGCTCCTGGAGTGGCTTGCGCTCCTGGGGTTCGATGCCCGTCAGATCGATGGCGTTGACATCCATGTGCCCGGCGAGCACCGGCGCGAGCTCGGCAGTCCGGCCGGTCAGCACGTTGACCACTCCGGCAGGCAGGTCTGAGGTGGCGAGCACTTCCGCTAGCGAGATCGCGGGCAGCGGGCGGCTTTCGCTCGCGACCACGACCGCGGTGTTGCCGGTCACGATCACCGGCGCGACCACGCTGACCAGACCGAGCAGACTGGCGTCGGCGGGCGCCACGATCGCGACCACACCGGTGGGCTCCGGCACGCTGAAGTTGAAGTACGGCCCTGCTACCGGGTTGGCAGCGCCGGCTACCTGGGCCACCTTGTCGCTCCAGCCCGCGTACCAGACCCAGCGGTCGATAGCCGCGGCCACCTCAGCCTCGGCCTGCGCTGCCTGGCCCCCGTCGGCGGCCGCGACCTCGGCAGCGAACTGCGCCGCCCGGCCCTCCAGCATCTCTGCGACGCGGTACAAGATCTGGCCGCGGTTGTAAGCCGTCGCGCCGGACCAGCCGCCGAACGCCTTGCGTGCCGCGACGACGGCGTCGCGAGCGTCCTTGCGCGAGCCCTGCGCGGCGTACGCAAGCAGCGCTCCGTCATTGCCGTGCACGGGGTAGGACCGGCCAGATTCCGACCTCGGAAAGGCGCCGCCGATGAACAGCTTGTAGGTCTTGCGGACATTAAGCCGCGCGGGAGACTCAGACATTGAGGTACGCGGCCAGGCCGTGCCGGCCGCCCTCCCGCCCGTATCCCGACTCCTGGTAGCCGCCGAACGGGCTGGCCGGATCAAACCGGTTGTAGGTATTGGCCCAGACCACCCCGGCACGCAGCTTCTGCGCTAGCCAGAGAATCCGGCTGCCCTTGTCGGTCCAGATGCCAGCCGACAGTCCGTACGGCGTGTTGTTGGCCTTGGCCACCGCTTCATCTGGAGTACGGAACGTCAGCACAGATAGCACAGGCCCGAAGATCTCCTCTCTGGCAATCCGGTGCGACTGGCTCACGCCGGTAAAGACCGTCGGCGGGAACCAGTAGCCCTTCTCCGGCAGCTGGCACGGGGGCGACCAGCGCTGCGCTCCTTCCGCCTCCCCGACCCGGGTGAGCTCAGTTATCTTGTCGAGCTGCTGGCGCGAGTTGATCGCGCCGATGTCGGTGTTCTTGTCCAGCGGGTCACCCAGCCGCAGAGTGGCCAGCCGGCGCTGGAGCCGTTCCACAACGATGTCAGCAACCGACTCCTGCACTAGCAGCCTCGATCCCGCGCAGCAGACGTGACCCTGGTTGAAGAAGATCCCGTTGACGATGCCCTCGACGGCCTGCTCGACCGGCGCGTCATCGAACACGATGTTGGCGGCCTTGCCGCCGAGCTCAAGCGTCAGCTTCTTATCCGTGCCAGCGACTGCGCGGGCGATTTCCTTGCCAACCTCGGTGGAGCCGGTGAAGGCGACCTTGTTCACGCCGGGATGGCTGACGAGCGCCGCACCGGTGTCGCCGGCGCCGGTCAGCACGTTGACTACGCCGGGTGGCAAGCCGGCTTGCTGGCAAACCTCGGCAAGCAACAGAGCAGTAAGCGGGGTCGTCTCCGCGGGCTTGAGCACGCAGGTATTGCCAGCGGCCAGGGCCGGCGCCAGCTTCCAGGCGGCCATCAGCAGCGGGAAGTTCCACGGGATAACTTGTCCGGCCACGCCGAGGGGGCCCGGATCCGGGCCGAATCCGGCATACTCCAGCTTGTCCGCCCAGCCGGCGTAGTAGAAGAAGTGCGCTGCGGCCAGCGGGATGTCGACGTCGCGTGACTCCTTGATTGGCTTGCCATTGTCGAGACTCTCCAGCACGGCGAACTCCCGGGCGCGCTCTTGCAGCTGGCGCGCGATCCGGTACAGGTACTTGGCCCGCTCGCTGCCCGGCATCGGCTTCCACACCTGCTCGTACGCCGTGCGCGCCGCGGTGACGGCGGCGTCCACGTCGGCCGGGCCCGCGGCCGCCACCTGGGCCAGCGGCTCCTCGGTCGCCGGGTTAACCGTGGCGAAAGTCCGGCCGTCCGCAGCCGGGGCGAACGTGCCCGCGACGAACAGGCCGTACTCGGGCTGGATCGAGACGACGTCGCGTGACTCTGGTGCCGGCGCGTACTCCCAGATCGACTCGCCAGACTGAGCGGCCAGCTCGCTCGTGGCCTCGCGTTGTGCGGCGCTCCGGTCCGCGTGCGCCCCGCCCTGCCCCGAAGCAGGGCTTGACCTGGCCTTTCCGCCACTCATCACACTGTTCCCGTCACTCGATGATCGTGCTGGAGCCCTCATTCTGGCATGCCGCTGCAAAACGGGCGGGTCACCTTGCACCGGCTCACCCGGCGGCTAATGGGCGGCCTCTGGGGTAAGTGGATAGGGACGGCGCTGAGCAGCAGCGGCGCGGCACGAGCGCCCGAGTCGTGTCGCCACAGGGAGGACTGATGTTGAACCGGCTCATCGGCTGGGCCCTGCTCGCGTTCGTCGTTTATTACATGGTCACCAGTCCGGAAGGCGCGGCCAGGTTCGTCCACTCGATGCTGGACGTGGTGCGCAACGCCGGCGACTCGCTGGCAAGGTTCGTCAACAAGCTGTAGGGACTGGCCAGCTTGCTGGCGAGTTGAGCCCAGGGTCGACGCGTGGCCAGGCCGGGGCGAAGCCCCGGTGCGCTCGCCGCGGTTGGTCAATCGAGAGTGAAATAGTCAGGGCTGGCGTATTGGCCGGTGACCTGCTTGGCGCGCTGCATGAGCAAGTCGTTGAGGAGCGTCGAGGCGCCGATCCTGAAGAGCTGGGGGGTAAGCCAGGCCGGGCCTGCAACCTCGTTCGCCAGCACGAGGTAGCGGATCGCGTCCTTGGCCGTCCTTATGCCGCCCGCCACCTTGACGCCGACTCGCCGGCCCGAGGCCTGCTCGAAGTCCCGCACGGCTGCGAGCATCACGAGAGCCGTCGGCGGGGTCGCGGCAGGCGTGACCTTTCCGGTCGAGGTCTTGATGAAGTCCGCCCCCGCCATCATCGCCAGCCAGGAGGCGCGCGCGACGTTATCCAGCGTCGCCAGTTCGGCGGTCTCCAAGATCACCTTCAGGTGCGCCGGGCCGCAGGCATCCCGGACGGCCCGGATCTCGGCATACACCTGGCCGTAGCGGCCGGCCAGGAAAGCGCCGCGATCGATGACCATGTCAACCTCGTCCGCCCCTGCGCTTACCGCGTCCTGCACGTCGGCGAGCTTCACCGCTAGCGACGCCCGGCCGGACGGAAACGCGGTAGCGACAGACGCGACGGCGACGCCGCTGCCCGCCACCGCTTCCTTGGCAACCTTCACGAGGTCCGGGTAGACGCAAACGGCCGCCACCGGCGGGACTGAAAGATCCGACGGATCGGGCTGGCGGGCCTTCGCGCACATGGCGCGGACCTTGCCAGGCGTATCGGCGCCTTCCAGTGTCGTCAGGTCCACCATCCTGACGGCCATGTCCAGCGCCTGCAGCTTGGCGTCCTTCTTGATCGAGCGGGTGGCAAGCCCGGCCGCTCGCTGGGCCGCTCCCACTTCGTCGACGCCCGGCAGGCCGTGCAGTACCTGGCGCAACGCCGCATCCGAGGTAGCTACGTCGTCGGCCTCGAAGGCCCCTACCTCGAAAGCACGGCGCGGCGCCGGCTGCGTAATCGATTCGATCCCCACGCTCACACGCTACCTTTCCGCGGGCCGCAAGCACGTCGCGGCACTAGGCGAGATCGCCAGCCCGGAGCCCGGCGAAGCCAGGCTTGATCACGGTGTCGATGATCCACAGTCGCTCGTCAAACGGCGCGAAGGCGCTCTTCATCGCGTTGATCGTCAGCCATTGGACATCGGACCAGCCATATCCGAACGCCTCGCTCAGCGCGTGGAATTCTGAGGACAGGCTGACGCCACTCATCAGCCGGTTGTCGGTGTTGACGGTGACCCGGAACAGCATCTCCCGCAGGAGGCCGATCGGGTGCTCTTTGATCGAGGCCACCGCGCCGGTCTGGACGTTTGACGTCGGGCACATCTCCAGCGGGATCCTGCGGTCGCGGACGTAGCTGGCCAGCCTGCCAAGCGACGGGTGTCCCTCGCCTTCATCCGGCACCGCTATGTCATCGATGAGCCGCACCCCGTGGCCCAGCCGGTGAGCGCCGCACCACTGCAGGGCCTCCCAGATCGACGGCAGGCCGAAGCCTTCGCCGGCATGAATCGTGATGTGGAAGTTCTCCCGCTCCGCGTACTGAAAGGCGTCCAGGTGACGGCTCGGCCGGTTGCCGGCTTCAGCGCCGGCGATGTCGAATCCGACCACGCCGGCATCCCGGTGGCGGACGGCAAGCTCGGCGATCTCCAGCGATCTGGCCGCCGTGCGCATCGCGGTAAGGAGCGCGTAGACGGTGATCTTCCGGCCGGCGCTGCCTCGGCGGAAGCCTTCCAGCACCGCCTCCACCACCTCATCCAAGCTGAGGCCCTGCTCAAGGTGCAGCTCAGGGGCGAACCGGACCTCGGCGTACACGATCCCGTCGGCGGCCAGGTCCTCGGCGCACTCGGCGGCCACCCGGATCAGCGCCTCCCGGGTCTGCATCACGCCCACCGTGTGCTGGAACGCCTCCAGGTACAGCTCGAGCCTGCCGCGCTGCGCGGCAGCCGCCATCCACTCGGCGAGGCCTGTCGCGTCATCAGCCGGCAACTTTCCGTAACCGGTCTGCCGCGCCAGATCCACAATCGTCTGCGGGCGCAGCCCGCCATCAAGGTGATCGTGCAGCAGCACCTTCGGAGCGCGACGGATCTGGTCGATGGTCAGTGACATGCCCCTATTGTCACCTGATGAGCTCTAGCGTTCGATGGCCCCTCAGACTTTCGGGCCGCGCGACGGCGCGTTGTCAGCAGCCGATTACCGCCCGGAATGGAGCTTGATCCACCGGTGGTGCTGGGCCGGCCTGGCGACCGAACCGGATCTTCGGCCTCAGACTGTCTCGATTCCGCAACATCGCTGTCTGGCTGCGGAATCGTGCTTCCACGGCGGCGGCGCCAGGACTACCCTTCGGGCAATCCCGGGGGGGACATCCGGGACGACTTACCCCAGCCGGCGGGGTTTCCGCCCAACGAGCCGGCGGTCCTTCCGGGCGGCCCGAGCCGCCCTCCGCAGAGGAGGTATCCGTGAGATTTACAATGAGGGCCGTCGTCGCGTTCGGCGCGGTTGCCCTGCTGGCCGCCGCGTGCGGCAGTGCGCCAACGGGCAGCGGTTCGTCCAATACCCCGTCCACCGGCACGTCGGCCAGCAGCAAGTTCCTGGGCTGCATGGTCACCGACACTGGCGGTATCGACGACAAGTCGTTCAACCAGTCATCCTGGCAGGGCATGCAGGCGGCCGCGAAGGCCGACAGCAATATCCAGGTTACCTTCTTGCCGTCCACGACCTCGGCTGACTACGCGTCCAACATCAGCACGTTCGTCGGCAAGAAGTGCGGGATCATCGTTACGGTCGGCTTCCTGATGGCGAACACGACCGAAGCGGCGGCCAAGGCCAACCCGAACCAGAAGTTCGCCATCGTCGACTGCTCGTACGCCTCCTTCTGCCTGAGCGGCGCCAAGGAACCCAACATCGACCAGCTGGTGTTCAACACAGTCCAGGACGGCTTCCTCGGCGGCTACCTAGCCGCAGGCATGAGCAAGACGCATGTCGTGGCCACCTACGGCGGTGAGAAGTTCGGCACGGTCACCATCTACGAGGACGGCTTCTGGGACGGAGTCCAGTACTACAACACCCAGCACCACACCAACGTCAAGGTCCTCGGCTGGAACGAACAGACCCAGAAGGGTGACTTCATCGGCAACTTCACCAACCTCGGCGCGGGTCAGACGCTGGCCAACACCTACATCGGCGAGGGCGCGGACGTCATCTTCCCGGTGGCAGGCGGGGTTGGCCTGGGTAGCGCGAAGGCCGTGCAGACCGCCGACGCAGCAGGCAAGCACGTGCTGATGGAGTGGGTGGACACCGACGGCTGCGTCAGCGCGGCGCAGTACTGCAAGTACATGCTCACCAGCGTGACGAAGGGCATCACCGAGGCGGTCAAGACCGCGGTGCTCGCGGCCGCGAAGGGCACGTTCGCGGGCGGTACCTACGTCGGCACCCTTCAGAATGGCGGCGCGGTCCTGTCTCCGTACCACATGGTCGCCTCCCAGGTTCCTGCTTCGCTGCAGGCTGAGATCACGGCCCTGCAGCAGAAGATCGAATCCGGGCAGATTGTCCCCAAGACCAAGAGCCCGGTCTGATCACGGATCAACGCGAGTAGGAACGTCGGATGAGCCGTTCGGCTGCCTGGTCCCGCCAG
>DASXIA010000537.1:0-5737 GCA_036488155.1 Streptosporangiaceae bacterium | reverse complement strand
CCTTCCTGCCCTGCCAGGTGATACCGGCGTCGGCGCTGACTACCCAGGCAATCTGGTCTTTCGGCCAGGTCACGGCCCGTCTGGGGCGGGCGCTTCGGGGCTTTTTCCACCCAGCGGCTGACTACGAGATCATGTGGGACATCAGCCAGATGCCGAGGCTCCGCCCGCTACTGACCCATGTGGCCGATGGTCCGCGGCGGGCTCAGGCGGAACGGGTGCTGGACCGGTTCGACGCGCGGGCGGCCCAGGTCCTGCCCAGTCTGCGCGCACAGGTAATCCACGGCGACGTGAGCATGTACAACCTCCTGTTCGGCGACGACCTTCAAGTCAGCGGAATCGTGGACTTCGGTGATATGACGCACGCACCGCTGGTCTGCGATCTCGCCGTGGCCATCGCCGACGTGCTGCATGGCCGTGATGACGCCATCGAGGCGGCGGACGCGATGATCGGCGGCTACGTCTCGGTGACGCCGCTGGAAGACCAAGAGGCCGACCTGCTCGCAGACCTCGTGGCGGCAAGGCTTGCCACCGAGGTGGTGGTCACCGCCTGGCGCAGCGAACGCTATCCCGAGAACGCCGCGTATGCCGAAAGCAGCGAGCCGGCAGCCCGCGCGTTCCTCGATGCCATCGAAGGGAGGGGAATCGACGCCGTGGCGCGGCGTTTCCGCGAGGCCTGCCACGGGCTTCCCTACCGGTCGTCAGGCACCCGCGAACTGCTGGAGCGGCGCCGGCGCGTGCTGCCCCGTTCCCCGCTGTTCTACCAGGACCCGGTGCACCTGGTCCGCGGCGAGGGCGTCTGGCTCTTCGACCCCGACGGTCGGCGCTACCTCGACTGCTACAACAACGTTCCCGTGGTCGGTCACAGCCACCCACGCGTCGCGTGGGCAGTGGCGCAGCAGCAGCGCTTGCTGGCGACTCACAGCCGCTATCTGCACGAGGCGGTCGTAGAGCTGGCCGAGCGGCTCCAAGCCACCATGCCGCCAGGCCTGGGGACTGTCCTGATGGTGAACTCCGGCAGCGAGGCCAACGATCTCGCCTGGCGGATCGCCCGTGCCGCTACTGGCCGGGCTGGCGCGGTCGTGAGCTCCCATGCCTACCACGGGCTGACTGAGGCCACCCACGCCCTGTCCCCGGAGGAGTGGGCAGGGCGGGAGCGGCCAGACCATGTCGCCACCGTTCCGGGACCCGACGGCTATCGCGGCGCACATCGGCGGGAAGAGAGCGGGTGGGCCGAGCGGTACGCGGCGTACGTTGACGATGCCGCCCGGGCGCTCGGCGATCGAGGACTGGCCGCAATGTACGTCGATCCGGCGTTCACAGCCGACGGCGTTCTGTCACCCCCGCCCGGTTACCTGCGGGAAGCGGCCCGGCGGGTGCGGGCGCTGGGCGGCCTGCTCGTGGCCGACGAAGTCCAGGCCGGCTATGGCCGGTCCGGCAGTCACCTGTGGAGCTTCCAGGCGTCAGACATCGAGCCGGACATGGTGGTGATGGGCAAGCCGATGGGCAACGGCTTCCCGGTCGCCGCCCTGGTGGCCCGCGCCGACCTGCTTGCGGCCGTTCCGGAGGAGACCGAGCTATTCAGCACCTTTGGCGGCAACCCGGTAGCCTGCGCGGCCGCGCTCGCTGTACTTGACGTCATCGCGGACGAGCGTCTGGTGGAGAACGCCGCCCAGACGGGCGCCTACCTCCGGCAAGGCCTCGCCGGCCTCGCAGAACGCCACCCTGTCATCGGGGACGTCCGGGGCGAAGGCCTTCTGATTGGGGTCGAACTGGCCGATGATACGCGGGCGCCCGCGGCAGGACAGGCTCGCAAGGCAACAGAGGCACTGCGCGAAAGAGGAATACTGATTAGCGCGACGGGTCCGGCCGGAAACGTGCTCAAGATCCGGCCGCCGCTCGTCTTCCAGCGCGAACACGCCGACATCCTGCTTCAGGCCCTGGACGAAATACTCGCCGGTGGCTAAGCACTGACCACTATGCGGGCGTTGCGTTCTCTGCCGCCATCACGCCGCGAGCAGGCAGACGACATCGCCGCCGCCCAGCGAGGCGGGCTGCGGGGCGGGGCCGCCCTGCTGCTGGCCGATACCGAGCCTGACGACGGTGGCGCGCTGACCCAGAGTGCCGGTTAGCTCACGGCCGACCGCCGCCAGCACGTCGGGCAGGTCAGTCTCAAGGGCGTCGCAGATCGCCGCCAGGACCTCGGACGAGGCTTCCTTGCGGCCGCGCTCGATCTCGGACAGGTACTGCATCGACACCTTCGCGGCGTGTGCCACGTCGGCTAGCGTCCGGCCTTGCTCGAGGCGGGCCCGGCGCAGCACCTCGCCGAGCGTCGTCCGCAGCAGCGGCCTGGCGCGCCGGCTGTCGTGATACGGGCTGGCGTCGCGCTGGGTCGTCATGAGGGCACGGTAGTCACTGGCGTGCCCAGCAGGAAGAGATTTCGCATTCGGCGTACTAGCCGTAAGCGCCGAACTGATCGCCCGAGCGGGGATTCCGACGACTAGCGAACCCCGCTTCGCCAGCTCACAAGCCCGCCCGGCCGAAGAACCGGCTGGTGATTCCGCGTCCCGGTGATAGCAAGTCCGGGTAGATCGCAGGCCAATCAATTGGGTTAATCAAATAGCAGGATGTCGCATGAAGAACCAGCTCGGCTCCAGCCTGCCTGCCAGGCTCGCCGCTGTGACGGTCATCATCGCGCTGGCCTCCATAGCCGGCTGCGCCGCGCCTCCGCAGCCGCAGTTCGGCCCGATGCCGGCGCCAGGCCAGCAGGAAAAGCCGGACTACACCCCGATCCTGGGACCAGTGTCCGGCAGCGGTTCCAAGACCTTCACCATCTCCGCGCGGCCCGGCATCGCCATGTGGCTGGGCTGCATCGGTCAGGGCATGGTGTGGATGACGCTCCCGAAGGCGGTCGGGGCGATCTGCGGCCGCAGCGGCAACGCTTTCGTTTTCGGCCTGACCCAGCCGACGCACTACCGGCGCTGGCAAAAACTGACTGTGCGCATCGTCGGTCCGGCAACTGACAAATGGGAGTTCCGGATAGACGGTCCACCATGGACGGGCTGACTACCGCCGAGGGCGGGAGAGTTCCATCAGAGGATCATGATGGGTAACAAGCCACACTTACACCCTCATCAGAAACAACGGCAAGCGAGCCGAACTACCCGGCTGATCGTTGCGATTCTCATCCTCGGCATCCTGGCCCTGGCAATCGTCCTATCGGCATCCGGTCACATACCCCCTCGCGTATGGACGCTGCGTTAGCACTAGCTTCGATCTTTCGTGATCTTGGCTTGGTCACATGAGAGTGCAGCTGGGTGGGACGAGCACGCCGCGCCGGCTGCCGCTGAAAGTGGCCATGTGGCGCCGCTACTACACATGGCGCCTGGGCCCGCCGACGACGCGGCCGGCCTAGGTGGCGCGGCGCACCCCGTGGCGGACCTGGCCGGCGCAATCGCGGCGCGGCATGCGGTGGGCAACGCCCGGTATTTCGGCGCCGGGCCAGCCGCCCCGAGCTAGTACCGCTCCGGCCGGTAACAGCGCAAAACAATCCCGGCGGAAACGGCTTGTGCGGGATTTCACGAGCCGTTTCCGCGGAAACGCGCACGCGCTGTCGGCGGCGCGAGCCGTCCAGATCTCCAGGCTCGGCGGAAACACCGCCTAATGCCGCGCGGATCGTTGCAGGTACCTGTTCCGCACGTCTGCCTTCGCACCACGGTGAGCAATGGGCTGAGTCCGCCGCAGGTCAGCGGGATGCCAGCGCGAGGGATAGACCGCTGACGTACCCTGCGCCGTCTGCGTCGATGCCTGCGCTGAACGACTCGTGGCCAGCCACTAGGCCCGTCACGTGCAGCGGCGCTGGCGGGAAGCGGCCCGGCAGCCGCGGCGGCGAGACGTGCACCGCGCCGGCGGGCACGTCGATGTCGAGTCCGAGGACTGCCTGAATCAGCGCGCCAGCCGCGGCCGCCGCCCAGGCCTGCGGTCGGCAGGCAGCCGGGTAGGGCACCGGCGAGCCAGCCTCAGCACGCGAACGGCCGGCGAACAGCTCTGGCAGCCTCCAGTCGAACGCCGACGCTGCCTCGAGAAGGCCGTCGGCCAGCGAGGCCGCCGCGGCCGGGTGCCCGCTGCGCACGAGACCAGCAATCGCGATGGCCGTGTCGTGGCTCCAGACCGACCCGCAGTGATAGCTCAGCGGCGAGTAGCCGCCACTGGCGGCTGACATCGTGCGCAGCCCGAAACCGGAGTTCATGTCCGGGCGGCTCAGCCGCTCCGCTATCAGATCCTCCTCGGCAGCGCTCAGCAGTCCGGTCCCGAGCAGGTGGGCGATGTTGCTGGTCAGCGCATCCGCCTGGCGCTTGGTCTTATCCAGGGCGAGCGCCGGATACGGGCCCGCTGGGTCGGCGACCCAGAACGACGACCGGAACGCGCCAGCGAGGCCGGCCGCCCAGGCGCGCCACTCCGCACCGCCGGGCTGATCGAAGGCGTCAAGCAGATCAGCGCCGCTCATCGCGGCCTGATGGGCGTAGCCCTGGACCTCGCAGAGAGTGACCGGCGGAGCTGCGATCCGGCCGTCGGAGAACCGGATGGCATCCCTGGAGTCCTTCCAGCCCTGGTTGGCCAGGCCCCTGCCGCTCTCGTCGAGGTACTCGAGCAAGCCGTCGCCATCAGCGTCGCCGTAGTCGCGCATCCAGGCGAGTGCGCCGCGCATGGCCGGGAGCAGTGCCCGGACGTCCGCCGCTGGCATGCCCCACCGCCAGGCGTCATGCAACAGGCAGACCCACAACGGAGTCGCGTCGATGGTCCCGTAGTACAACGGCGGAAGCCCGCCCGGACGCATCGGCTCCCGGCTGGGCGCGCGTAGCTCATGCGGGATCTTGCCAGGAGCCTCACCGGTCAGCGGATCGACTTGGGTGCCCTGAAACGTGGCCAGCGCCCGCAGGGTGCCGCGGGCAAGTCGCCAGCCGAACGGCAGCAATAGCCGGGCAGCCCAGATGCTGTCACGCCCGAACAGGGTCAGGTACCACGGCGCGCCAGCGGCAAGAAACACCTCGTCCGGCGCTCTCGCGGCGACCATGCGCAGCGCGTCGGCATCGGCGATCGAGCGGGACAGCAGGCGTGGCAGCCTGAAGTCGGCTGACTCCGCGCGCGCCAGTAGCCACTGATCGCTCTCCGCACCATCGCGCGCGTCGCCGGGCATCCCGCTCGTGTAGGTCTGCGCCGTTTCCGGGATCTCCTCGCGGCGTGCCCTGGGGATGGGGACCAGGCTGGCGGGCGCACCGCGCGGTGCCATGACGACGGCAGTGGTGTCATTCACCGTGAGCTGCCAGCGGATCTCGTGCTCGCCCGGCCCGGAGAGGCGGATCTGCCAGGTGAGTGATGCCTCGTCATCGCTGCCGATCGCGGCGACCGCGCCGGGCGCGCTCAGCCGCACCCGTTGCCGGTCGTCGCCCCACTCAAGCCCGGAGCTGGTAGTCGTCATGGGGACCAGCCGGCCTTGGCGGCCGGCCTTGATGTCGGCCAGCATCGCCAGGTCCGCAGCGACCCGCAGAGTCAGCGGCACGACGACGTCGATCCGACGGCTGGCCGTCAGCCGCAGCAGTTCGTGCACGCTGCCAGGGGTCACTATGCGCTCCCTGGTCAGCCAGACCACCGGGTCCGGGCCGTCCCCGTCAAGGTCAAGCGGAATGGCGGTGAACAATGCCGTCCCGGCGGAGGACAGGTTTGAACTGATTGGGGCTGG
>DASXIA010000513.1:0-6089 GCA_036488155.1 Streptosporangiaceae bacterium | reverse complement strand
GACGGCCGCGAGCGCACCCGTTGCCTCTCGCCGGCCGGCGCCGATATTCTCTGCGGTAGCGAGAACGTTGTCAGCCGCGCTCAGGCCGAGCGCGAGCTGCTCCTGCTGGAACGTCCGGCGCAGACCCCACCGGGCTCGCTTGTGCGGAGGCATGCCGAGCAGGTCGGCACCGTCGTAAGTCACCGACCCGGCAAGCGGCTTGACGAAGCCGCTCAGTACGTTGAGGAAGGTTGTCTTTCCGGCCCCGTTCGGCCCCACCAGGCCGCTAATACCCGGTTCGATGGTGAGGCTCAGCCCGTCCAGAGCACGGACGCCGCCGATCCGGATGGTGAGCGAGCGTGTCACGAGCGTCATGATGGGCCCCCTGTCCCCGGCATGGCGGTGACCTCCGTGTCCAGTGCCGACAGGCGCCTGGCGACCCGCCGGATGGCGGCGGGCAGCCCGGCGAGCTGCGCGGCCATGCCGCCTGGTGCAGTGGTGAGCGAATTGATCAGTCCAAGCCCGATGACGACGAGGATGATGTCACTGTTCACGCCGGCCTGAGAGAGCGCGTTGGGCAGCGCCTCATAAAGCAGGCCGGCCAGAACAGCTCCCCACAGGCTGAAAGCGCCGCCAATCAAGAGCACCGCGAACAGCACGACCGACTGCAGCGCCGGGAAGCTGATCGGGTCCAGGCGCCCGTCACCGGTAGCCAGCAGCCCGCCGCTGACGCCGCTGATGAACGATGTCAGGGCGAGGCCAATCACCCGGTACCGGGCGACATCGATGCCAGCGGCGTAGGCAGCGGCAGGGGACTGCCGGATGACTGCCCACGCCCGCCCGGCCCGGCCACGGGTGAGCGCGCCGGTGCCGACGAACAGCGCCGCCACCACGATGACCGTGTACAGGAAGACCCCGGCGTCGGAGGTCGCGAACGGCGGGCGTGACACAGTTGACGGACTGGGAGTGTCGGAGCCGAAGAATCCCGGACCCCCGTCGGGGAACCCGACGGCGGCGATGACGACCTCGAACGCTG
Source organism: Streptosporangiaceae bacterium (assembly GCA_036488155.1). GTDB lineage: Bacteria > Actinomycetota > Actinomycetes > Streptosporangiales > Streptosporangiaceae > JAJYUU01. The sequence continues at coordinate 5,074 of DASXIA010000513.1, read as the reverse complement.
CCGCGGTCATGAGGGTGACCAGGGAGAGCGTCAGCCCGCTCAGCCGCAGTGCGGGCAGGCCGACCAGCGTGCCGACCACGCAGGTGATCACGCCGGCGCACAGCAGCAGAATCGGGTTGGGCAGCGCGGTCGCGTGCCCGATCCGGAGGAAGACCCAGCCCCCGACGCCCACGAATGCCAGCTGCGACAGCGACACGAAGCCGAGCCGGCCGTAGAGGACGCTGATGGCGAGTGCTGGGAGCATGAACACCGCGGAGAGGGTGAGGACCTTCAGCCAGTACCCGCTGGTGAGGGCAGGAATGACCGCGGCGAGTGCGACCAGCCCGCACAGCACGACCAGCATTCGGATCCGCCCTCGCGCGGTCATGCGTGACCCCGCATCGCGTAGCTCAGCCTACGTCCGAACCAGAGCGTTACCAGGACGGCTGCGACGAACGGGACGGCCGCGCCGTACGCCGACAGGGCAGTCACTGAGGTAACCATCGACTGCAGGATTCCCAGTATCAGGCCGCCAGCGACAGTGACCCACAGCAAGGTGAGACGGCCGATAAGGACTGCCGCCAGGGCCGGGATGATGAGCGAGGCAAGGTTCTGCGCGGACAGCACCGTGAGGTCCGCGAAGAGGATCGCGCTGACTCCGCCGAGCAGCCCGCACACCGCCCAGGCGACGGCCTCCGCGACGCGGACGCGTGCGCCGAGCATCGCCGTGAGCTGGCGGTCATCGGCGAGCGCGCGCATGGTGGTGCCGAGCCTGGTCACCCGCAGCAGGATCGACGCAGCCGCGGCGACGACGGCCACCAGCACCAGCGCGATCGCCTGAGTCATGGTCACGTGCGCCGGGCCGAGATCGAAGCCGCTCTGGTCGGTCGGCAGGTTCAGCGTCCGGGCGTCGTCGTTCCAGAAGTAGCCGCAGATGCCCAGGGAGACAATGGTCAGGCCGAGGGTCGCAGCCGCGCGGACGAGCGGGTCGCGCGCGGCCAGGGGCGGGCCAAGGACCCGCCCCCACGCCACGCTGACCCCGGCGCAGATGGCGACACATACGCCGATCGAGGCCCATAGGCTGACGCCTCGCTGATTCAGTTGCCACGCTGTGAGTGCGCCGAGTGCGCCGACGCCCCCGTAGCCGAGATTCAGCGTGCCGGTCGCCCGGTACAGCACGAGCAGGCCGACGGCCGAAAGCGAATAGAGGGAGCCGATCGCGACTCCGGCGACAACAAAGAGCAGCATTGCCAGTCTTCCGTTGACCCAGGGTCCTCGGCTCAGCGGACCAGTGCTGGGTCAGTCTTCTCGGCGGCGAGTATGTCCGCGAGCGCCGGGTCGGGTGTCTCGAAGCAGCCGGCCGCCTGGACGTACGCGCCGGACGCGTCTAGTTTCACGTTGTGCAACTGGTGATTGGCGTTGTTGTGACCGTTGGGTCCGGAGAAATACCATGGGGTGCAGAACATGTCCGACTTGAAGTCCTTGATCTGTGTGATCGCAGCCGAGACGGTCGCGCGCGTGATGTTGTTAGCGTTCAGCTTCAGCAGTGTTGTTACGAGGATCTTCGCGGCCAGGTAGCCGCCCTGAGAGAACGAGTCGCGCGGATAAGAGGGCTTTCCGTACTTGTCAAGGATCGCCCGCCAGTTGAGATTGTCCGGCCCGGTGGAGTTGACGAGAGCGAACTCAGAGTTGGAATTGAACTTGCCGCGCCAGTAAGATCCGATCTGGCTCGGGAAGGTCGTGTCGTAGCACGGGGTCAGGCAGCCGAAGTGCACGCTGCTGCCCAGGTTTTGCTGAGCGGCAACCTTGAGCACCGCGGCGACGTCCGGCGCTGCGAAGGTAGGAATGTACGCGTCGGGATGGGTTGCCTTAACCTCGGCGATGATGGTGCTCGCATCCGTGACCGGCGGAGTCGTCTGATTGATCCACTTCACCTGCACGCCCGCCTGCTTCGCCCAGGCTCGCAGCCCCTGGGCCAGCCAGTCGCCGAGCCCGGGGATGGCGTACACGGAAGCGGCGATCGTCTTGATGTGGAACTCGTTGACGAGTTCCTGAGCATCGGAGATCAGCGACAGCTGCGGTCCGCCGTTCACCGGCGACATGTTCTTCGAGTAGAAGCAGGCCTTCGGCACGCCGACGGCGAGGATGTCATACAAATCGGCCTTCGCGTAGATCGGCTGATTGACGGAGCAGGCGACGAACGAGGCGCCGCCTGTCATGGCGACCACGGAGCTGTTGTCGGCGAATCCCGTCGCGAGTGCGGAAGCCTTCTGCGGGTTCAGGCCGTCGTCCTGGACCTGGTAGACGATCGGCCGGCCGTGGATGCCGCCGTTGGCATTCACACAGGCGAAGTAAGCCGATGCCGAGTCTGGTGCCGAGGAGAAGTCCAGGCCTCCCGACTCGGTCGCGATCGCCCCGATCTTGATCGGCGCGCCGGTCGCCTTCTGGCCATTGGACAGGCCGCACGTGATGTGGACTTTCTTCAGCGAGCTGCCCAAATCAGAATTGACACTCGCCGCCGTGCTGCACGCCGCCGCAGCGACTGTCACCGCGGCCAGTGCCGTGACCAGCCGAAGGGCGCGTCTGGTCGCGCTGGTTCTCAATTTCACAGATCTTTCCTTTGCAATGGTGTCGCGGGATCAGTAGTCGCTGTCGGAGTAGACGATCAGACCGCGCACGTTCACCCCGGCGAGTATTCCGCTGTAACGTCGTCGATCTGGTCGAGGCGATGCTCGCGGGTCACCAGCTGCTCCATGTGGTACGCGCCCGCCTTGTATATGTCGGGGATCCGGGGATGTCGCGGCGGACGTCGCAGCCGCCGAAGACCGCCCCGCAAATCTCCTTCTGCATCATGGGGAGCCAGAGCTGCGCGAGGGATACCTGGGCCATGCCGGCTTCGCCGCGGCCGGTGAGGAACATGCGGCCGCCTTTGCTGGTGAGGTCAAGCGCTTCCTGCACCATCTCGGGCTGGAGCATGCCGAGCGCGCGCCCTGTATGGCGTTCATGCCCATGCCGCCGCAGCCGACGCGGAGCCGAAGCCGGCGGGGACACCGCAGGACAGCAGTGAGGCGTACTTGAGCGGGACGTCGTCGCGGATCTTCACCTCCTGCGACTCGTGCCTAGTGATGTACGGGGAAAACGTGTCGAGCAGCGCCATCGGGTTCAGGCCCTGTCCCCGCACGGTGAGCCGGTGCGTCTCGTTGGTCGCCGCGACCCCGCCGTGACCTTTGCGCCGTAGTCACAACGGCTGGACCGAGGGCGCTCGTCCCCGCACCGGACGTGCTCCACCGTCCACGGTGCGCCTGCCTTCCGGCACGCTGCCTTGGTCTTCATGACGCTTCCGGAGTCGCTTCGATCTTCACGATGGTGTTCACAGTCCGAGCCACACTCCCTTGTCCTCGGTGAACTCCTCAATGCCCGCCGGGCCGAGCTCGCGGCCGAAGCCGGATGCGCCGAAGCCTCCGTGAATTGCCGCCGGGTCAAGCAGGGGCAGCATGTTCACGTAGACGGTCCCGGCGCGCAGTTGTGCCGCGGTGCGGTGTGCATATGACAGGTTGTTCGTCCAGATCGCCGCGGCGAGGCCGTAGTCGCTGTCATTGGCGCGCGCGACTACTTCGTCCGGGTCGTCGTAGGTCAGGACCGAGAGCACCGGCCCGAAGATCTCCTCACGGGCGATCGTCATGTCGTCCCGCACCCCGGAGAAGACTGTCGGCTGGAAGAAGTACCCATCGGCGAGCGGGCCGTCGGACCGCCGCCCGCCGGTGCGCAGCTCCGCACCGTCAGCTACGCCCGTAGCGACCAGCCGCTCAACATCGGCAATATGCCGGGCTGACACGAGGGGACCGAGCTCTGTTTCCGGTGCGCTGCCCGGGCCCAGCTTGATCGACGCTGCAGCCTGGCTCAGCTTTTCCGTGAACTCCTCAGCGACCGGCCGAGCTACGTAGAAGCGGGTGTACGCCTTGCAGACCTGCCCGCTGTTCAGCAGCGCACCCTGCAGATTGCCGGTGACGGCGGCGTCGATGTCCGCGTCGGGTGCGATAATACTGGGCGCCTTGCCGCCTAGTTCGAGGCTGACGCGGGTCAGATTGTCAGCGGCCGCGCGCTGAATCGACTTACCGACCTCGGTGGAGCCGGTGAACGACACCTTGCGGACGTCGGGGTGGGCGACGAGGGCGGCACCCGCCTCGGGACCGCCGGTGACAACGTTGACGACACCGGCGGGAAATCCGGCTTCCAGGGCTAGACGGCCCAGGAAGAGCGTGGAGAGCGGTGTCTCCTCAGCCGGCTTGAGTACGACGGTGTTGCCAGTCGCCAGCGCGGGTGCCAGCTTCCAGGCGGCGATCATCAGCGGGAAGTTCCACGGCGTGATCAGTGCACACACGCCCAGTGGCTCGCGGCGTGTGTAGAAGAAGGTGCCGGGCACGGAGACCGGTGCTGTGCTGCCCTCGATCTTGGTGCACCAGCCGGCGTAGTACCGGATCACCTCCGCAGCGAAGGGGATGCTGACATTCGCGGCTATGCTCAGGGGCTGGCCCTGGTCGCTGGTCTCCAGCAGGGCGAGCTCGCTGGCCCGCGCCTCGATGAGATCGGCGAGCCGCCACAGCAGGCGGGCTCGCGCGGCTGGCATGAGGTCACGCCATTCCGGCGACTCGAAGGCGGCGCTGGCGGCCGCCACTGCGTGGCTGCCGTCGTCCGCGTTCCCCGTCGGCACGCGCGCGAGCACGGTGCCGTCGGCGGGATTCACTGAGTCAAAGCAGGAACCAGATGAGCCCGGGACGTGCTTCCCATCTATCAGTAGGTGTTCGGTCGAGACCATTCCGAGCCTTCCGATAAGCGGTCAATGGCGCCTCACATTGCCGGACAGCCTAAAAAAGCCAAGCAGCCGATGTCTTGCGTGTTAACGCACAGTTACTTGTCGTTTCATGCACGCCCGGGCGGTCAGGCCAGGACTCCCGGTTTCCCGACCCGTGTCCTGGCGCGGAACCCGGCATCGCGGCTGATGAACTGGTCATCCGCATCGGTGATCGCCACGAGCGTCCGGTCCCGGGTGGCCAGCGCGAGCCGCCTCGGTTCAACGAACTCGCGTAGGAGGACG
>DASXIA010000447.1:0-3234 GCA_036488155.1 Streptosporangiaceae bacterium | reverse complement strand
TCGCTGGCGAAGCTTGCCCGGATGAGCGACCGGGACAGGGCCATCGCGATGCAGCGCGCCATGCACGCGACCGTGGATGAGGTTGGCAGCGTTACCGCGGCGGAGGGCATCGACTGCCACTGGGCGAAGGGCGGCACGGTCATGCTGGCCCGTTCCCCCGCGCAGCTCGAGCGGGCGAAGGCCGAGGTCTCCGAGGTTCGCGACTTCGGCTTCACCGACGATGACATGCGGCTGCTCAGCGCGTCGGAGGCCGAGTCGATGGCTGGGGCCAGCGGGGTGCTCGGGGGGACCTACACGCCGCACTGCGCGGCCATCCACCCGGCGCGGCTGGCACGCGGGCTGCTGGACGTGGTACGCCGCGCGGGCGTTCAGGTCTACGAGCGGACGCCTGTGCTGGAGCTGCTGCCCGGGCGACTGGTGACGACATCGGGAACCGTGCGAGCGCGGCATGTGGTCCGCGCGACCGAGGGCTACACGCCAGGGCTGCCCGGCTACCAGCGGGCCGTCGCGCCGGTGTATTCGCTGATGATCGCAACCGAGCCGCTGCCGGAGGCAGCCTGGGAGTCGATCGGGCTGGGCGGCCGGCCCACCTTCGGTGATCTCCGGCACCTGATCATCTACGGGCAGCGGACCGCGGACGGACGGCTGGCGTTCGGCGGCCGGGGAGCGCCTTATCACTTCGGTTCGTCCGTTCAGCCGTCTTATGACCAGGTGCCTGGTGTATTCGCGGCACTGTGGCAGACGTTGCGTGAGCTGTTCCCTGCTGTGCGTGATGCCCGAATAACCCATCACTGGGGTGGCCCGCTCGGCGTGCCGCGCGACTGGTGCGCGTCCGTTGGCCTGGATCGCTCGACCGGGATCGGGTGGGCTGGCGGGTACGTGGGCGACGGCGTTTCCACCACCAACCTGGCCGGGCGAACGCTCGCCGACCTGATCACCGGAACCGACAGCGAGATCACCCGGTTGCCGTGGGTCGGGCACCGGTCGCCGGACTGGGAGCCTGAGCCGCTGCGCTGGCTGGGCCTGAACGCCGGGCTGCAGGTGATGAGCCTGGCCGACCGGGAGGAAGCTCGCAGCGGGCGGCCTTCCAAGGTGGCTGCGTTCATGGGACGGTTCCTCGGCGGCTGAGCAGGCGTGATCGCGTAGTCTTACCCGCAGAGATGAGGGCTAGTGACCGTCGTCAGCGAGCGGCGGGTGTGATTCGCACCCGTTCGTTAGTTGCGCTACGATCGCCAGGTCTCATGCGCCGCTAGCTCAATTGGCAGAGCAGCGGACTCTTAATCCGCGGGTTCGGGGTTCAAGTCCCTGGCGGCGCACCCGTACTGACCTGGGGTTGATCACTCAGGTCATTTCTTATGTGTCCGTTTTGTCCCCAGCCGCCCGGCGAGCGGTTACACCTGGCTGGGGGCGGTGCGCAGTAGCCGTGCGGACAGGCTGGTGACCGCGATGGTCAGTGCGGCGGCCAGGGCGATGACCGTGAGGTAGATCAGCGGTGACCCGGCGGGCAGGCCCGGCGCTCCGATCGCGTTGTCGAACGGCAGCAGTGTCGCCAGCGCGACCAGGGTGCCGAGCACGATCCCGGCGGCGGCGACAAGCGCGCCCTCGATGGTCAGCGCCAGACCGACCTGGCTGCCGCTGGCGCCGATTTGCCGCAGCATGTGCAACTGGGGGCGGCGCTGTGTGGTGGCTGCCACGGTCGAGGAGGTCAGGTACACGGTCACATACGCGGCCACCGCCGCGATGAGTATGTAATATATCCACGCCGTTGACTGATCCTGCGCCGAGAAGGCCGCGAGCGTCTCGGACCGGCTGCTTACCTGAATATCAGCTGCCATGCGGCTGAGGTTGCGCTTGAGCGAGTTCAGGTCGCTATTCGGCGCGGTGCTTACGAGAACCTGTTCGGCCAGCCCGCTGGTCGTGTGCGGTGCGAGCAGCGCGGCGGGCAGGAGCAGCACGGGGTAGCCGCGCTGGGCGGTGAAGAGGGCCACGATCCGCAGCCGCGTGACGGTGTTGTCGCCGAACCGCAGTATCACGGTGTCGCCCACCTCCTGGCCGCTCTTGGCCCAGCTGGCAGGGATGGCGATGGTGTGCCCGGACAGGCGGGCAAGGCTGCCGCTGGTCACCTGATAGCTGGCGACCCGGCTGGCGGTTGCTCCGTCCAGGCCGAGCAGCGGTGTCGTGTCGGGATTGCCGTCGTCTTGAGCGCCCGGTGACTGGTTGACGAAGCCGTTGCTGGTGACCAGCGGCGATGCGACGACACCCGGTAGGCGGCTCACCCGGGCGGCAAGGCCCAGCGGCAGGCCGCCCGCGGGCGAGGAGATCACGAGGTGGGCCTGGAGGTGCTGGGCGTAGAGGTGCTCGGCCGCGGCCTGCTGCGACGTCTGCATGTACAGCAGGGCGGTCCCCAGCCCCGTCGCCAGCATGACCGGGGTGATCAGGGCGGCAGTTCGGGCGCCCCGGCCTTGGATAGTCAGCATCGCGAGATGGCCGGTACGCGGGGCGAGGGCGGCGGCGACCCGGCCGAGTACCCACAGCACCGGTCGGGTGAGGGCCGGGCCGAGCAGCGCCATGGTGACGACCCACGCCATAACCGACGGCCCTGCGGTGCTCGCGGCGATTGGCCCGTTGAAGACGAGCGCGGTGACGACCCCGAGCGCTATCGCGCCCGCCAGGGTCAGCAGCCCGAGCACGAGCCGCGGCCAGCTCATCCAGGGCTGTGGCGTGTTGTCGGAGCCCAGCGCTTCGACGGGCGGCACGCGGATAGCGCCGCGCGAAGCAATGAGCGCGGCTATCACGCCCGTGAACACGGCAATGGCGGCGCCGGTCAGGGTGGGAATGAAGTTCTGGTTGTAAATCAGGTCCCCAGTGACGAGGCCGTGGTCGGCCATCGCGGAGAGCAGTTGCCGTCCGGCCGCCTCGGTCGGGAGGAGGCCAAGACATACGGCAGGGATCGCGACCAGGAGGGTCTGGCGGAGCACCAGGCGCCGTAGCTGACGGGGCGTCGCGCCGACGGCGCGCAGCAGCGCGATCTGGCGGCGGCGCAGCTGGACAGCCAGCCCCAGCGTGCTAGCCACGATAAAAACCGCGATTACTGTGATGAGCGGGCCTGAGACGGCGGCGAGCGGGATGAGCAAAAAGCTGTCGCCGGCCGCGTGGGGGAACTCGGCCCGGCCACGGGCGTCTCCGGTCAGCACGAGTGCGCTGCCATGCGGAAGGGCGGCCGTGATCCGGCTG
>DASXIA010000420.1:0-29276 GCA_036488155.1 Streptosporangiaceae bacterium | reverse complement strand
GGCAGCGCCGCGAGCGCGCGGGCGGACGCGGATGGGCTGCGCAATGCCTGGCGCGCGGTGCGGGCAGTTCGCCGGGCGGCCGGCTTGCCGAGCGGCGCGAGCAGCTGCAGGCGGTCCGACTGGTGGACGGACGGCTGCTGGTGCCGGCACCAGGAGTACCCGTACAGGAGCAGGGCCACGCCGGCGACCGCTGTTTGCTGCCACCAGGCCGACGTACCGGGGACGTACGCGCGCCGGATCGGCGACCGGTCCAGGTAAGCGAACAGACCGGTGACGGCTCCGGCTACCGCGCCTGCGGTGGCTAGCAGGGTGGTGGGAACGGATAGCTGCGAGGTAATGCGGCGGATCGTCGTTGTCATGGCTCCAGGCTGACCGGCCGGGCCGCCCGGACGCGTCGGGCTGGCGTCTGGTGTTGGCATCATCCGCTGGCAGGGGGTTCGCCAGTCGGTCAGCCGCGAGGATGACCCCTAGTCCAGCCTCAAGGCCGGCCGCCGCGGGCGGCCTGCTCGATTACCGTGAGTGCGTGGAAACCTTGCAGGTGAGCGGCGTGACGGTGTCACCGCCCTGGTTTGCCAGGCTGGCGAGTCGGTTGTCCGGCCCGCTGGCTGACCGGTCCATTCCTGATGCTGGCGATTACGCGATCGCCGCCGGCTGCTTCGCCGCGTTCACGCTGCCGGTGCTGCTTGGCGCGGTGCACGGCGCCAGCGCGCCGCTGGCGGTCGCGGGGTTCGGCCTGGCGGCCGCGGTGCCGCTGGTCGTCCGACGGAGATGGCCGGTCGTGTCGGTCACCGCGGTTACCGCCGTCTACGTTGCCGCCGCGCTGGCAGGCGTGGGGTTTACGCCCTGGATCAGCAACGCCGGCCCCAACCTCGCGATCGCCGTGTTCACCGCCGCTGATCGCTGTAGCCGCCGCTCATCGCTGCTGGCGGCGATTGCGGCCGGCCTGGCTACCTGGGCCGTGCTGCCGCTGGGTATCCACCTTCACCCGGTCCGGGACCAGGACGCTGTCCAGGCAATCGCGGTGATCGTCGCCTGGGTGAGCGGTGATATCGTCCGCGCCCGTCGCGGCTACCGGCAGAGCCTGGAGCTCGAGGCTCGCCGACGGGCCGCGGACAAGGAGGGTCGCGCGCGAGCTGAGGAGCGCCTGCGGCTGTCCAGGGACGTGCACGATGTTGTGTCACACAGCCTGGCCATGATCGCGGTACGGTCGGGCGTGGCCCGGATGCTGATCGACGAGCAGCCCGAAGAGGCACGGGCCGCCCTTTCGGCTATCGAGACTGCAAGCCGTTCGGCTCTGGATGAACTACGGCACCTGCTGCGCCAGATCCGGGAGCCCGCGACCGGACCAGCGAGCGCCGCCCCCGCCCTGGCTGACCTTCCAGCGCTGGCCGCCCAGCTGCGCGAAGGCGGCCTGGACCTCAGCTACCGCCGCACCGGGCAGCCCCGCGCGGTGAGTCCTGCGCTGGAGCTGTCTGCGTACCGTATCGCCCAGGAGGCGCTGACCAACGTCGTGAAGCACGCTCCCGGGGCTAGCGCGCGGATCGAAGTGACTTATCGCGAGGACGGGCTCATCATCACCGTGACCGATGACGGACCTGGCCGGCCGGACCCGGCGCCGCAGTCCGGTGGCCTGGGTATCACCGGCATGCGGGAGCGAGCTGAGATGTTCGGCGGCCAGCTCACCGCCGGTAGCCGGCCTGAGGGCGGCTTCGAGGTCGTGGCCAGGCTGCCGGCTGGGAACCGCAGGTGACCGGCGGCACCGGCCCTGGTGGTCGCGCCAATGCGCCCGGCCCGGTCCGGGTGCTGATCGCCGACGACGAAGCACTCATCCGGGCCGGGTTCAAGGCCCTGCTCAGCTCGGCGCCCCATCTGGATGTCGTCGGCGAAGCCAGCGACGGCGTCCAGGCAGTCCACCAGGCAAAAGCGCTTCGGCCCGACGTCGTGCTGATGGATATCCGCATGCCCGTCATGGACGGGCTGGAAGCCACCAAGGTCATCCTCGACAGCGATCCGGTCACGCCACCTCGCATCCTCATCGTGACCACCTTCGACCAGGACGAGCACGTCTTCGAGGCGCTGCGCGGCGGCGCCAGCGGGTTCGTCCTCAAGGACACCCCGCCCGAGCAGCTCCTCGACGCCATTACGATCGTCGCCGCAGGCGACGCGCTGCTAACCCCCGCCATTACCCGTCGGCTGATCACCGAATTCGCTCGCACCCCTCGCCCAGCCTCGCCAGCGGGCGACGCCCTCGCGCAGCTCACCGACCGGGAACGCGAGGTGCTCGGGCACGTGGCAGCCGGCCGGTCGAACGCCGAGATCGCCGCAACCATGCATCTGAGCATCGCAACCGTCAAGACCCACGTCAGCCGCCTGCTAAGCAAGCTAGACGCTCGCGACCGCGCCCAGCTCGTCGTGATCGCCTACGAAACCGGCGCCGCAGCCCGTGGCCTTGAACCGCGACGCCCCGCACGCGATTCAAGCTGATAACACCGCAGTGTCACCGCACACGGGCGGGCCGGTGACGGCAGAGTCTCACCGCTCGGGCAGCGCGAAGACGATCAGGCGGTGCCGTCAGCCCTGATGCCGCCCTTCCACTGCGCCGAGCCCGCGTCCCATTCGGTGTAGGTGTACGGGTTGTCGAGCACCGTGGTTTCCGGGATCTCCGGATTCATGCCCTCGGTCCAGGCATCCGGCCCGAGCTGGCCTTGCAGGTAGTCGACCGTCTGACCGACGACGTCGCGCGCCTTGGCGAGGTCAACTCCGGTGAGCTTGTGGTCCTGCTTCACCACCCGGCCGTTGATCACGACCGTGTGCACGTCGCCGCGCTGCGCCTGGAACGCGACATGTCCGTACGGGTTCAGCACCGGGAACATCACCGGGGACGCGTCGTTCTTGATGAGCACGACGTCGGCCTTCTTCCCCGGCTCCAGCGAGCCCACGACGGAGTCGAGGCCAAGCGCCTTCGCGCCGCCGCGCGTCGCCCAGTCGACCACGTCCTCCGCCCGCAGATGGCAATTGGTGACGGTCTCCTGCTTGCCGTGCGCCTCGAGGTGCTCGCGCGAGCGGTCCGCGCCGAGCGTCGTCCGCATGGCGGAGAACAGATCGCCGCTCCACCAGACGCTGGTATCCATGGACAGCGAGACCGGGATACCGTGCTCACGCAGCCGCCAGGTCGGCGGGTAACCCTGGCCAGCGCTCTGCTCGCTTTCCGTGGACACCGACGCCGACCCGCCGGTCGCAGCGATCCTGTGGTAGGAGTCCCTGGTCAGGGTTGCCGCGTGCACGTAGATCGTCGACGGCGTCATGAACCCGTGCTCGTGCATAAGCCGGATCCCGTCGTCGTTGGTAGCGCCCCAGACCCCGGCGTGCGTGGTCACCGGAACGCCGAGGTCGCGGGCGACTTCGAAGGCTGCCCGCTCCGGGAACGCCGGATCACCGGTGACATCAAATGCCATCTGGAAGCCGAGCATGTCGCTGCCGGCGCCGAACCGCCTGGTCACGAAGTCACGGAACTCGGGTTTGGCGGACCACTCCCACGGACCCGCCTGGATGTTTCCGTAGGCCAGCACGAACCTGCCGGGCACCTCGGTCAGCGCGTCGACGGCAGCTTCGGCGTGGTCGGTCGTCTGCAGCCCGTGCGACCAGTCCACTGTCGTGGTCACGCCCGCGTCGATGGCCTCGATCGCGGCCAGCAGGTTGCCCGCGTAGATGTCCTCGGGCCGGAACACCTTGCCCCAGCTCAGGTAGTACCACACGAAGTACTGAGTCAGGGTCCAGTCCGCGCCGTAGCCGCGCATCGCCGTTTGCCACATGTGCCGGTGGGTGTCAATCATGCCGGGCATCAGCAGGCCGCCGGTAGCGTCGATCTCGACTGCCCCGTCGGGAGCCGTCAGCCGCCTGCCGACTTCGGCGATCCGCTCGCCGACGATAACGAGATCGGCATCGCGCTCAATGGTGTGCGCGTCGTCCATGGTCAGGATCGTCGCGTTCCGGAAGACGACTGGCCGGCCTGACGCCAGCTCGGACTCAGCTGCCCGGGCAGCTTCTGCTGTCATCGCAGATCTCCATTCTCGGCGGGCATTCGGCGTCACGGACAGATGTCCGGATCATGACAACATGGAGCCTGACCGGAAGCGTTGCCGGTTTGCTGCCCGGTGTCAAGAGCCGGTGCTTGGCGGTTAACATAAGCGCGCAGGAGCTGTCCGCAGAGCGGACAAGCGCGTTAGCTGCGCGCTACAGTCGGCTGCCAGGCGATGGGTGCCTGGGTACTGGTGCGCTAGCCCCGCTAGATCGGCACCCACAACGCGGAGGGCGATGTAATGGCACGGCGGGACACCAGCCCGGATTTCATCGAGGCGCTAGCCCGCGGTCTCGATGTGATCAGGGCCTTTCAGCCGCGGCAGCCGGTGATGAGCCTGACCGCTGTCGCCGCCGCTGCCGGGCTGGCCCGCCCGACCGCCCGGCGCATGCTGCTCACGCTCACCGATCTCGGCTACGTGCGCGCGGTCGATGGCGGCTTCGAACTCACCCCGCGAGTGCTCGACCTCGGCATGAGCTACGTCCTGTCCACGAGCCTGTGGGACATAGCCAGGCCGCACATGGAAGCCCTCGTCGCGCAAACCCGGGAGTCGAGCTCGATCGCTCAGCTTGACGGTTCCGACATCGTGTACGTGGCCAGGGTCGCAGTGCCGAAGATCATCGCACTGGCGGTCACCATCGGCACCCGGTTCCCGGCCATGCAGACGTCACTGGGCAAGGTCATGCTCGCCGCCCTGCCTCCGGAAGAGGCCGAGCGGGTGCTTGCCGAGCCGAGCCGGTCCGGCATCGCGGCGCGCTGGCAGCCTGCTGCCGCCGAGCGGGCCGCCGAACTGCGCGACGTCCGCGCCCGCGGCTGGTCCCTGACCGACGAGCAGCTGGCACTCGGCATCAGATCGGTAGCCGCACCGTTGCGCGACGGCAGCGGCCGGGTCATCGCCGCGATGAACGTGACCGTCCACGCCGCCGAGACTCCTGTCGAGGTGCTCACCGGGCAGTACCTGCCGCTGCTGTTGCAGACCGCCGGGGCGATCAGCGCCGACTGGGCCGCCTGCCAGGCCGCGCCGCAGATCGCCGTTCCGCTGGGACAGGCTGCTTCCTGACACGCCACGGACCGCGGCTGCTTGGCGCCTCTTGACATGACGGCGCGCGCGGCGCAAAACTTGCTCGTTTCCGGACTATTGTCCGCTGCGCGGACGCAGGGAACCATCGCTGCGGATGACCCAGGCCGAGACCTGGCTGGCCGGTGCCGGTCATGTGCGGGCCGGGCCGGATAATACTGATCTGAGACGGACCTGAGGAGTGCCATGGCCACTGTCGCCGCGGTCATCGCTTCGACGCATCACCCGTTCTATTACCGGGCGAGTACGTCGACCGGGGCTGACCGGCCGCCGTTCGCGGACGAATGGGTAGCCAAGATAGCGGCCTTCCGTGAGACGCTCACCGCTGCCCGCCCCGACGTGCTCGTGATGGTCGGCAGCGATCACTTCCACCAGTTCTGGCTGGACAACATGCCGCAGTTCCTGATCGGCAAGGCACCGTACTACGACGCGAACTGGTACAACGAGGAGCGCGAGTTCGGGCTGCCGAGAATGTTGCTGCGCGGCGACGAGGAACTGTCCGCCTATCTGCTGCGGCAGGGCATGGACGCGGGATTCGACCTGGCCTTCAGCAACGAGCTGCGGATCGATCACAGCATCACGTGCCCGCTGATCACGCTGCGGCCTGAAACTGACCTGCCTATCGTGCCGGTGTACACCAATATCTTCGCGCCGCCGCTGCCGCAGCCCAGCCGGTTCGTCGAACTCGGCCGGACCATCAGGCGGCTGGTCGAGTCCTGGCCCAGTGACAAGCGAGTGGCGATCATCGGCACCGGCCACCTGTCACTCGAGCTCGGCGGCCCGCGCCAGTTCGGGCCCCATGGCCCAGATCCGGAGTTCGACCGTAAGGCCGTCAGCTGGATCGCATCCGGCGATCTTCAGTCCGCACTCGCCGAGGTGAGCCTGGACAGCTTGTGGCTGCCCGGAAACGCGACGCACGGTTTTATGGACTTCCTGCTCATGATGGGCGTGGCGGGCGACGGCACGAAGGCCGACTACTCAGACTCGCTCGACCTGTTTCACACGATGGAGGCGTACTTCACCTGGTACCCGGAGGCGACCCAATGAGGCAAACACCGTGAGCAAGTACCTGCTGGACAAGTTCCTCTACACCATCGACCGGGACCCGGATCTGGTAGAGCGCTACCGGCAGGACCCGCGCGGCACCGTGACCTGGTGGGAAGCCGAGCAGGCCGGGCTGATCCTCAACTGCCACGGGCAGGAGCGCAGCACCTGGCAGGCGTTCAGCGACGCCGAGCGCGAAGCGCTGGCAACGCACGACTATGTCACCCTGTTCGAGCTCGGCGTGCACAACTTCCTGCTGCTCACCCTGTTTATCGCGCTCTTCGAGCGCGACTATGCCGAGCCGCTGGCCTTCCAGCGCGAGTTCGCGTCGCGGCTCAGCCACTGGAGCCTGCCCTATCCGGACATATCAACCTGACAGCATGCTGCGACCTGACCGCTTAACGCACCCCGTCCAAGGACACGGTCGCATCGCGCAAGGCGGCATAGCGCTCACGAAGGCGCGGTTGCGGCGCGCCCCGGAAAATCTCGACAGGCGGCCGGGGCCAGGCGGGCGGTTCGGGCGTCCCGGCTAGCGCCCACGCCGCCTGGCGCGCAGCGCCGAGCGCGACGTACTCTCGCGCGTCGGGCGCCGACACCTCCTGGCCGAAGACTGCGGGAGCGAGCGTCCTGACGGCTTCCGATCGGGCGCCACCACCGATCAGCAGTACCCGGCGCAGCTCTACCCCGTGCCCGGCGAGCAGGTCGGTGGCGTCAGCGAGGGAGGCGAGCACGGCTTCGACGGCCGCTCTTGCCAGGTTCTGCACAGTGGCATTACGGGTGGTCAGGCCGGATATCGCGCCCGTCGACAGCGGCCGGTCCGGCGTCCGCTCGCCGTCAAAGTACGGCAGCAAGGTCACTCCCTCGGCGCCTGGCTCGGCGGACAGTGCCCGATGGCTGAGCCCGGCCAGGTCTGTACCGGTCATCTTGGCGACGGCGGAGAGCACTAGGCCGGCATTCACCGTACACACCAGCGGCAAGAACTGCCCGGTCGCGTCGGCGAACCCCGCGACCGCTCCGGACGGGTCCGCGGCCGGGACGCTGCTGACCGCGAACGCCGTGCCGGACGTTCCGACGGACACCGCAACCTCGCCGGGCGCGAGTCCGAGCCCGAGCGCAGCTGCCATGTTGTCGCCGGTCCCGGCTGCCAGCAGCGCGCCGTGCGCGGTCTCGCCGACTACTTCGCCCGGGCGGGCTACTCGCGGCAGCGACGGCTCGTGCCCGAGGGCGGCCTTCGCGACGTCGGGCAGCCAGCGGCCAGCCGATGTCGCGAAGTAGCCGGTCCCGGACGCGTCGCCACGGTCGGTCACCGGCTCTGTTGCTCCGAGCCGCCACGTCAGCCAGTCGTGCGGCAGCATGACCCGCGCCACTCGCCGTGCGTTCGCGGGCTCGTGCTGCGCGAGCCAGCGCAGCTTGGTGACCGTGAAGGAGGCCTTGGGCACGCTGCCTGTCTGCTCGGCCCACCACCGCGCGCCGCCAAGTTCGGCAACAAGGTCGGCCGCTGCAGCCGACGAGCGCAGATCATTCCACAGCAGCGCGGGTCTGATGATCGCGCCGTCGGCGTCCAGCACGATCATGCCGTGCTGCTGGCCAGCGACGGCGATCGCGGCGGCCCGGTCGAGCAGGCCGCTGCCGGCCTGCTCCAGAGCAGCCCACCACGCCTGCGGCTCGCATTCGGTCCCGGCCGGGTGGGCCGCGCTGCCCGTGCCGACGACCGCGCCGTCCTCGGCCTGACACAGCACCACCTTGGTGGACTGCGTCGAGGAGTCGATCCCGGCTACCAGCCTCACAGGCCGATCACCACCTCTGTTCACCACCATCATCCGCTGCCGTTGCATTCTGCTGATTCGCCCGCCCAGCGACCGGCCCGGCGCGTAGAACCTTCCTGATCAGCGCGCTCGCGTGATAGGCAACGACAACCGCGATGGCCAGCGCCACCGCCGGGTCGAGCCAGTACCAGCCATCCGTGACCAGGATGATCGCACCCGCCACGGCGACGCCCGCTGCCGCAGCCGCGTCAGCGGCAGTGTCGAGCAGAACCGCAGCGACAGATAGGTCACGCTCGCCATCGTCGTCGTCGCCGTCGGCGCGCAGGACCAGCGTGCCGCCAGCCATGGTCACCGCGGCGATGCCGCTGACGATCAGCACCGGCAGGCCGTCCACTTCAGGCACATGGCTGACGAGCCGATCCACTGCCGCGCCAACGACCAGCAATTCGAGCAAGAGGAGCCAACCGGCGTTGATGAGCGCGGCAACCCTTGTCGCGGCCGGCTGCTGCCCGTCGTGACTGGGCCGGCCGGCAGTCAGCCGGATGGCGAGCATGGCCACGATCACGCCAGCCGCGTCGAGGAGGTAGTCGCCGCCCTCGGCCAGCACCGCGAGCGAGTGCGCAGTGACGCCGACCGTCACCAACGCTGCTACTAGCGCAAGGTTCAGCGCCAGGACGACCTGCAAGCGCCGCATCCGTGACATAGCTGGACACTACGAGAGCGCCACGCTGCCGCCCACGGCAGGGCGATCAGGCTGTGCCAGACCGTCGGTGCTGGCCGGCTGTTGCGTTGCTGACGTGCCCAGGGTCATGCTCGACCCGTGCGCCATGCAACGCAAGAGGACCTTGACCGACTGGAGGCGTTGCTGGCGGAGCTACGCAGACTCCCCCAGTTGCGGGAACGCAAGCCTGGTTCCTTCTCTCAGGGATCACGCGCGTTCCTTCACTTCCATGAGGACGCCGGCTCCCTCTATGTGGACGTCAAGCTGGACAGCAAGTTCCAGCGCATGCCGGTCACCAGCAGAAGCGAGCAAGACGATTTTCTGTGCCAGGTGCGAGAAGCGCTCGGACCTAGCGCGTAAGCGACCGACAGCTTTGTATGCCCGTGCTTCATCCCGGTGGCATGACTGGCAATACCGCTCGCCAAAATCCGAACACAACTCTGACAGGGACCGACGCTGGCCTGGCGCAAGAACTGAGCCACCTTAAGGTGACGATCTCGCAAGCTTGGGCGGCCTGGGGTCACTGGAGCTAAGAAGCCATGGCCCGGTCGACCAGGGCGCGGTAGTCGTCCACCAGTCCCGGAAGCAGCCGCAGGTGCACCATCGTCCCGTCACCAGCCGGCACCAGGTCAACCACCTGGCACACCGCAGCTGCGTCCTCATCGCCGGCAACGACCAGGGCGCCGGGGGTGATCTGGGCAGGGTCACGGGCCTCGTCCAGGAACGTCCACACGTAGCCGGTCTGGTCCTCGTCATTGAGATCCGCGGCGATGTCGACCCGGTACATCTCAGCCCTCCTCCCGCCAGATATCTCTTCTACCGTACTGGGGATTGGGCCGTGCAGGACCTAGCACAGCCAGCAGATCTTCTAGCTCCCGGTCATCCGCGCGGCGCAGGCGCAGAGTGTAGTGCGGCCGCAGCGCGGTAGCCAGCAGCTCAAAGCCACGTTCGCCCAGCTGACCGGCGGTCGGCAGGTAGATCGTTCGGAAGCTCGCGAACCGGCGTGCGAGCAGGTCCTCGAGCCCTATCCCTTTGACCGCGAAGACTGAGATACCGAGTAGCGGATGACCATCCAGCGACCACGCCCGAGCCGTGCGCTGAGCGTGGCCGCGCAGCTTCTCCAGGCTGTCGCGGCCACCCCGCACGACGATCGTTGTCTGAGGCAGGGGCTGCTCTGCGCGCAGCAGCCCACGCTGCTCGATTCTTCCGACTGGCACGCGGCCACGCTATCGGCCAGCACCGTCATACTCGGGGCGCCTGTCGCACGTGAAATGCCCTAATGCGTGCCCGCACGGCAGGGTCCGAAGAGGCCGATTGGGGCGAGATGCGTGACCCGCAGTGGGTTTAAGCGCCCGTCAGGGCCAGCGACCTGCCGGGCCCGGCTTCCGTGCCCGGCTCCAGCCTTCGCTCGTGGCGGCATAGAACACCGGGAGCACGCAGACGATCGCCAGACTGGCCAGCGGCTGCCACAGCGCCACCGGGGCGGCAACCAGGTAAGCGATCACGCCGAGCAGGGCCCGGCGGCGCTCACCGGCGAAGAAGGACGCCGGCGTCTGGCGTTCGAGTAGCCGCTCGTGAGTGGCCAGGTAATGGAACAGCACTAGCCAGGCAAGCGCCATAACCGCGGCTATCACTGCATACAAGATCGAGCCCGTCACTTCGTTCGATTGGTTCCCGTTCCTAAAGGCGCTGCTCAGCACAGCCGTCGGGAAGGGCAGCACAGAGGAGCCAAGCAGCAGGCCGAGGTTGCACCACAGCAGGCCGAGGTCGACCGAGGCGATACGGGTGAAAAGCTGGTGATGATTGACCCAGATGACGCCGATATAGCCGAAGGATGCGAGGTAGGCCAAGTAGGCAGGCCACTGCTGCAGCAGGTGGTGCAGCATGTCTCCACCGCTCGGAGCGTGCAGATCCAGCACAAGCAACGTGATGGCGATAGCAAACACAGCGTCGCTGAATGCCTCAACTCGCGTGCTGCCCGAAAGCCTGCCGCCCGGCTCTCCGGGCGCGTTCCCCTGGTCCTCCGCGCGGTACCCGGTCATCTGGCCACGACCAGCGCAGCTAGGCGGTGTCTTCTAGCTCGGTGCGGTGGCACACCTGCCTGAGGTCTGACACGACTCGGGCCCACCTCCTCCGGTAGCCGGCCAGCTTACCGCCCCTGGGCTCAGCACCTTCGCGGCAACGACCGATGGCGTCCGGTGAACGGTCTAAGGCGCAATACTGGCGCTATGACAAACCCAGCCGAAGTCGTACAGGAGCTGGAGCGCAGCGGTTACGCGGTAATCCCGGGACGCATGGACGACAACGACCTGACCGCGGCCCGCGGAGAACTTAGCGAACTGCTGGCCTCGGCCGGCTGGGGTTCCGGCTTCGACGGCACCCGGACCAAGCGGGTCTGGGCACTGCTCGCCAAGACCCGCTGCATGGACCAGGCCGCGCTGGACCCTCTGGTGCTGGATGCGGTCGAGCGTGCGATCGGGCCGTCCACACAGTTCAGCATCACCTTCGCCACCCAGGTGGTCCCGGGCAGCCATCAGCCGACCACAGGCAAGCCCGACCCCGGACGGGCCGTGCCCGTGGAAATGCCCGCCGGCTCGGTGCTGCTGTTCTCTGGCAGGCTGTATCACGGCGCTGGCGCCAACACCAGCACCCAGACTCGGCTCGGCGTCGTCATCGACTACCAGCAACCGTGGCTGCGCCCCTGCGAGGCGCACACGCTCAGCGCCGACCCCGCGCAGGTCCGAAAGCTGCCCCAGCGGCTCCAGGAGCTGCTCGGCTACAACCAGCCATCTCGCTACCTCGGATTCATCAACGGCCAGCATCCTCGCCAGTGGCTGATGGACGACTACCACCGCGGCGGCCTGTGATCAGGTCACGCGCGCTGACCTGACCGTCCTGGGAGCGGATATCGAGTGCGGGCGTGGCTGCGGCGCTCAGGCCCGTTCATCGTCGTGAAGCGCGGGGGCGTAGGAGATGCCAACAATCAAGCCATCGTTAGTGAGGAGCCGGGCCACCGTCTGTCCCCACGGCTCGGTGCGGGCCGGGTGCAGCAACTCAAAGCCCGCGCGCTCAAGCTCGCTGCCTGCCGCTGCGACAGCGTCGGCGTCCGCCACCTCGAACTCGATTGATGCCTGGGGAACCACCCGACCGACGGGCCACACCGGTGTGCCGAAGCACGCCTCGGCCGCCTCGGACAACGGCCACACGCCGAAGTGCTTGCTGCCGGGTATGCGCCCGCTGCAGTAGTAGCCATCGCCTTCGCCTTCCAATGGGAGGCCAAGGGCATCCATGAATAGCTTGCGGCTCTGCGGCGGATCAGCCGCGACAACCGCCATGCTGGCGATGAAGAGAACGTTCATAGAGCGCAGCCTACGGACGTGGCCGATGGCGGCGCCGGACCTGAAGGCAACGCAATCGGTATCACCACCTCACCTGAGCCGCCTCCAGCGCGCGCAGCCGGGCGTGCTCGCGTGTCGGCGCTGCACCGGTTATCGCGGTGGCCCGGCGGGTACTAGACAGTGTCGCCGGTCGCGCGAAGGGGAACGAGCTAGCAGGGCAGATGCTGGGCAGCAGACACCGGCGGCGGCCTCGACTCGGGGAGTGATCATGCCGAACGAGCAGCCCGGAACGATGGCCCCGCCAGGAATGACGCCGCAGCCTGCGATGGCCCAAGGCGGGCACCTCTATACGCAGACCAATGAGATCAGGAACTGCGTTATTCACTATCTCCGGGCACCGGACGGGAAGCTCACCGAGGTGGAGCGCGTGTTTACGGCCGGCGCCGGATCGGGGACATTCAAGCCAGTCAGCGGCGAGGAGAGCGCGCCGAACGCGTTCGAGGGCACCAACAGCATCATTCTCACGCCTGACCACCGGTTCTTGTTCGCCACCAACGGCGGCGACAACTCGGTGTCCAGCTTCGCCGTGAACGTCGACGGCAAGCTCTCCCTGCTGGACGCCAAGCGGACCGGGAACGTGGTGGTCGGCCGCAGCGGAACCGCCAAGGCGCTGGCCTATTCCCCGTCGCACAAGGTGCTGTACGTCCTGCACTCCTTCGGTCCGGACCACCTGCGGCTGATGTCGGTGGATGACAACGGGATGCTGTCCGCGCGCTCCGAGGGGTACACCGTGAACACCCCGGACAAGACCAGCCGGATAGCGACGATGGCGTCGCTCACCGCCGACGAGAACTTCCTTGTCGTCGGCACCACGCTCGACGAGCCTGCGGCAGCCAACCCGGATGGCTCGCCGATCATGTGGGTGCAGCGGAACGGCAAGCCGCACTCGATCGCCTCGAACACGCCCGACCCTGACGGGCTGATCGTGTTCCCGGTCGGCGCTCACGGGACGCTCGGGACGGCCAGATTTCAGGACGGCGGCGGCGGCTCTCCGTGGAACGTGCAGTTTCTGCACCACCGGCCCGAACATTTCGTCCTGGGGTATGCCGTCGGCGACGGCGTGGCCCTTGGCCGGATCGACGAGGACGGCAACCTGGAGATCGGCCCGATCGCTCAGGTCGACACTAGCGCGGGCAAGCCCAGCGAACTGTGCTGGCTCTCTCTTGCCCCCGATGACCGGATGGTATTCGCGGCCAACTTCGGGTACAGCTACCCGACCAGCTTCCGCATCGAGGGCAACGTGGTCTCCGTCGCCAAGGACCCAGCGTGCCCGAAGGTCCGCGGAGACGGCACGTTCCGGGCGCTGAACGGCACTGTTAGCGCTGGTGCCTCCGATAACTGGATATGCCCGGCCGGCTCCTTCTATTACCAGCTGTACCCGAACGCGTCGAAGCTGACCGGCTACGCGATTCAGCCCGACGGGACGCTGGAGGAGATCACCTCTGCGTGCATCCCCTACCAGAGCCCGCAGGGCCTGACCGGGTTCTGAACCGCTAGCTGGAGCGGACCGCGCTAGTGGTCGTGATCAGCATGCTGACCAGATCGACGACGTGCCGGCCTGCCCGTCATCATTCCTGGCGGTTCTGCCGAGTCTTGCCGATTGCCTGGCCGGCGATCCGGCCCCACCCTGGCTGGTCCGGGTTGGGCCGCGCCTCGGGGGTTACTTCGCGGCGCTTAGTCTCCCGCTGTGCGGTGCCAACCCCGGTCTGCTCCGTTACGAGCTTGGCCGACGCCTTGTCGCGATGTCTCCTGGCCCTGCTACGAAAGAGACCCATGCCGCGATGGTAGACCGCTGGCTAGCGGATTATTGGTGTAAGTCGGTGCGGAGCAGCGCAGTTCGTTAGTTAGCTGGTCGCCGCCTCGTACTGCGCCACGACGCTGGCCGGGATGCGCCCGCGCTCGCTGATCGTGATGCCCTCGGCCCTCGCCCAGGCGCGGATGTCGCTGCTGCGCTCGCGAGCCGACGACGGACGAGCCGGCCTGCGCCTGGTTCCGCGCCCCGCCTTGCGTGCGTGCTCGACGAATGGCCCAAGTCCCGCGCGGAGTGTCCCGGCGTTCTTCTTGCTGAGGTCGATCTCGTACTCCATACCGCCGATCCCGAATCGCACCGTCTCCTCCGCCGGGCTGCCATCAAGATCATCTACTAGTGCGACTGCGATTTTCGTCACCATGCGAGCCTCCACGACTGCGACGAACCCTCTTTCACCGTACCGACTGCGCGGCGCCGACTGGGCGATCATCCGATCCCGGTGCGGCGCCGCCGGTCAGGAAGCGGCGGCCGCCAGCCCGTGGTGGCCGGGCCCGCGCGGGATGATGGGCCAGATGTCGACGACGACATCGTCCTGAACGACGTGGAACACGTCGTAACAGTTCACCGTGCTGGGCGAGTAGCCGGGAACGAGCGCTACTGAGTCACCCACTTGCAGCGATGAGCCGCTCGGCGCGGAGAAGATGCCATGCTCCTCGTCGAAGCGGAAGACCGGATGATCATGGCCGACCATCGTCACGTTGCCGGGGTCGGCAACGGACTTGTTGCCGCAATCGACGATGACCTGATTGCTTCGCCGGCTGATCACCGACGCCTGGATGGACAGCGAATGCTCAAAGCCTGGTGCCATCCGGCCGTGGAAGTTGTCCATGACCACGTACGAACCAGCCTGAATCTCGGTGATTCCGGGGTAGGCAGCCGTCCATTCCCAGGTGGCGATGCCGCCGGCCGACCGGATCGGGCACGGAATGCCATTGCGCTCCAGCACGTCGGCGACGCCGGTGAACATCGTCATCGCCTCTTGCTGCCGCTGATGGCGCAGCCCAGCCTCGGGTGTCAGCGTGCAGTGCCCTTCGTAACCGGTGATGCCCTCGAACCGTAGCCCCGGCAGGGCAGCCACCTGCCTGGCGACGACGACGGCGTCTTCCGCCGTGTCCACCCCGCAACGGTTCATGCCGGTGTCAACCTCGACAAATATCCCTAGCGTCGAGCCAGCTGCGATAGCGGCGGCTGAGTGCGCCTCGGCATTAGCTGCCTCGTCCACCGCCACCAGAATGCGGTGATCGCGGGCGAGTTCGGCAAGCAGCCGGATCTTCTCCGGGTGCGAGACGGTGTTGACGACGAACAGGTCGTCCAGTCCCGCGGCGGCAAGCACGGCGGCCTCCCACACTGTGGCCATGGACAGTCCGCCCGCGCCGGCTCGCACCTGGCGGTGCGCCAGGTCCGGGCTCTTGTGGGTCTTGTAGTGCGGCCGGATTGTCGTACCGCCTATCCGGCGCAGCTCGCTGGCCATCCGGTCGATGTTCCGCTGCGCCGCATCGATATCGAGCACCAGCGCCGGTGTGACCAGGTCTTCGCGGCGCCGGCCGACGGCCGCCCCGTACTCGCGCATAGCGCGGTCACGAGTCTGACCGAGCAACGGCGCGGTATCCAGCATGGCGATCTCCTGTCCCTAAGCGCGGTCTGCGGTTCAGTGCGCACTGTCGGTCAGTGCGGGCATTACTCCGTGGCCGGCCCGAGGCAACGCACCACCCGGATTGGCTCGGTTCCGGCGCAGGCCCGGAACGGCACGCTGGCCGGCAGCGCGAACGTCTCGCCCCGGCTGACCGGCTGGCTGCCGAAGTCGCCTTCAAGCCAGCCCTCCCCTGACACCACGATCGCGATTGAGAACCGGCCGTCAGCCACGTCGAGCTCGTCCGCCACTTCCAGCGCGGTGGCGTCGAAAAACGACAGTACGTCGCTGGCGAACAGGCGGACCTCACGCGAGCCATGGCTGACGCGTAGCACGCACGGCTCCTGACGGGCCCGGCCGAGGGTCTGTTCCGCATCGGCTCCGGTGTAGTCGATCATGTCCAGGGCCAGGTCCCAGCCCAGCCCCATGGTGGCGCCGGCGTCGTCGTCACCGGACGTCTCGGGAATTACGATGTGGTCACTGGGCTCCTGGACCTCGATGAACGAGATCCGCGGCCCGAGGAAGTGCGGCACGCCCGCGTGCGCGACGTACACCTCACCGGGCCGGACGTCGGTTCGGTGCAGTGAACTGCGGATGGCTGCGTTGTCGTGGCGGCGTACGGCGTCCGCGAACCAGCCACGCTCGACGCCGGGAACGAAGCCGATGCCCGCGTACGCGGCCTGCGAATCGTCGCCGGGAGTGTCGAGCAAGATCCACGCCTCGGTCTTGCCGAACGGAGAGCCGAGGTGCTTGCGCGCCCACTCGCGGGTCGGGTGGGCATGCAATGGCACCGGGCCGGCCGGCGAGAGAAGCTTCACCAGGACGCCGGAAATGGACCCGAAGCGTTCGGCAAAGCGCGGGCCGACCATCTCCTCGGGCAGGGCCTCGATGACCTTGTTCAGCGTGATAGTCCCGAAGCCCGGCAGGCCGACCGAGCTCATGCCCTGGGCGTGGCCATCGGGACCGGCGTTGTTCGCCTCGGTGCACGAGCCCACCCAGTCTTCTGACCACCAGTCATCCAGGCGGTCTGGCAAGCCGCGGAATTGCCTGGTCAGCGAGCCGCCTTCGTAGAAGCGGTACAGCGGGTGGTAAGCGAGCGGCAAGGGGCGCCTGATCGCCTCCCGCAGCTCACCGAGCCGGTCTGTCACCTGCTGAGTCATTGCGGCCTACAGTTCGGCGTTGACGATAAAGCCCGCGTCCACGAGTAGCGTGGCGGCGGTCACGTAGCTGGCATCCGGCGACAGCAGGTAGGCAATCGCGCTTGCCAGCTCTTCGGGCTGACCGCCGCGGCGGAGCGGGATGCGATCGGTGTAGTACTTCACCGTCACCGGGTCGTCCATCATCGGCGCGCTCATCGGGGTCATGACCCAGCCGGGTTCGACAGCGTTGACCCGGATGCCGTGCTCGCCGAGGTTGCACGCGAGCGCCTTCGCCAGCATGCTGATCGCGCCTTTCGTGCCGCAGTAGGCGGTCTGGTAGGGCGCGCCCACGTGAGCTGAGATCGAGCTCACGCAGCAGATGGCACCGCCGTGGCCCTCCCGGATCATCTGCTTGGCGCCCTCCGTGCAGACCACCCAGGCGCCGCGTACGTTCGTCTCGAATAGCAGGTTGAAGTCCTCGATCGTGGTCTCATCCCATTTCAGGAACGGGTTGACGGCCGCGTTGGACACGACGTAGTCGAGCCTGCCCGCTCGCTGCGCCACTCCGCGGACCATCTCGGAAACCTGCGCCGGGTCACGCATATCGGCAACGACCGGAAAGCCCTGACCGTCAGCCTCCCTGATCCGCCGTAGCGTCTCGCCGGGGTCCTGATCGGGCAACTGATTCACGGCCACCGTCGCGCCTTCCGCGGCGAGACGAGCCGCAGTCGCCTGCCCGATGCCGGTCGTGGCCCCGGTCACCAGCGCGACCTTGCCTTCGAAACGTCGTTCCATCGGACCTGTCTCCTCAGAAGATGGCGATCGGGTTCCAGGGCGACCCGGTGGCACCCGGCAGGCGCAGCGGCAGCCCGACAACCATGAACTCGAAACGTCCTTCCTCGGCGCACGCCTGGGCGAGGTCTTCGAGCTGGAGACTGTCGGACACGAACATCCCCATGGCCGTGACCTGCAGGGGGTGGATCGGGTACAGGATGCCTTCGACGTTGCTTGGCACCGTCTCCCCGTCACCGTCTGGCAGGAACGCCGCGATCCTGCGCTCGTGCATCCAGCCGATGGTGTCGACGTGCAGGCCCGCCTTTCCCTGGCCGGCCGGCGGGTAGCCGTTGTCCCACGCGCCCAGTTCACGCCTGCGCCGGTGGTGCCCGGTGCGGAAGACAAAGATGTCGCCTTCGCCGAGCCGGACGCCTTGCGCCTGCTCGACTGCCTCGAGTTCGGCCCTGGTCACCGCCTCCCCCGGCTCTAGCCATCGCGCGCCCCGGAAGCGCGGCACATCGAGCAGCACGCCCCGGCCGACCAGCCCGTCGCTATACGTAGTGACGTCAAGCGCCGTGGCCCCGCGGGAGGTCATGACCTGCTGGGCTGGCCTGCCGTTGTAGACACAGCCCTTGTAGGCGATATGGCACAGCGCGTCCATATGCGTGTGGCAGTCACCGTGAAACGCGAGGCCGAGGAAGTCGGTGGCGAACGTCAGCGTGTTCGAGATCTCAATGTCATGGCCTTGCACCACGTGATGGATGACGGGACTCGGATTATCCGGCCCGGCGATGGTATTCATCGGGATCGCCATCGTGACGTGCCGCCCGGACCGGACCAGTCCGGCCGCCGCACGCACCATGTCGGGCGTCAGGAAGTTCAGCGTCCCGAGCTCGTCGTCATCACCCCAGCGGCCCCAGTTCTTTACCGCCTCGAACGTCTCGTCGAACTCGCGCAACGTCACCCTGGCGGGCAGCGTCAACGTCGTCATCGCTAGATCACCTTCTGTTCGTGACCGATTCGCCAGCCGCCGCCGGTTCGCCGCGACCACCGGTAAGCCTCGACACTCGTGCCGCAAACCCGCTGATGGCGTCGAGGCCTCCAAGCGCACCAATCTCGAGGTCGTACTGCCGCGTCTCGCCAGGCTCAAGCCACTGAAGCTCACCCCGTTCCCGTGCGTCGAACCGGCCCGCGTCACGGTTAGTGCTCGGTTCCAGCCCGCACGCGTACGTGCCTTCGCCGAGCATTCGCCAGACCGTGTGATGCGGCAACTGGCCGATGCGGAACACCTGGTACACCCCGAGCCCGAGCGCCCGGTTGACCAGCGCGACCGGGACGGTTCCGGCCGGCTCGGCGACAAGCTCGTGCTCGAAACATGCCTCGGTGGCATTGCGCACCGGGGCCGTCATCCGTGCGTATCCCTCGACGCCGACCCCGTAATCCGTCGTCGTCGACATGCTCGGCACGAGCAGCTCTGAGCCAGCATCCAGCACCGGGAAGCCCGCATTGCAGTGGTAGAGGAGCATGTGCGAGGTGCGCGAATGCCCGACATTCTCGACCCCGTCCCTGATCGCGAAGCTGCTCTCGCCGACCCTGGCCTCGATCCGCCTGCGCAGCACGAGGCTCTCGCCGAAGACCGCCGACTGAAGCACTTCGCCCTCGGCCCAGAGCACGCACTCGTCGCCGTCCCACCGTTCCCCGTATCCGAGCAGGCGCGCCGGCAGACCGCCGGCCCGCCCGTGCAGCCCGTACGAGACCGTCTCCATGACGTGCGTCTGGTGGAACTGTGCCGCGGTGTCCGTGCCCGGCACTAGCGTGTGATCCAGGCCGCAGGTCACCACCATGCCGCCGCCCCAGGCGCGGAACCAGCCCCAGTCGTCCGGCTCGTAGTACCAGGGCGCGACCACTCCGGCCGCCGACTGCCAGCTCAGCGGCTGCCCGCGGAACTCGCACCGGCCGACGTCGAAGCACCGGTCCACCAGCACGTCGAAGGCGAACCCGCTGCCCGTCCGGAACTCCAGTACCCGCACGCCGCGACCGACCCCGTCGCCCAGCGTCACCAGCCGCACCCCGGCCACTTGCTCGAGGCGGCCAATCCGGCGCATGAGCTCGATACGGCTCAGGCGCGTGCCGAAGAGCTCAGGCATCTCGCATGCTCCACCACCGTCCGTAGGCAGCACAGCCGTTACGCACCTGCGGCCCGCCAGAGCGGAGTCAGCAGACCCTCGTCGGATAGCGCCAGCATTCGCTGGTAAATCTGCTGCCAGCTGGCGTAGCTGTCGTTGTAAGCGGCTACCGCCGCCGCGCCGGGCTCGAACGTTGCGGCCCGCTCGCGCAGCTTCGTTCCCAGATCGGTGAGGCTTGCGTAGATTCCCGCGCCCTTGCCTGCGCACAGCGCCGCGCCAAGCGCGCTGCTCTCAGTCACGGCGGGAACGCGCACTTGCACGCCGGCCACATCCGCGATGATCTGCGGCCATAGCGACCCCTTGGCGGCGCCGCCGCTGAAGGTGAGCTCAGCCGGCCTGGCTGCGCACAGCTCGCTGATGATGTCCAGGTGGCCGCGGACGACATAGGCGGCAGCCTCCTCGATCGCACGGATGCACGCGGCCCGGCCCGATCCGGCCGGGCTGCTGAGGTCGAACTGCACGAACGACGGGCTGGCATGCGTCCATCTGCGCGCGTTCATCAGGTTCGACAGAATGGCGTACACGCCGCCGGAGCCGGGCCTGATTCGCGCTGCCGCTTCCTCCATCACCACGTACGGGTCGAGGCCGCGGCTGCGCGCCATGGCGACCTCGCCGTCGCAGAACGCGTCCCGGTACCAGCGCATTGCCATGCCGCAGTAGAACCCGATGCCCTCCAGCATCCACTCACCCGGAGTGACGTGACACAGCGTCCTTAGCCGGACGGCTGGATCGATCAGTGGCTTCTCGACGAGCACCGTGTTCTGCCAGAAGGTGCCGGCGAGCACGGTGAACTCGCCGGCCCGCACGCCCGCTCCGACCAGGCCGAGCTGGGTGTCCGCACCGCCCGCGACTACAGGCGTGCCGGGCCGCAAGCCGGTCTGCGCGGCGGCCGGCGCGGTGACCGAGCCGACAACCGTACCCGGGTCGACCACCGGCGGCAGCACTGCAGCAGGGATGCCGCAGATCTGCGCGATGGAGTCCGACCAGCGCCGCTCCGCCAGGCTGAACATCCCCGAGCTCGAGCCGCAGGAGGGCTCCGTGACGTGCACGGCCGCCAGCCGGTAGACGATCCAGTCGCTGAGCATGCCCAGGCTGGCGGTCTGAGCGATGATGTCGGGCCGGTTGCGCGCGAGCCAGCGAAGGCGGGCCGGCGCGGTGATGGAGACCCAGTCGCCAGCCTCAGCGTAGATGCGCTCGGCGGCACCCTCGCTGATCAGTTCCGCCGCCTCGGCGGTTGCCCGGCTGTCCACGTTAGGACAGGCCCAGATCTCAGCGCCGCGAGAGTCGTACAGCACGATTCCCTCGCGCATGCTCGTCGTACTCACGGCTGCGATGTCGGCGCCGGCGGCGCCGGCCAGCTGCAGCGCGTGCCTAATGCAAGCCGCGATCGCCGTCCAGTTGGCAGCTACGTCGAAATCCTGACCGCCAGGAACACCCGGCGGCTGGCGGTGCGTCCACTCCTGCTGTGCTACCGCTGCCTGCTCGCCGTCGGCAGCGAACAGCAGCGCGCGGCAGCTGCCAGTCCCCGCGTCGATTGCCAGCAGGTAGGGTCCTGCCCGTCCAGTCACGACACCGCCGCCTTCCGGACCTGGTACTCGGGATTCAGCAGATAGTCGGGTTCTTCGCCGGCGAGTACTTGCGCGATGGCCACGACCAGCATCTCGGCTCCTCGCCGCAGTGTCTCGCGGGTAGCACCGGCAATGTGCGGCGTGATGATCACGTTGGGCAGGTCAAGCAGCGGATGGCGGCTGCCGTCAGCGCGCCGCTCAACTACATCGAGCGCGGCGCCCGCGAGCGCGCCGCTGCTCAGGGCGTCGAGCAGCGCATCCTCATCAACCAGTGACTCCCGTGCGGTGTTGATGAAGTACGACCCGCGCGGCATGCGGGCAAACGCAGCGGTGCTGAGCAGGTGCCGGTTGCCCGCGCTCGCCCTGGCGTGCACGGAGACGATCTCCGATCGTGCCAGCAGTTCGTCGAAGCCGACGATGGTCACTCCGGCAGGCACGATGCGCGGCGGTACCGGATCGTGCGCGATGACGGTGAAACCGAGCGCCCTGGCGCGGACCGCCACCGCCCTGCCGACATAGCCAAGTCCGACAAGCCCGAGCGTCATGCTCACGGCCTCGCCGCCGATGAACTGCCCGCCCTCGAACGCGCTGTCCGCATGGCGTCCGCCAGCCAGCAGAAAGCGGGCAGCGGAAGGAACGCCACGAATCAGCATGAGGGCGAACGTCAGCGTGAGCTCGGCGACTGCCTCGGCATTCTTCCCGGGCGAGTTGGTCACTGGTATCCCGCGCGCGGTCGCCGCGTTGATGTCGATGTTGACCGGTCCGCCGCGCGCACAGCAGACCAGCCGCAACGGTGCGGCGTCGAGTACCTCGGCAGTGACTGGCGCGCCGTGCACGACGAGCATGTCATGCCCGGCTACCGCAGCCGCGATAACTGCCGGGTCGCCCGCATACTCGCTGATCAGTTCTTCCGAAGCCGTCCGGGGCGGCGGGTTCGTGGCGTCCTCGATCTGCAGCGCGGTGACCGACACCGCATCGCCAACCGCGGCGAGTGCGCTGGTGAATGCGCTGACCGGCATGAAGGGGTCGCCAACGGCCAGGATGCGCACGTGCCCGGCCGCTCTCACGGGCGCGGGTACGTCGGCTTGAGGCCGGCGGCGTGCCCGCTGCCGGACTCCAGTACGAGCGCGGGCGCGGCGTCGATATCCCGCACCAGGACCTCCTTACGCGCGCCGGCATCAGCAGCTGAGCGCAGAGCCAGCCGCGGCGGCAACGCCGCCGTGCAGCAACACCACCGTGCAGAGCAATCGCTCACGTACTGGCCATCCGCTCTACTCCGGAGTATCAACCTGCGCGCACACCTTGGCAAGGGATCGCGTCATTTCCGGGCAGCCGCTATCGGCCCTCCCGCAAACCATTAACTGACCTCGGCGAGCAGGCGCTCAAGGTATTGACATCTGCTCAGAAACGGATATGAATGTCAGCCAAGCAGCGCCGGAATGACGGCGTGCTGACCGGCTGGCTTGCCCGGGAAAGGGATCGAGGTACCGACGGCGGACTGCAGGACCTGAGGAGGACCCATGTCTGACACGGCGTCGCCTGGCACGATGCGACCGGGCAGCGGTGGAGGAGTGCTCGAGGGAACGGATCTGCGGCGTGATGCCATCGGCGTGGTCGGTGCCACAATGCAGGCCATCACCCACATCGCGCCTGCGATCGCGGCATTGTTCTTCACTCAGTTCGTGGTGTCGCTGGCCGGCATCACCGCGCCGCTGGCGTACCTGCTTGGGGTCATCGTCGTGCTGATGCTCGGTAGCACGCTGGTCCAGTTGTCCAAGCACATGCCGTCGGCCGGCGGCTACTACACCTATGTCAGCAGGGCCCTGCACGCGCGAGCCGGCTTTCTCACATCCTGGATGTACGTGCTGTATTCACCACTGTGCGGGGGCCCGATCTACGGCTATTTCGGCTACATCGTGTCGCAAGAGCTCAAGACCAATTACCAGATCAACGTGCCGTGGCTGTGGTGGGTGTGCGTGCTGGCAGGCGCGCCGCTCATCGCGTTCTTGCAGCACCGGGGTATCAGGATCTCAGCGAGGGCGATGCTCTTCCTCGGCGGCTTCGAGATGCTGATCGTGTTCGTACTCACCGTGTGGGGGTTTTTCAAGCCAGGGCCCGGCGGCTTCACGTTCGAGGTCTTCAACTTCAATCGCAAGCTCGCAGTGGAAGGGTTCGCGCTGGCGGTGGTGTTCTCAATCCAGGGGCTGACCGGATGGGAAGGCGCCGCGCCGCTCGCCGAGGAAACCCGCGACCCGCGGCGGAACGTGCCACGGGCAACGATGCTCTCAATCATTCTGCTCGGCGTGTTCCTCGTCATCGCGTACTGGGGCCAGATCCTCGGCTGGGGCGTCAACAGGCTGTCGAGCCTGCCCGCCTCGTCCGATCTCCCTGCTCTCGTGCTGGCCCACCGATTCTGGGGCGGCGCGTGGGTCATCTTGCTGCTGGCGTTCCTGAACACTACGATCGCGGTCTGCCTTGCCACCGCGAACGTCGGCACCCGCATGTGGTACCGGATGGCCAAGAACGGTTCTTTCCCCAAGGCGCTGGCCAAGGTCCATCCGCAGTTCAAGACGCCCACCAACGCGATCTGGGCGCAGCTGGCGTTGTCGCTGGCGTCCGGGCTCGGCGTCGGCGCCTTGATTGGCCCGGACGAGTCGTTCCTGCTCGTGGACGGCCTGATACTGGTGCTCGCGGTGCTGTTCGTCTATGTCATGGCGAACGCGGCCGTGTTCGCCTTCTACTACTTCCAGCGGCGGGGCGATTTCAACATCGTCCTACACGTGCTGTTCCCGCTGATCTCCAGCGCCGCGCTGATCTACGCACTCATCTATTCGTTCATCCCGTTCCCGGCCGCGCCGTACAAGTACGCGCCGCTGATCGACGGCCTGTGGCTGCTGCTCGGCATCATCGTGCTCTTCATCATGCGGATCCGCGGGAGCGAGCAGTGGCTGGTAACCGCAGGAGCTGCTCTGGGCGAGGGCGGCGACACCGGGAGCGGCGGCTAGCTCAGCTCAGGGACTCCGGGCACCAGCGAAAGCGCGTCCAGCTGCGTCTTGCCCGTCGCGACCCGGTTGCCGAATCCAAACGACCGGACGTAGACCTGCTGACCGATGGGTTCGGGTGCCGTCGTCAGAAAGTCGAGAAGTTCGGTATCCCGGTCATCGGTGCGAGCGACGAAGCGGCGGCCGTCGCAGTCGAGGCGGCCGATGACGATCCCGGTGCGTGCCCCGTCCCGGCCGTGCTTGACGGTGTATGTCTCGATGGCCGCCCACCCGTCGGCCGCACGAGCCTCAGCTGGCGCCGCCCAGCTGTCGACCTCAGCCTGCAGCTCGCCGCTGCGATCAGGTGCCCATGCCACCGGGGCAGTGCTGTACACGCCCGCCGAGTACTTGCTCATGATGCCGCCGTTCGCGCCGACGAAGCCGTAAGAACCGGGAGCCCGGCGGGCACGCTGGACTGTCTCGGCGATCGCATGCATCGAATAGTTGTTGCCCGCGCCGCCAAAGAAGGGCAGCCCGCCGGTGACGGTGAGACCGCGCGGGTCGGCGGCGGCGAGGCCGAGGCCATC
The DNA here is from genome assembly GCA_036488155.1 of Streptosporangiaceae bacterium. Lineage (GTDB taxonomy): Bacteria > Actinomycetota > Actinomycetes > Streptosporangiales > Streptosporangiaceae > JAJYUU01. Next base: position 4,516 of record DASXIA010000420.1, on the reverse strand, counting down.
ACAAATGTTGAAAACCGGTGCCGGGAAGCAGCTGTACAGATCGATGGTGGCCAGCTCGCCGGCGCGGAGGCCGGCTAGCTCCAGGGCATGCTTCGCGGCCATCACTGCAGCCGGGCTGGCCGACAGATCGGCGCGGTCCATCAGGGCCCGCTCGCGAAGGTCCGCATGGCCGTGCAGGAACACCCACCGGTCGGCGGGCACGCCGAGCCGGCGGGCGGTGCCCGCTGACATCATCAGCACGGCCGCACCCTGATTGACCTTCTCCCTCGCGACGATGTACCGGGTGTACGGGTCGGCAATGGGACGGTTGGCGTGCGTCGGCGTGACAAGCTCGGCCGCGCTGCGCTCCACCGGCGCCGCCGCGTGCGGATTGGCCGCCGCTACCCGGCTGAACGGGGCGAACAACTCGCCCATCGCGGCGGCGTACTGCTCGCGCGTCTGCGCCAAGCGCGCCCGCCGGGCGTTGTCGATCACCGCGTACTGACTGGGCGCGCCAGTGAGGCCATGCTCAGCCAGGTGCCGGGAGAACATGCCGTGCAAGCCGTACCCTCGATCCTCAAGGCTTCCGCCGGCATGCTCGGTGAAGTCTGGCCGGTCATCAGCATCCGCGAAGTGCTCGATCGTTGAAATGGCCTCCGAGCCGAACAGCAGTACCGCCTCGCTGCCCCCTGCAGCGATGACGGCGGCGAACTCGTTGACGAGGTGCTGCGGAGCCTGACCGCCGGTGACTTCCAGGATCGCGCGGGCCGTGCTGGCGCCGATCCGGCCCGCGACCGACCGCGGATAGTTGTCCGAGCGGCCCAACCGGGCGCGTGCGCCGGGTCCGGAGATCTCGAACTGGCGGATGCCCACGACGGTGTCGATCGCTGCAGCCACCGTTCTCTCGCCGGCGCCGGTGTCTGCCAGGACCTCCCGAGCAGCGTCGGCCGCCAGTTCGACCGGTGAGCAGCGGCGGTAGCCGGGATCACCGAGCCGCTCGGACGATTGCCCGACCCCGACCACTACCGGCGTCCTCGAGTCCATGTCACCGGCGTAATTCAGCTGGCGCTTCCCGCTCATATTGATCATGGTAACCGGGTATGCAGAGGGCCGCCTGGCTGCGAGAGAGCGAAGAAGGAGCGCGCATGGCAGCGAAGATGCTGGCTGGCGGGACGTTCGCCCTGGGCGGGGATCTGACGGTGACCCGGATGGGCTACGGCTCGATGCAACTGGCCGGCCCTCAGGTGTTCGGTCCGCCGGCCGACCGCGACGCCGCAGTGGCGGTGCTGCGCGAGGCAGTCGATCTGGGCATCACCCACATCGACACAGCCGACTTCTACGGCCCGCACGTCACCAACCAGATCATCAGACAAGCCCTGCATCCTTATCCCGCCGATGTGCACATCGTGACGAAGGTCGGAGCTATGCGCGACGCCGACGGCGGCTGGCCGCGGGCGCGAGCACCAGAACAGCTGCGGGCGCAAGTCCACGACAACCTGGACAACCTTGGCCTGGACGCGCTCGACGTGGTCAACCTGCGCGTCGGTGGACTGGACCGCCCCGAACCGGGCTCGATCGCCGAACCATTCACCGCGCTCGCGCAACTGGCGCAGGAGGGACTGATAAGGCACCTCGGCATCAGTACCGCCTCGCCGGAGCAGGTCGCCGAAGCACAGTCCATCGCGCCGGTCGCGTGCGTGCAGAATTACTACAACGTCGCCCACCGGGACGACGACGACCTGATCGACTCGCTCGCTGCCAGCGGCATCGCCTATGTGCCCTACTTCCCGCTGGGCGGCTTCTCCCCGCTGCAGTCGGCCACGCTCGACTCGGTGGCAGCCCGGCTGGGCGCTACGCCGATGGCAGTCGCGCTGGCGTGGCTGTTGCACCGGTCCCCGAACATCCTGCTGATCCCCGGCACCTCATCGGTCGCGCACCTGCGTGACAACGTCACCGGCGCCGGCCTGGCGCTTCCCGAGCGCGAGCTGGCCGAGCTTGACGCCATCGCCGGATGAGCACCGCAAAGCCGGGTGGCCCCGGTCCGCTAAGCGTTCCGCAGCCGCTGATAGTGCCGCCGGGCTTTCATCCGGTTGCCGCACACGGCCATCGAGCACCACCGGGCGGTGTTGGCCTTGCTGTGATCGATAAGGAATAGGCGGCATTCGCCGTTCGCGCACGGGCGCAGCCGTCCAGGGCTTCGCTTGGCGAGCGCAGCCCAGGTCAGGACAGCTCGCACGGCTAGCTCCCGGTCCGGCGGAACGCTGAGCGTCCAGACAATCTCGCCGTCCGCCACGGAGGGAATGCGTGCCGCTCCCTGGAGCGCCGGAGCCAGCACGTCCGGCGGCTGCTCGCCGCGCACAACCGACTGCAGGGCCTGCCGGACACCGAGGACGTGCCGCAACTCCGCCTCGGTGCCGAGCCCGCCGATACTTGCCAGCCACGAACGGGCCTGGTCGTCGTCGGCGAAGTTATCAGTAGGCACGCCGTCGACAACGGGCGTGCTGTTCAGCACCGCTAGCAGGAAGCCCTCGTCTAGCAGGAAACTCTCGTCCGATATCTCGTCTGCCATGGACCTAACCGTCATCGGCTATTTGACAGGTTACAGCACGTCGTGCTTGGCTGGCTCCATAACCGGTGAAAAGCCGTATGAAGGTTAGTTAGTTCCGGGTGAGCACCGGATTACTGCGGGACTACGGAGCGGAGTTCCGGAAAGGACTACCGGATGCCGTCGCTGCTGTCAGTCAATGTCGGGCTGCCGCGCAACGTGCCGTGGCAGGGCAGAACCGTGTACACGGGCGTGTGGAAACACCCGGCACAAGGTCCCCAGCTGGTCCGGCGGCTCAACATCGACGGCGACGGACAGGGCGACCTGAACGGCCACGGCGGTGAGCAACGGGCCGTGCTGGTGTACCAGATCCAGTCCTACGAACACTGGCAGCAGTACCTCGGCCGGGACGACTTCGGCTACGGCCAGTTCGGGGAGAACCTCACTGTTGACGGTCTTGCTGACAACGAGGTCTGCATCGGGGACCGCTACCGGATCGGGGATGCGGAGTTCGAGGTTACCCAGCCACGAGTCACCTGCTATCGCGTCGGCCTTCGACTCGGCGAGCCGCAGATGGCCGCGCTGCTCGTCAGTCATCACCGCCCTGGCTTCTACATGCGTGTCATCTCCGAGGGGCATGTCGAGGCCGGCGACGACATTGTCAGGACCAGGCGCGGGCCGGGCGAGCTGAGCGTGGCCGACACCGACGCGCTGCTCTACCTGCCGCGGCCTGACGTCGCCAAGCTGCGCCTCGCGCTGCAGATCCCGGCGCTAAGCCCTGGCTGGCAGGACTCCTTCCGCGAGCTGCTCGCCGCCAGCTCTGCCAGCACGGTGACCGCCAGCACGGTGTCAGCCAGAACCGGGCCAGCCTGGCCCGGTTTCCGCGCGCTGCGGGTCACCAAGGTGGTCCGGGAGAGCACGACGGTGTCCTCCATCCACCTGGCCACCGCGGACGGAGGCGAGCTCCCACCAGTCCAGGCCGGCCAGTACCTGACGCTGCGGATCCCCGGAGCTGGCCGCCCCGCCCCGGTGCGCAGTTACTCGCTATCCTCGCCGCCTGCCGCGGGCACTTACCGGATTAGCGTCAAGCGGGAGCCCCACGGCGTGGCCAGCCGCTACCTGGACGACAAGCTCCGGGCAGGCGACGTTCTCGATGCCGCTGCACCCCGCGGTGAGTTCGTCCTCGACGCCAGCACGGGCCCGGTCCTGCTCATCTCCGCAGGAATCGGGGTCACGCCCGTCCTAGCCATGCTGTACGAACTCGCCGCCGGCCACAACGCCCGCGATATCTGGTGGCTCCACGGCGCGCGCGGACCGCAGGAACACCCCTTCGCCGCCGAAGCACGCACCCTCCTGGAGTCCCTGCCGCACGCCCGCGAGTATGTTTTCTACAGCGCCGCGACACCTCAGGAACGCGGCCGCGCCGGCGCCAGAGCCGGACGGCTAACCGCCGGGAAGCTTGCCGAGCTGAAGATCCCCGCGACCGCGAGCGCTTACGTCTGCGGCCCGGCCTCGTTCATGGCAGACATCCAGCAGGCACTGACCGCGGCTGGCATCGGCGCGAGCAGCATCCACACCGAGCTGTTCGGGGCACTGCCCTCGATCAACCCGGGCCTGACGGGGGCTACGCGCATCCCCCCGCACCAGCCTGCTGATCCGTCCGCCACCGGAGCGTTGGTGACCTTCGCCCGCAGCGGTGTCGCTACCCGGTTCCCGGTCAGCGAGCGCAGCGTGCTCGATCTCGCCGACGCCTGCGATGTGCCGACGCGCTGGAGCTGCCGGACCGGCGTCTGTCATACCTGCTCGACACCCCTGCTCTCCGGATCTATCAGCTACTCCCCCGCACCGCTAGAGCCACCAGCCGAGGGCGAGGTGCTCATCTGCAGCGCCCGGCCAGAGACCGACATCGTGCTGGACATGTAGCCTATCCGGGTTCACCGGCAGACCGCGTCGCGGCCCGCCGCCTTGCTGGCGAGGGGCCGCGACCTCGGG
>DASXIA010000341.1:0-13120 GCA_036488155.1 Streptosporangiaceae bacterium | reverse complement strand
CAGCAGTGGACCGGCTGCCATTTGCGGCCGGCCAGACCGTGGCGGTCATCGGCGAGAGCACCACCGATGCTGCCGACTCCTGGCTGGAAATCCTCGGCCACCTCATCAGGTTGCGGCGGCCAGATGACACGATCACGCTGGTAAACGCGGCGATCTCCGGCTACCCGACGACGACGCTGCAGCGCGTGATGGCCGAGACGCTGCAGAGGCACAAGCCCGCCTGGGTTGTGCTGTTCGCTGGCGCCAATGACGTGCTGCGCTATGGCGCCGGTGCCACCAAGCCGCTGGTGACCAGCGCCGAAACCGCCCGGAACCTGGCGGAGATGCGACGCCAGGCCGCCGGTGCCGGATCCGATGTCATCTGGATGACCCCCACCGCATGCGACCCGGCGCGTATCGCTGCCTACCCGCCGTTCCAGGGCCAGCAGATCTGGCTGGAACCCGGCGATCTGCGCGCCGTGAGCGACGCCGTCCGCGCAGCAGCGGGCGACGGCGACGTGGTCGTCGACCTGAGCGACGCGTTCGCCAGCCCGCCCGATGCGGGCCTGCTGCGCGCCGACGGGCTTCATCCCACACTCGCCGGACACAAAGCAATCGCCCGCCGATTCATCGAAACTCTCGGCGCGAGCAACCGGGCGTGATTGAGCCGCTGCCGTAGCCGGCGTCAAGCTCGTCCGTCCTCGCCGCTGCGCGGCTGTCGGGCGCTCCAGCTTGACCCCCTCCCGCGCGGCGCGAAGAACCAGGCACCTGCGAGGAAGATCCGCCACAGGTAGGGGTCGCCGCGCAGGCCCCACGTGTCGGGCTCGTGGTGGAACAGGGCGGCTCACTACTTTCGATGACCGCGCTCGATGGTTGCGCCCAGCACGGTCGAGTACCACCTGGGCAAGGTCTTCAGGACATTGAGCATCAGCGCCTGAAGCACAGCTGTGCGGATCTCGGCCGAGCACATCAGCAAGATGGGGCTGCTGGCCGATGCGGATGCCGGGCACCGCCGGTCATGCCGTATGACCTGCCGCGCCGAGCCAGCATACGTGGCAAAGGAGCCACAATGTCCAACCGCTTCAAATTCGGGCGCTGCTCAAGTCGCTGAATGAGAACCAGAAGGTCGAATTCGAAACGACCCAGGGGCAAAAGGGGCCGCAGGCGGAGAACGTCCGTCCTGTCTGACGTCTACCGCCCGTTAGAGCACCCGGATGATCCGCCGGCCTTCAGGGGCGTGCGTAAATTCGGCCGAGTCGGATGTCGGTAACGTCGGAGCGTGCAACCGCTGAGGCAGATGTGAACAGAAGTAGCCGCGTGGTGTTCCCGGTCCCGATAGCGCCGATCACGATCTGGTGCGAGCGGAGGCGGCTGTCGGGTGGGCCTCGGCGCTTGCCGGAGCGGCAAGCATCGCCCAGACCGGGAGACGGCGGGGCCCGCGCGCTGCCTAGTTGTCGTCGGGCGAGCCGCTCACAGCGTCGAGCAGGCGCGCCAGTCGCGTCCGCAGGCCCCGGTTCCCGCCCGCAGCCGGCATCGCATGCAGGGTGCCGGGCTCGTCAGCCAGCCTCGCCGCCGAGCGTCGCAGGCCGACAGCGTCGCCATCGTCGGTGACCGACGAGCTGACAAGATGCTGGGCCGCATCGAACGACATCGGCGCGGTGCCGGGACGCACCGTGAGCGACTCGTGGGCAAGCCCGTCCAGCTCGGGGTCATCCCGGTCGAGGGCGAACACGGTAGCCCCGGCCCGCCGCACGTCGTCCACGCGCTCCAGCAAGTCTGCCGGCGCCAGCTGGCCGCTGACTACGAGCAAGGTCTCCGTGCGCGTGGCGGAGCGCAGCCGGTCCAGGCCGACGGACAGGTGTGCCGGAGCACCTGGCTCTGGCTGCCACCTGATCAGCGTGGGAGCTAGCTCGGGTATCCCGGCGAGCCTGCTCTCGTCAGCCAAGTGTGCCGTCATGTGCCATGGCTCGTCGGCAGCCGGGCCGACCACGAGCAGGCCGTTTGGCGTCCGGGCGCTACGCCGGAGCGCCCGCGCGAACGACGAAGTCCGGTCCAGCCAGCCGGTCGGCGCCAGCAGCGCGCGCAGCGCCGCCACCTGCTCCGTGTTCATGGTCTCCATGGTGCCCGAGCGCCGGCCAGTCTCGAGGCGGCTGGCCGAAATCTGCGCCACCAGGCGCGTCTGGCAAGATCGGGCGCATGGCAGCTGACCTCGCGGGCGCCGCGCGGGCGCCGGGATCTCCGGATATGTCCAATGTGGTAATCGGTGTTCTGGGGGGGACCGGCGACCAGGGTCGCGGCCTGGCGCGCCGGTTGTCGATGGCAGGGCACCGGGTCATCATCGGCTCGCGCAGCGCTGACCGGGCGGCCGCGGCCGCGGCTGAGCTTGGCGGCGGATTTGACTGCGGACTGAACGACTACTGCGCCGCTGAGGCAGACCTCGTCATCGCGGCGATTCCGTGGGAGGGCCACAAGGAGCTGCTCACTCAGCTCGCTGACCCACTGGCTGGCAAGATCGTCATCGATTGCGTCAACCCGCTCGGTTTCGACTCCCACGGCGCTTATCCGATCAGCGTGCCTGAGGGCAGCGCGGCTCAGCAGGCTGCCGCGGTCCTGCCCGGCAGCACCGTGGTCGGTGCGTTCCACCACGTGTCAGCCCAGCTCCTGCTGGACCCTGAGGTCGACAGCATGGACCTGGACGTCCTCGTGCTCTCCGACGATCGTGCCGCGACGGACCTGGTGATCGCCATCGCTGGTGAGATCCCCGGCATGCGCGGCGTGTACGGCGGGCGGCTGCGCAACTGTGGCCAGGTCGAGGCGCTCACCGCGAACCTGGTGTCGATCAACCGCCGGTACAAGGCCCACGCGGGGATCCGGATCACCGACGTCTGAGGCGCGTCAGCGGTAGGAATACTCCGGCGTCGGGAAGCTGCCGCTTACTACCTCGGCGGCGAACGACTCGGCCGCGTTCCTGAGCACGCCGGCTACGTCGGCGTAGCGTTTGACGAATTTCGGCGTGTGCGGTGACAGGCCAGCCATGTCCTGCCACACGAGCACCTGCGCGTCGCAGTGCGGCCCGGCGCCGATCCCGATGGTGGGGATGTCGAGGGTGGCCGTGACGCGCTCGGCAAGCTCAGCGGGCACGCATTCCAGCACGACAGAGAAAGCGCCGGCCGCCTGCAGTGCCTTGGCGTCGTGCAGCAGTCGTTCGCCGTCCTCGCCGCGGCCCTGCACCCGGTAACCGCCGAAAGCGTTGACCGACTGGGGCGTCAGTCCGAGGTGGGCCATGACCGGTATGCCCGCCGCCACTAGTTCCTCGACCTGCCTGATCACCCGGTAGCCGCCCTCGAGCTTGACCGCCTGGGCTCCGGCCTCCTTCAGGAACCTGGTGGCCGCCTCCAGGGCTGCGGCCGGGGAAACCTGGTAGGAGCCGAAGGGCAGGTCAGCGACGACCATGGCGCGGCGGGTGCCGCGGACCACGGCGGCGGTCAGCGGGATCAGCTCGTCCAGCGTGATCGGAATCGTGGAATCGTGCCCGTAGACGACCATCGCTGCAGAATCACCGACGAGCAGGACCGGAATGCCGGCCGCATCGAAGACCGAGGCGGTCAGGGCATCGTAGGCGGTGAGCATCGGCCACTTCTCGCCTCGCGCCTTGGCGGCGGCGATGTCCCTGACAGTAAGTCGCCGTGACGTCTGGCCGCCATACAGCGGCTCTGCAGTCCCGGCTGAGGGAGCAGAAGGCCCGGCCTGATTCTGGCCCTGGGCAGCACTCATATGATCCTCCGCGTCTCGTTGCGCCCTTGTGGCGTCCCCGGACCATCTGATGATCGCATAGGCCCCAGCCAGCTGAACAGGGGCACCTCAGACGGGCAGCATCCGGTTAGTGCCGCATGAGGCATTGGCGGACCAATTTGCGATACGATCATGTCTCGTATCGTTTACGCGGGGATCAGCACCATAACGTGCTGCGCCGGGTTCGCGCTGGCAGAAGGCAGGCATGGACAGCACGACAATTCACCGGCGCCGCTGGATCATCCTCAGTGTCCTGATCATCAGCCTCGCCGCGATCGTCCTCGACAACACGGTGCTGAACATCGCGCTCAAGACGATCTCCGAGCCGCGCACCGGCCTTGGTGCCAGCCAGAGCCAGCTCGAGTGGGCAATCAACTCCTACACCCTCGTCTTCGCCGGCCTGCTGTTCACGTTCGGAGTGATCGGCGACCGGATCGGTCGCCGCCAGATGCTGATCATCGGCATGGCACTGTTCGGGATCTCCTCGCTGCTGTGTTCCTACGCTCAGACGCCGGACCAGCTGATCTGGGCCAGGGCGGCGATGGGGCTCGGCGGCGCTGCTGTGATGCCGCAGACGCTGTCGATAGTCACGAACGTTTTCGATCCGCGCGAGCGGCCGCGCGCGATCGGAATCTGGGCTTCGGCGGTCGGACTAGCCATCGCGATCGGCCCGGTCGTCGGTGGCCTGCTGCTGGACCATTTCTGGTGGGGCTCGGTCTTCTTGATCAACGTACCGCTGACCGGCATCGGCATCGCCGCGATCGTGGCGCTGGTGCCGGAATCGCGGAGCCCGCAGCCCGGCAAGGTCGATTACCTCGGGGTGCTGTTGTCGATCGCCGGCCTTGTCCTGCTGGTCTACGGGATCATCCAGGGCGGTGACCTTGGCTCGTGGGGACACGGCGACGTCCTTTGGCCCATCGCGGGCGGGCTGGCAGGGCTGGCACTGTTCGTCTGGCACGAGGCCAGGACCGATCATCCGTCGCTGGATGTCCGGCTGTTCCGGGATGCCCGCCTGTCTTCGGCCGCGGCGGCGATCGCGCTGGTGTTTTTCGCCATGGGCGGGGTGTATTTCTTCATCAGCTTTTACACGCAGAACGTGCGCGGCTTCAGCCCGCTGCACGCGGGGCTGCTGACGATACCGCTTGCTGCCGGACAGCTATTGTTCGCCACCCGCAGCGCCCGGCTGGTGCGGCGGTACGGCGCGAAGGCGGTCTGTACCGGCGGCCTGGTGGTCATGTCCGCGGCGCTCGTCGGCTATCACTTCCTGGGCATTAGCTCACCGGTGTGGGCACTCGAGCTGACCTTCCTGATCCAGGGGTCCGGCATGGGCCTGGTCATGCCATCGGCGACCGAAGGCGTTATGTCGGTAGTGCCGAGGGAGCGCGGGGGAGCGGGCTCGGCGATCACCAACACGTCGCGCCAGGTCGCGGTCGCACTCGGCGTTGCCGTCCTCGGATCGGTTCTGGCGCAGGCATACCGTGCCAGGCTGCAGCCGTACCTGGGCGTGCTGCCGCCCGGCGCACGCCAGGGCGCCACCGTGTCGATCGCGCAGACCCAGGTGATCGCGGCGCAGCTCGGCCCGGCGGGCACCAGGCTGATGACGGCTGCAAATTCGTCGTTCGTGGCGGCCATGCATGTAGCGGCGCTGATCTCGGTGGTCATCGCGGCCGCTGGCGCGGTGGCCATCGGCATCTGGATGCCCGGCCGCAAGGCGCGGCAGGCTGAGGGCGCGGGGGCGGAGACCGCGCTCACGCAAGGCGGCACGGTAACCGGTGCCGGAGCACTCGATGGCTAGCGCTCCGGCAACGAGCGCGCCGCAGGCGCGGCGGCCTGGCCGGCCCCGCAGCGAGCAAGCTGATCAGGCGATCCTGTCCGCCGCGCTCGACCTGTTTGCCGAGTGCGGCCCGGACGCATTGTGCATTGAGCAGGTGGCTGCGAAAGCTGGAGTGGGAAAGGCAACGATCTACCGCCGCTGGCCGGGCAAGGAAGACATGCTGGTGGATGCGCTCGCAGCGATCGGCACGCGGCTGCCCGAGCCGCAGGGCAAGTCCGTGCGCGCTGACCTGATCGCGCTGCTCAGCGCTATCTGCCGCGAGGCCGCGGACCCGCGGCGTGCCCGGCTGTTCGCGCTGCTGCAGGGCGAAGGCAAGCGCTATCCGAGGCTGATGGCCAGGTATCTGGCGACCGTTGTGCAGCCGCAGCGTGAACTGGTCAGGTCTGTGCTGCGCCGCGGCGTCGCCACCGGCGAACTCCGTGAGAACACCGATATCGAGGCGGCGTCGTTCCTGCTGGATGGAGCGGTGCTGCAGAGCATGTACGGGCCGGGTCGGACCGACGCGCGCTATGCCAGGCGCGTGGTGGAGGAACTACTGCGCGGGCTTGCAGCGCGCTGAGCGCTACGATCGCTGCCATGCTGCTGACGAAGCTCGGGCACGCCTGCGTGCGCCTGGAGAAGGATGGCGTCCGGCTGGTCATCGACCCGGGTATCTGGGCTGGCCCCGATCCGCTGGACGGCGCGGGTGCCGTGCTGGTCACGCACGAGCATGCCGATCACCTTGACGATGCGACTGTACGCGGCGCGCTGGGTGCCGATTCCGACCTGCAGCTGTGGGCTAGCGAGGCGGTGGCCGCGCAGTTCGGCGAGTTCGGCAGCCGGGTGCATGCTGTGCACCACGGCGATGCGCTGAGCATCACCGGGTACGACGTGCATGTCTACGGCGCCGAGCACGCCCGGGTGGACAGAGCGATTCCGGTCGTGCCCAATACCGGGTTTCTGGTGGACGGCTTGGTGTTCCATCCGGGCGACTCGTTCACAGTGCCGGAAGATCCCGTCCGGGTACTGCTCGTCCCGGTCAGCGGACCGTGGCTGAAGTTCGGCGACGTCGCCGACTACTTGCGGGCGGTTGCACCGGAGCGCGGCTACTGGATCCACGACGCGCTGCTCAACGACAAGGGCGCGAACCTCTGGCAGAACCTGCTGGGCCTCGTCCCGGCAAGCTCCGGGCCGGCGAGTTTCCTGGTCCCCGGCACTAGCGCGGCGATTGCCTGATCGCGAGCTTCTGTCGGGACCGCTGCGCCTAGCCGCGTCTCCATCCCGGTGTCACCGCGGCGCCGTCCGGCCTGCATGCGCACCGGGTTCTATCGGGCTTGCCGTCGCGGGATCACTGCCGCCACGGTCGGCGCGCATTGCCAGGGAGAGCTCATGGGGAACCTTCGCCGTAGCTGGCGGCTGCCAGCGGTGACCGCGCTGGCAGGGGCGCTGCTGGGTAGCGGCGTGACGGCCGGCGCGCTGGCCGCGGAGCCGACGGCTCCGCGCCTAGTTGAAGTTGTTTCATCGGCTGCAGCGCCGGCTGGCTCCGGGCAAAGCTATGCGCCGGTGGTCAAGCTGGTCACCCCGTCGGTAGTGCTGATCCGCACCTCGGACGGGCTGGGTTCTGGCGTGATCCTGGACGATAAGGGCAACATCGTCACGAACGCTCACGTGGCCGGCCGAGCCACCACCTTCCAGATCCAGGTCGGCGGGGACCGGGCGGTCCGGTCTGCGCATCTGGTCGGCAGCTACCCGAAGGGTGATCTGGCGGTTATCCGGGCCGATGATCCCGCTGGGATGAAGCCGGCCCGGTTCGGGGACTCCGGCTCGGTCCGGGTAGGCGACGTGGTGCTTGCCGTAGGCAATCCGCTCGGGCTCGCGAGCAGCGTCACCGAGGGCATTGTGTCGGCCACCGGGCGGACTCTCACCGGGCCGGCCATCGATGAGTCGGCTGGCGCTACGCTGCCGGGTTTCATTCAGACCAGCGCGCCGATCAACCCAGGCAACAGCGGCGGCGCGCTAGTTAACCTGTCCGGGCAGGTCATCGGGATCCCGGCGCTAGCTGCAGTCAGCCCAGGGACCGGCGCGCAGGCGGCAGGCATCGGCTTCGCGATCCCGTCCAACATGGTCCGCAATATCGCCGGCCAGCTAATTCCCTCACGGAGCGTCACTGACCTGCGACCTCAGGGCGTGACCCCGGAGAGATTCAGCCCGATGATGCCGGCGAGAACCAGCCCGATAGACACGATCTTGAGAACGGATACTGATTCGCTCAGGAAGATCATGCCGACGGCCGCGGTCCCGGCCGCCCCGATTCCCGTCCACAATGCATAGGCGGGGCCGACCTCCAGCCGGCTCACGGCCAAGCTGAGCAGCCCGAAGCTGATGAGTGCACACACCGCGAAACCGACGGTCGGCCACAACCGGGTGAAATGCCCGCTCTGTTTCAGTAGCACCGCAAACCCGGTCTCGAACAGCCCCGCAACCACGATGAGAAACCACGCCATTCGCTCGTCCCTCGCCCGCCTTGTGACCGGGTGCGCGCTGCCCGGTGCTACCTGCTCTTTGCCTAGCTCAGGCTATTCCGAGCCAATGCGACATCACTGGCCTGCACGCGAAAACGCGGTGCAGACCACGTGGAGATACCCAGCGATCTGGCGGGTTAGCTTGCTCGCGGATCTGCATGGGAGGGTTGAGACGATCCGGGAAGGCCAGAGTGCACGTGGTCGGCTACGCGCCGGCAGGGAGGCGGTGAATGGCGATGGCAGCGACTGTGCTGCTGGTGGAGGATGAGCGGAAGCTTCGTGATCTGGTGCGGTCGTACCTCGAGCGGGCTGGCTTTACCGTGCTGTCCACCGGCTCAGGCGCGGAGGCCATTTCGCTGGCATCCGGTACAGCACCGGATCTGGTGGTTCTTGATCTTGGCCTGCCGGACATACCCGGCGAGAGCGTCGCCCGCGAACTGCGGGCCGCCGGGCCGGTGCCGATCCTGATGCTGACCGCCAGGGCGACGCAGGAGGACAGGATCGCCGGCCTGGAACTCGGGGCCGACGACTACGTGACCAAGCCGTTCAGTCCGCGAGAACTCGTACTGCGGGTCCAGGCGATCCTGCGGCGCGGCGGGCCAGCCTCCGGGCACGAAGCCGCTAGCTACGGCGATGGAGCGCTGGTCATCGACGAACCGCGCCGCCGGCTCACAGTCCGCGGGGCGGTGGTGGACCTTACTCCGACCGAATGGGGGATCTTGGTGGCCCTCGCCACCGTGCCCGGCCGGGTGTATTCGCGCTTCGAGCTCATCAACCGGGTGCGCGGGTATGAGTTCGAGGGATATGAACGCACGATTGACTCGCATGTGAAGAACCTGCGCCGCAAGCTCGAGAAGGACCCTGGCAGTCCGGAGATCGTGCAGACCGTCCTCGGTGGCGGGTACAGGCTCGGCATAGACCGCGATGGCTAACGGTGACCCCACGCCGCCGTCTGCCGCGCCCCGCGGCAGCACGATTGGCCTGCGCCTGGCACTGACGTTCATGGGTGTGGCGCTGGCGTCGATCGCCGTCCTCGCGGGCCTGGTTGCGGCTTTCGCCGCAGCCGACGTCTCGACCCTCACGAGCCGCCAGCGCAGCGCGCTGACTAGAGCGGTCGCACTGGCAGCCGGCGCCGCATGGGAGCGGAACCATAGCTGGCGCTCAGCCGATCTGCAACCGGTGCTGGATTTGGCGGGTAACACGGGCGCCGATGCGCAGATCCGCGATCTGTCGGGCCGGGCAGTGGCGTCTTCGCCTGCCTTCGCTGCCCAGAAGTCGGCGCCGGAGTACCGGGCGCCGATCGCGATGCGGGGCGTGCGGGCCGGCGAAGTCGTCATCCGCTTCACCCAGTCCGGGATCGCCGGAGCCAACAACGTGCTGGAGGCAGACCTGCTGCGGGCGATCGCCGGTGCGGCCGGCCTAGCGGCACTGCTGGCCCTGGTGTCCGGGCTCGCCCTCGCCCGGCGGCTCACCAGACCGGTAGCGCGGATGATCGCGGTCACCCGGGCAGTCGAGCGCGGTGAGCGGGGCGCCCGGATCGGCCCGCTGGCGGCGCCTGCTGAGCTGCGCGATCTGGCGACTGCGTTCGACCGGACGGCCGACACCCTGGACCGCCAGGAACAGTTGCGCCGAGACATGGTCGCCGATATGGCCCACGAGCTGCGGACCCCGGTAGCGGTCCTGCAGGCGGCGCACGAGGCATTGCTCGACGGCCTCGCCGAGCCCACCCCGGACCAGCTGGCCTCACTGCGGGATGAAGTATTGCGGCTGGCGCGGATGGTCGATGACCTGCAGACCCTGGCTGCCGCTGACGCTGCCGCGCTGCATCTGTCGCTCAGCCGCTGCGATCTGGCAGGCATCGCCGAAAGTGCCGCGGACAGCCTGGCCGGCCGGTTCGAAGCGGCGGGGATCTCCTTCAGCAGACGGGTTGCGCCCGCCGAGATCCTTGGCGACCCGCGCATGTTGCATCATGTCGTCACTAACCTGCTCACCAACGCGCTGAAGTTCACTTCGGCTGGCGGGAGTGTCACGATCTCGGCGGGGCCTTCTGGTTCGGACGCGGTGCTTACCGTCACTGACACCGGCATCGGGATCCCTGACGACGAGCTACCGCGCATCTTCGACCGGTTCTGGCGGGGCCGCGGGGCTTCGCACACCTCCGGTAGCGGCATTGGCCTGGCGATCGCCGCCGAGCTCGCGGTCGCACACCACGGTCGGCTGACTGCGAGCAGCAAACTTGGGCGCGGCACTGAGATGACGCTGACCCTGCCGCTCGCCTGACAGCTGGCTTTACTGCGCCATCGGGCTTTCCGCCACATTCCATGATTCGGGAGACATATCCATGTCCTGGCATGCTCAAGTCTCCAGGATCATGAGGCGGCTGGCTTCACCGCGCCTCCACGGGCCGCACATTCGCGCTCCGCAATCCCTGGCTAACACTTAAGCATGACCCGGCCGCCACGCCCGCAACGCTGCCGATGAGCGGACTGAACGTTCCGCTCTGGGTCTGGGCAGCCACCGTCGGCGTGATCGCGGCGATCCTGGGCGGTGAACTGGCTGTCGGGGTCCGCCGAGGGCCGCGCGAGGTCCGGCTCGGCGCTGCAGCCAGCTACGTCGGTGCGGTGCTCGGGCTGGGCGCGCTGTTCGGCCTGGCGCTTCTCTGGCTGGGCCACCCGGCTGCCAGCAGTCAGTTCTTCGCCGGCTGGCTCACCGAGTACAGCCTGTCCCTCGACAACCTGTTCATCTTCGTGCTGCTGATCGGCAGCTCGGCGGTGCCGCGCGAACTGCACAGCCGCGTGCTGCTACTGGGTGTGGCGATGGCCCTGGTGCTGCGCGGCATGTTCATCGCTGTAGGGGCGGCCGCGATCAGCAAGTTCGGCTGGGTCTTGTACTTCTTCGGCGCGCTGCTGGTCTATGCGGCCGTGCGGCTAGTCGTGGGCGGCCGCTCAGACCGCACGCCCGGCGACGGCATCGTGCTGCGCGCGGTAAGGCGCGTGCTGCCGGTCAGTGGCGACAGCGGTGCTGGACGGCTGATCGTGCGCGTCGGCGGCCGGTTGGCGGTCACGCCGTTCCTGCTCTTGATCGTCGCCGTCGCCGTCACCGACCTGATGTTCGCGCTGGACTCGATCCCGGCCATCTTCGGGCTTACACGTGATCCGTACCTCATCTTCACGGCGAACGCTTTTGCTTTGCTCGGCCTGCGGCAGCTGTACTTCGTCATCGGAGGCCTGCTGAACCGGCTCGTCTACCTGTCGGCCGGCCTGGCAGCCATCCTCGCCTTCATCGGCGTCAAGCTGGTCACCGAGGCGCTCGCCGGATCCGGCGTAGCCGCCGTCGGAGGTGTTCCGGTGCCGCACATCAGCACCGGGCTCTCGCTGGCGGTTATCGGCAGCGTGCTCGTCATCGTCACCATCGCCAGCCTGCTGTCCCGCAAGCAGGCCGCCGCCGCGTCCCCGCGCCCGGCCGGAGATCGTCCGGGCTGCGGCCTGCCGGATTCCCCGGCCCCGAACTCGCGGCAGCCGGCGCTAGCCGAAGAGAGGCGCGCTGAATGACCGCTCTATCGCAACTGGGCGTTTCCGCACCGCTGTCGTACCTTGTCGCGTTCGGACTCCCTGCACTGGACGCGGTGCTGCCGTTCGTGCCGAGCGAGACCGCTGTCATCGCGCTGGGCGTCACGACCGCCGGGAGTACTGATCCCCGGATCGCCATCCTGCTGATTCTGGCGGCCGCCGGCGCGTTTGCTGGCGATAACCTCGGCTACTTCATCGGGAGCCGCTTCGGCCACCTTGCCGAGCGGCGGCTGTTTGCCGGCGAGGCAGGTGCGCGCAGGCGAGCCTGGGTACAGCAGAGTCTCGACCGGTTTGGCGCGCGCCTCATCGTGGCCTGCCGGTTCATCCCAGGCGGGCGCACAGCGGTAACGGTGACTTGCGGGCTGGTGGGATACCGGCGGCAGAGTTTCGTCACCGCGACGGCATTCGCCGCCGTGATCTGGGCGAGTTACGCGTTCTTCCTCGGCCGCCTCGGCGGCAAGGCGTTCGCGGACAGGCCATGGGTGGGTCTCCTGCTGGCGCTCGGCGCGGCGCTGCTAGTGAGCGGCCTTGTCGAAGCGACCCGCTGGATCTTGTCACGACGCCGCCAGCGCCGAGCCAGCCAGGCTGCACAGCCTCGGCAGGTCGCGCACGTCGGAGAAGGCTCATCCGGCCCTCACCGGCAGGATGTGTAGACAAGCCAGCTTTGTCGCCATCGCGCGAGGAGGAGGACATTAGTCAGACCGCCAACCGCCGACCACCGATGATGCTGCTTGCGTCGATGAGCGTCGCTTAGTCGCGATCAGATCACGGATCCGGATCTCGTTGAGGTTGTTTCCGTCTGCGACCGACTGGGCGAGGTCACCCTCGGTGATGAAGCCAACAGGGGAATTCGACATGCAATCGTCGACGACCACCATCGCTGTCGCACCTGTGCGTTTCATCAGATACACGGCCGCGGCGCCATGGGCGTTCGCCTCTACTGTCTTGAGTGCTCTGCCGCAACTTCCCGAGCCGGGCCCCGAGCGGGTGACGGGTGCGACGGCAGCTTCCGAGTCGGCCGACAACCCGAGCGGCAACGCGTTATGTCCAGTGGCCTGCGCCGCGACCTGCTGGCCCTTTTCCGCGGCGAACCTGGCCGCAGCGGCCACGTCGTGGGCAGATTCAGCAAATACGCCCTGGGCCGGGCGCTGATGGGCCGCCGGGTTGAATGCCAACCGGGCATTGTCGAAGCCCGCCTGGCCGGGAAGCACTACCTGTGTTCCAAGTCCATCCGACCGTTGGCCGGTCTGCTGTGAGAGTCGCGAGAACGCAGACATTTGAGGTCCTTTCTCGCTGCAGACGCACCCGGACTGGGCTGGGTCCCCTGGGATAGGCGCCTGCAGCTGGTCGTTGTCCTTCATGATCCGCGCCGGGGAGCTGCAAGTCATCGCTGCCAGCTGTCATCTGCATCTGCGGCTACCGGGGATACCGGCTTGCTGCTAGCT
>DASXIA010000307.1:0-5999 GCA_036488155.1 Streptosporangiaceae bacterium | reverse complement strand
CACGTCCGCGCTTGCGGCCAGATCCCGGACGAGGCCGACCGCACCCTCAGCAGCAAGGTCGATCCCGATGTTGCGCTTGCCGGCGTTCATCTGCGCGAACATGCCGGCGCGGCCGTCGATTACTGCACCGAACAGGTCAGTCACGTCGGTGCGCGGCCCGTCGACCCGGACCACGTCGGCGCCCAGGTCGCTGAGGATCCGCCCGGCGTACGGGCCGGAGATCGCCTGCGACATGTCCAACACGCGCCACGCGGGCAACGGTGCAGGCAGGCCTGCCGTGGCAGGGTGTTCCGTAGCGTCGAGGTCCGCCGGGTCTTTGATGGACGAGCCTCCTTCGGCGCGATGCTGCCGCAGGTGACGGTATACCGGCTCGACGGCAGCTGTCTGCCCGCCTGCCCGCGGCTACCAGTTGGTTGTGATCATCCCGACAAATTCGCGGTGCCCGGACTGGAGTCTGGCCAGCTCAGCCGGCGGCAGTCCCCACGTGCCCATCCGGCCGGCGTGCCTGAGGGCTGCGTACAGATCCCAGTGCGGCAGCGAGCTTAGGTCCACGGCGGGCCGGAGCGTGCAGTACTGCCGGGCAAACTCTGTCGCTGCGACCGCGCCGTAGCCGATGCAGATCTCCATCCGGGCGTTGCTGACGTCGGCGACCGGATCTCCGGTCCCGGCGTCCTCCCAGTCGATGACCGCGACAAGGGCGCCGTCGCGCCACAGCGTGTTGCCCGGCCAGAAATCTCCGTGCAGTAGCACCGGCTCGTTGACCACTGGCGGCGGCCAGATTCGGTCCAGTGCCGCCCGGACTGCCGGCTCGCTCAGCGAATCGTCGGGGACGACCGGCCGGTCGCGAATCCTGCGTGCGGCGTAGCAGGTCATATCGGTCAGGTGAGGGAGATCGCCAAGAGGGACGGCGCAGTCGTGAATGCGCGCAAGCTCCGTCGCCAGCTCGGAGATGACTGCTGCCTCCGGGAGTGGCGCCCGGGCCGGATCGATCACCGCCTCACCGTCGACGTACTCGATGACGAGATACGGTCCGGGCAGAATGGTGCCGGACTCGTCGGCGAGGACTGGCCGGGGGACCCGGAGCCCGGCCGCGTGTAGCAGGCTCAGCAGGTGGCACTCGTGAGCTGCGATCTGCGGATTGCGCTGCCGGTCGCGTGCGCCGTACTGGCGGAGGACGAAGTTCGCGGCCAGGCCCGCGGACGAGACCGCCATAAGCGCTGTCACCTGGGCAGATACGCCGCCTAGAAGATTACGGGACGAGACAAGACGCAGGTTTGGATCGACCCGCCTGAGCACTTCGCGGAACACTGCGGCATCTGCCGTCACATCGCTGATCATGCCAGAATGCGGGCGCGCCAGTTCTCTACACTTTGCCGTATGGGCACCGGTGAGGTCGCGTGACCGCCGCCGACAAGGAATCCTCCTCGGCGTTCGAACTCGGGACCGACGGCCCGTCCGTCATCCTGGTCGGCGTCGATGACTCGACCACGTCCAGCCGGGCCGGGTGGTACGCGGCCGGCCTGGCGCGCCGTCAGCGAGCAAGGCTCATCGCCGTGTTCGTAGCCCCGCTGACGACATTCGGGGCCGCCGGACCAGGCGGCGCGGCACTGACGGTCGCCAAGGACGAGGCGTTCCGCATGACTGCCGAGGAGATGGCCGGCCGGGCCGAGAGGTTCGCCGCTGAGCTGGGCATCTCCGTGACGTTCATGGCCGCCCGCGGAGACCCGTACTCCGAGATCCTCCGCATCGCGGCCGAGGTAAAGGCCGACGCCATAGTGGTGGGCGCGTCGGCGCACGCCGGCCACCGGTTCGTCGGGTCGCTGGCCGTCCGGCTGGTGCGAAGCGGGAAGTGGCCGGTCACCGTCGTCCCGTGAGCCGGCAGGTACGGTCAGGCGGCGAAGAACGTCAAGTGGCTGGCCCCGACAGCAGCGCAGTGATGATTGCCGGGACTGCCTCGCCGATGGGCTGGCGGACTACCGCGATGGCCAGCGGGTCGTACGGCGTAGGGTCGCGGTTGACGATGACCAGCCGCGCGCCGGCTCGTACCGCAACGGCGCACAGCGACGCGGCCGGCTCCACCGTCAGCGTGCTGCCGATCGCCAGGAAGAGATCGGCTGACTCGGCGGTCGCGGCGGCCCGTGCGAGGACGGTGGCGTCAAGCTGCTGGCCGAACATGACAGTCGCTGACTTGAGGATTCCGCCGCAGTCGGTGCACGGGGGATCGGTCTCGCCTGCCCGTACCCTGACCAGAGCGTCCGCCATCGCGGTCCGCTGGTTGCAGCTGACGCAGACCACCGAGTACATGGTGCCGTGAAGTTCGAGCACCCGGTCCGCGGGGAGGCCGGCTCGCTGATGCAGGCCGTCGATGTTCTGCGTGATCACGGTGGTGCCGACAGAGCTGGCAGCGAGCCGGGCGAGAGCCAGATGGGCCGCGTTCGGCTCCGCAGTCCAGGCCGGATGCGAGAGGCGGGCCTGCCAGGACCGCTGCCGGACCGCCGGATCGGCCACGTAGACCTGGTAGGTCGACATCTTCTCGGCGGCCGGGTCCCTGGTCCAGAGCCCGGACGGGCCGCGGAAGTCAGGGATGCCCGAGTCCGTCGAAATGCCAGCCCCGGTCAGGACCGCGACCTGGCGGATCCCGCGCGTCCACACGGACAGATCCGGCAGCTGGTCGGCGCTCACGTAGTCATCCTTCGTCAGCCGGCCCGGTCACTGCAAACGGCTCTGGCGCGTTTAGCCGAGCTGTTGAACCCGCCGGGGTCAGCTCAGGCTGGCGGCTGGTCCTGGCGGCGGCCGGTCAGCTTCCAGGCGACCGGCAGTAGTCCGGCGGCGATCGCGGCCTTGATCGCATCTCCGATCACGAACGGCGTGAACCCGTCGGCCAGGGTCGCACGGGCCCCTAGGTGCAGGTCGAACGCGAGCCACGCACATCCAAATGCGTAAATCAGGATCTCGCCGGCCAGCATCGCGGGCACGGACTTGAGTATCGACCTGTCAGCGCCCCGCTCGGCCAGATACCCGCAGGCCACCGCGGCGAAGAAGAAGCCGACGATGTAGCCGAACGACGCGCTGGCGTACCCGGAGGAGTGCTGGGCGAACCACGGCACGCCGGCCACGCCCGCGACCGCGTACAGGGCCATCGCGGCCGCCGCGCGGCGCCAGCCAAGTGCTGTGCCGGCCAGTAGCACGCCGAGTGTCTGACCAGTGATCGGCACCGGCGTGAACGACAGGTGGATCGACACCTGTGCAAGCGCACCGACCAGGCCAGCGGCGCCGATGACGAGCAGCACGTCACGGACCACATGGGCCAGCCGGCCACGGTTCATGGCGATAAGGTCCCCGAGCACCAGCGGGCGCGGACGGGCAATGGCTGCTGTCGACATGCGGGCGTGCCTTTCGGGGCGGGCCGCGGGGGGTACGGCCGGACGACCAGGGACTCTACCATTTGGGCTGTTTAGCGCCCGGCAAGGCCACCGGAGTATCGTGCCGCCGTGGGCACCGGCGGAACCCTGGACTACCTGCGCGGAGACTGGGACGTCGAGCGCCAGATCACCGATCGCCGCAGCGGCCAGGAAGGCGTCTTCCGCGGGCAGGCCCGGTTCCGGCCGACTGCAGACAGCCACGTGCTCGAGTACACCGAAGACGGCGAACTGCGCTTCGGCAGCCACCACGGGCCCGCGCGGCGGTCGCTGATCTACCGCGGCCGCGCGGACGGCGCGGCAGACGTCCGGTTCGCTGACGGACGCGAGTTCTACCGGCTCGACCTGCGTTCAGGGGCCTGGCAGACCGACCACCCCTGCCGGGCTGACACCTACCACGTGACCGTTACGCGGCTCAGCCCGGACAGTTTCACCGAGGTCTGGCAAGTGGCCGGGCCGGACAAGGACTACGAGCTGGACACGACCTATCGCCGGATCACGCATCGACCGGTCGCCGAGGGCCTGATCTCGAAGGCACAGTCGGGCATTGGCCCCGCAGGCAGCGGCGCGTCCGGGACCGGGCTGCCGGGCGGACCGCGATGACCAGGGCCGAGTACGCCGGCACAATCCCGCGCTTGCTCGCGGCGGCCGCCGAGCGCGACAGTGACGGCACCTGGGTGCGAAGCGACGCCGGCTCGCTGACGTTCGGCGGCGCTGTCGCGGCTGTGAGCCAGACGGCTGCGGCCCTGCAGGCTGCCGGGGTCGGCAAGGGTGATCTGGCCATGCTGACCGCGAGCACCACGCCGCCGTACCTGCTGAGCTGGCTCGCGCTGACGTCGCTCGGCGCTATTGCAGTCGCCGTTAACCCGCGCAGCACGCCAGCCGAGCTTGCCGGGCTGATCAGCCAGGTGAACCCGCGGCTGCTGATCACCGATACCGGGCTAGCCGACGTGGTCTCGGCGGTACGCACCGGGACTGAACGAGCAGGGACTGGCCCGGCCGCGGCTGGCACTGGCCACGCAGTGACTGGCCTGGTCGACGGCAGTGTGCCAGCAGCCCCGTTCCCCTCAGAATTTGACGTGCACTCGCTCATCCCGGCCGACTGGGCGGACGCGGCCGCGATGTCGACGGCTGCGCGGCACGCGAGCTTGCCGGACACCCGTGTCGGGCCTGACGACATTGCGGTGCTGATTCCCACGTCAGGTACCACCGGGCGGTCCAAGCTCGTGATGCAGACGCACCGGGCCTACGCGATGGCGGGTGAGGGCTTCGGGTTCTGGATGGAGCTGACCGCGGCCGACCGGATGCTGACCACGCTGCCGTTGTTCCACGTCAACGCGCCTGCGTACTCGGTCATGGGATCGCTGGCCTGCGGCGCCGGGCTGGTGCTGGCTGAGCGGTTCTCTGCCAGCACGTTCCTGGACACGGCGCGGCGGCACGGGGCGACCGAGTTCAACGCGATCGGCGCCATGCTGGAAATCCTGATGCGCCAGCCCGAGCGGCCCGACGACGCGGACACGCCGCTGCGGCTGTGCTACACCGGCCCGGCACCAGAGCGGGAACGCCAGCTTGCCATGGAGCGGCGCTTCGGCCTGCGAATCGTGGTGGGGTACGCCCTGTCGGAGTCACCGTACGGGCTGATCTGGGCTCGCGGGACCCGGCCGTTCGGCACGCTCGGCTCGGCGCGGCAGCACCCGGTGCTGGGCACCGTCAACTACGCCCGGGTGGTCGACGGGTCAGGCTTGATCGCCGGCCTGGGCGGAACCGGTGAGCTTGAGTTGCGCAATCCAGTGCTGACGCCCGGCTACTGGGAGATGCCCGCCGAGACCGCCGCGCTGATGAATGACGGCTGGCTGCGCACCGGAGACCTGGTGTCGGTCGGGGACGACGGCACGTACACCTTTATCTCCCGTGTCAAGGAAGTGATCAGGCGGCGCGGGGAGAACCTGTCTCCGCTTGAAGTCGAAGAGGCGCTGATCACGCACCCGGCGGTGCTGGAATGCGCGGTCACTGGCGTCCCCTCAGAGCTCTCGGAGGAAGATGTCAAGGCGTTCGTCGTCCCCGCGGCCGGGGTCGCTCAGCTTGACTTCGCCGAGCTGCGGGCGTTCGCGGCGGCCCGGCTCGCGTCGTTCAAGGTCCCGCGGTACTGGCAGCAGGTTGCCGAGCTGCCGCGGACGCCGACAGCGCGGGTCGCCAAGCACCGGCTGCCTTCCGGCCACCCGGACGGCGAGTACGACGCCGAGTCAGCGCAGCCGAGCCATCCAGCGGCGCAGAGTTACCAGGGAGAACAGTGACTGAGTACCCGACCTCGATAGGAACCGCGGACGCGACGACGATCACGGTTCTCGGCCAGAACCTTGCCGAGGACCTGATGGGCCAGATCAGCTTCGGCGAGCTTGCTTTCTGGCTGGCCGCGCTGCGGCGGCCGGCGGCTGGGGAGTTGAAGCTGTTCGAGTCAGTGCTCGTGGCGCTGGCCGACCACGGCTTCACCCCGTCGGTGATCGCGGCTCGCCTCACCCTGACCGGCGCGCCGGAATCGGTGCAGGGCGCGATGGCAGCAGGCCTGCTGGGCGGGGGCTC
>DASXIA010000290.1:0-5357 GCA_036488155.1 Streptosporangiaceae bacterium | reverse complement strand
TCGCAGACGTCAGGCGGCCAGGTAGCCGGGGACGAGGTAGTCCCTGACCTCGTCGCTCTTGGCAATCCGCTGCGCGTACTCGTCGTCGCTGCAGCACGGGAGGACGACTGTGACGGGCTCAGGCTCGCTAGCAGCCGTGCGCGGGTTCGTGGGGGGTGTCGGGGTCATGGCACTCCGACGCACGTCGCTCACGCTGCGTTGCGTGATGCCCGTCACATTTTTGCTCAGAGGTCGCGCAGCGAGGTACCCGGCCGCGGGACTGCGCCAGAGTGCACTCCGCTGGCCGCCTTGCTCCGCGCGCAGACCGGTGCTGGTTACCCGGTCATCGCCATCAGGCAGCCATCCCAGTAAGCGGCAACCTTGGACCGCCGCCTGCCTTCCATGTCGAGTTCAAGTACATCCGGCTGCCGGCCCGCGACTGCGCGGAAGTGGACCATGAGGCCTGGTACGGCTTCGGCTGAGAGCTGCCCGAAACCGGTCAGCCCGTCCGGTGCATCGACGGCAGCGTGCATCCAGGCCGGCGATCCCGCACAGCACATCCGCGGATGACTTGCCCACACCCACACCTGGCCGCCGTGGCTGGCAATGTAGTCCGCCGCCGCAGCGCTGATATCGACGCGCACAGCCCGACGATAGCTTCGGCCATGCCGGGCGGCCAGTGCGCGACAAACCATCTGCCGTTCGGCAGAAAAACCATCATCTATGCTTGGTTTCTGGCCGAGCTTGACTTGATTCTGGCCGTGCTTGAAAGGTGGCCGTCGTGCCAGTGACCCGATCGGCAAGCGAGCCCGGTTCGACCAGCCAGCCCGGTTCCGCTAGCCAGCACGGTTCCGCTAGCCAGCACGGTTCCGCTGGCCAACACGGTTCCACCAGCGGGCCGCAGCCGCCTGGCGCGCGGGCGCCTATCCGGATAGGCAACGCGTCCGGCTTCTACGGCGACAGGTTCGCCGCGATGCGGGAGATGCTCGAGGGCGGCGACCTGGACGTTCTGACCGGCGACTACCTGGCCGAGCTGACCATGCTCATCCTTGGCCGGGACCGCCTCAGGGATCCGGGCCTGGGCTATGCCCGTACCTTCCTCCGCCAGCTTGAGGACTGCCTCGGGCTCGCTCTGGACAAGGGCGTGGCGATCGTCGCAAACGCAGGCGGGCTGAACCCGGCCGGCCTGGCCGCCGCCGTCCGCGAACTGGCAGCCCGGCTTGGCCTGGATCCGAAGATCGGCTATGTACACGGCGACGACCTGCTGCGGCGCGCCGGCGAGCTCGGCTATGGCGAACCGGTTGCTGCGAATGCCTACCTCGGCGGCTGGGGCATTGCCGCATGTCTGCAGGCTGGCGCGGACGTGGTCGTCACCGGCCGGGTGACCGACGCGTCACTTGTCGTCGGGCCTGCCGCGGCGCACTTCGGCTGGTCTCTGGATAACTTCGATGCGATCGCGGGAGCAATGGCGGCCGGGCACGTCGTCGAGTGCGGCGCGCAAGCGACCGGAGGCAACTACGCGTTCTTCACGCAGATCCCCGACCTGCGCCATCCGGGTTTCCCGATCGCCGAAGTCTTCGCCGACGGCTCCAGCGTCATCACTAAGCATCCGGGCACCGGTGGCGCCGTCACGATTGGCACCGTGACCGCGCAGCTGCTGTACGAGATCGCCGGGCCGCGATACGCCGGCCCGGATGCGACGCTGCGGCTGGACAGCGTGCAGCTAGCCGAGCACGGCCCGGACCGGGTCGCAATCAGCGGAGTGCGCGGCGAGCCGCCGCCGCCAACCCTCAAGGTGTCGCTGAACTCGCTCGGCGGATACCGCAACCAGGTCGAGTTCGTGCTGACCGGACTGGACATTGACGCGAAGGCACAGCTAGTGAAGGACCAGCTCGCTGCAGTCCTGCCGCCCGAGGTGCAGTGGGAACTGGCACGCACTGATAGCCAAGACGCCGCGACTGAGGAAGAGGCAAGCGCGACATTGCGCTGCGTGGCCCGCGGCAGCGACCCCAAGGCGATCGGCCGGGCCTTCTCCGGAGCAGCGGTCGAACTCGCACTCGCTAGTTACCCCGGCTTTCACCTGACCGGGCCGCCGGGTGACGCCCAGCCGTACGGCGTGTTCACGGCCGGCTATATCGACCGGTCGCAGGTGCGGCAGGTCGCAGTGCTGCCAGGCGGCGAGCAGGCCGACGTCCCAGATCCAGCTACCACCCTCGCGCTGGCCCCGGCTGACGCTGCCGGGGCGCCGTCGTGGACCGGTGGCGGCCCGGTACGCCGCGCTCCGCTTGGCGCGGTGGCCGGGGCGCGCAGCGGCGACAAGGGCGGGGACGCCAACGTCGGTACCTGGGCCCGCGATGAGAATGCGTACGCCTGGCTGGTCAGCGCGCTGACCGTCGAAAGGCTGCGTGAGCTGCTGCCCGAGGCGGCTGGACTGCCGGTCACCAGGTACCTCCTGCCCAACTTGCACGCGGTCAACTTCGTGATCGAGGGACTGCTCGGACAGGGCGTCGCCGCGGCGGCGCGTTTCGATCCGCAAGCGAAGGCGGTCGGCGAGTGGTTGCGGGCCCGCTACCTCGAGATCCCCGAGGAGCTGCTGTGACCGTGCTGCGCTCAGCGCTCGATGACAAGTCCGCGACCTACGCAGCGAACGCCGAAGCGATGCTCGCCAAGCTAGCTGAGATCGCAACGGAGCAGGCGAAGGCCATCGCGGGCGGCGGTCCTAAGTACACAGAGCGGCACCGCAGCCGTGGCAAGCTGCTCGCCCGCGAGCGGATCGAACTTCTGCTGGACCCAGATAGCCCGTTCCTGGAATTGTCGCCGCTCGCAGCGTGGGGAACCGAGTTCGCGGTCGGCGGCAGCGTCGTTACCGGCATCGGAGTGGTCGAAGGGACCGAGTGCCTGATCTCGGCGAACGACCCGACGGTGCGCGGTGGCACCAGCAACCCGTGGACGGTGCGCAAGAGCTTCCGCGCCCATGACATCGCGCTGGCCAACCGGCTGCCGGTGATATCCCTGGTCGAGTCTGGCGGTGCCGATCTGCCGACGCAGAAGGAGATCTTCATCCCCGGCGGCCGGACGTTCCGCGACCTGACCCGGCTGTCGGCGGCGGGCATCCCGACAATCGCGATTGTCTTCGGCAACTCCACTGCCGGCGGCGCCTACCTGCCTGGCATGTCCGACCACGTGGTGATGATCAGCGAGCGCTCGAAGGTCTTCCTCGGCGGACCGCCGCTGGTCAAGATGGCGACCGGCGAGGAGTCCGATGACGAG
Organism: Streptosporangiaceae bacterium; assembly: GCA_036488155.1. GTDB lineage: Bacteria > Actinomycetota > Actinomycetes > Streptosporangiales > Streptosporangiaceae > JAJYUU01. The sequence goes on along the minus strand of DASXIA010000290.1, from coordinate 2,108 downwards.
TCGCTAGGCGGGGCGCAGATGCACGCGCGGACCTCGGGCCTGGCCGACTACCTGGCCGCCGACGAGCAGGACGCGATCCGGATCGGCCGCCGGATCGTGGCCAGGCTGAACTGGCGCAAGCAGGGACCGGGGCCATCGGCCGCGCCGGCCCCGCGGCCGCTGTACGACGAGGAACAACTGCTCGGCATCGTGCCGCCGGACCTGCGGATCCCGTTCGATCCGCGCGAGGTGATCGCCCGTGTCGCGGACGGCTCCGACTTCGACGAGTTCAAGCCCGCCTACGGCGCCAGCCTGGTCACCGGCTGGGCCAACGTGCACGGCTACCCGGTAGGAATCCTGGCCAACGCCCAGGGCGTGCTGTTCAGCGCCGAGTCACAGAAGGCCGCCCAGTTCATCCAGCTGGCCAACCAGGTAGACACGCCGCTGATCTTCCTGCACAACACCACCGGCTACATGGTGGGCAGCCAGTACGAACAGGCCGGCATCATCAAGCACGGCGCCATGATGATCAACGCGGTGTCGAACTCCGCCGTCCCGCACATCTCGATACTGATGGGCGCGTCCTACGGCGCCGGGCATTACGGCATGTGCGGCCGCGCCTACGACCCGCGGTTCCTGTTCGCCTGGCCGAGTGCCAAATCGGCGGTGATGGGGCCGGCGCAGCTAGCGGGCGTGCTGTCGATTGTGTCCAGGGCAGCGGCGCAGGCGGCCGGGCGGCCGTTCGACGAGGACGCCGACGCGGCCATGAAGGAGATGGTGGCGGCGCAGATCGAGGCTGAGTCGCTGCCCATGTTCCTGTCCGGCCGGATCTACGACGACGGCATCATCGATCCGCGCGACACGCGGACAGTGCTCGGGTTGTGCCTGTCGGTCATCCACGGTGCGCCAGTACGCGGTACCTCCGGCTACGGCGTCTTCAGGATGTGACGGCGATGATCACGCGGGTGCTGGTAGCCAACCGAGGCGAGATTGCCCGCCGGGTCTTCCGGACCTGCCGCGACCTCGGGCTGTCGACCGTCGCGGTCTACTCCGACGCGGACCGCGGCTCGCCGCACGTGGCTGAAGCCGACCTGGCCGTCCGGCTGGCCGGCGAGGCGGCCGCCGATACCTACCTTCGCGCCGATTTGCTCGTCGACGCAGCGCTGCGGTCCGGCGCGGACGCAGTCCATCCCGGCTACGGGTTCTTGTCGGAGAACGCGGCGTTCGCCCGCGCGGTCCAGCAGGCCGGGCTGACCTGGGTCGGACCGCCGCCCGCCGCGATCGAATCGATGGCTAGCAAGATCGAGTCCAAGCGGCTGATGGCGGCGGCGGGCGTTCCCGTCCTGCCGGAGCTCTCGCCTGACGCGCTGACCGAGGCCGACCTGCCGGTGCTGATCAAGGCTTCGGCGGGCGGCGGCGGCCGGGGCATGCGCGTCGTCCGCACGATGGCCGACCTGCCCGCCGGGCTGGCGGCCGCGCGATCGGAGGCGGCCGCGGCGTTCGGCGACGGGGCGGTGTTCTGCGAGCCGTACATTGAGGCTGGCCGGCACCTCGAAGTCCAGATCCTGGCAGATGCCGCCGGAACCGTCTGGACCATCGGCGAGCGCGAGTGCTCGATCCAGCGCCGACACCAGAAGATCATCGAGGAGGCACCGTCGCCGCTGGCGCAGCGAATAACCGGCATGCGGGAGCGACTGCTCGACGCAGCGCGCGCGGCCGCTTGTGCCGTCGGCTATATCAATGCGGGAACGGCCGAGTTTCTCGCCGATGACTCCGGCCGGTTCTACTTCCTGGAGATGAACACCCGGCTTCAGGTCGAGCACCCGGTTACTGAATGCACGACCGGGCTGGACCTGGTGGCGCTCCAGTTGCAGGTGGCAGCTGGCCAGCGGCTGCCTGCCACGCCGCCGGCTGTCAATGGCCATGCGATCGAGGTCCGCCTGTACGCCGAGGATCCGGCTTCGGGCTGGCAGCCGCAAAGCGGCACGCTGCACCGCTTCGAGGTACCCGGCGTGCTGGCCGAGTTCGCGGTGCTGCCACGATTCGGGCCGCCCCAATCCGGGCCGCCGCAGTTGGGGCCAGCACACTGCGGGCTCCGCCTCGACTCCGGGGTTACCGATGGTAGCGAG
>DASXIA010000281.1:0-14238 GCA_036488155.1 Streptosporangiaceae bacterium | reverse complement strand
AGGAGCCGTCAGCTGCGAGCCGCGGGGGTTAAATGGTGCAGGCGTTGAGGCCGAGCACGACCTCGGTGCCGTCGATTTTGTGGTTGCCGCTGGTGGTGGCGACGATCGTGGTTTTTCCGCTTGCCGACCGGCCGAAGTTCTTGGACAGGTCGATGGTGATGCGCACCGCGACGGGCTAGCGGCGGGCCCTAGCGAGCTAGCGGCGGGCCCCAGCGAGCTCGCGGCGGTCTAGCTGCTCGCGCTCGATCCAGCCGTCGATCACCTTGTCGCTTTCCCAGGAGGTGATCAGCGCGTAGCGGGGCCGCGGGCCAGGGTGCCAGACCACGTGCCAGAGTCGCTCGGTATCGATGACCAGCTGCATGCCGGGATGCAGCCTGATCCGCGTCTCGGTGGCGGGATCGTTTTTGTCCTCGCGCAGGATGAACATGGACTGGCCAGCAGCGTCGTCGAGCTCCAGCCAGGACCGGACAACCCAGCCAGAGCCATCCGGGTTCAGCCGGTTGTTGTCATCGCGGTGCAGCTGCCGCAGGGCAGTTGGTTCGTCGCTGGAGTTGAGCTTGATCACGCGGACGCGGCCGTAGTTTCCGCCGATATCTTCTACGTAGTCAGCCAGGCTCGGCGCAAGCTCGCGGTTCGTGGTCCAGATTCCGTCCTTGTCCGCCTTACCGTGGTCCCAGAAGCCGCGGCAGTCCATCTCGCCGGTAGCCGATGCGAGGGGCGCGAAGTTAGTATCGCCGCCGCTCTTCCAGTCCATATACTCCAGGGACTCCCATTCAGCTGGCGCAATTGCAGGCCCTTGCCGGTCGCGTAGTACTACGTAACCTTTGGCGGCCATGACGCCGAGCTTGTGATACATGCATTCCCCCCGTGTCGACCTTGGAATTCCCTCCAATCTCGGGTCCTATTTCCCCGCGGTGAGCTGGCTACCCTGCCGGGCCTGGCTGGATACCTGGCCGTCATGGCCATTTTGCCAAGCACAGACGTATCTGGAGTTCTCAGCCGTCGCAGGTCCTGGCTTTGCCGCAGCCGCCGCCACGTGGGCGTCGCGGAGGGCGCTAGCGCGGGTAAATCCCGCCGTCGAGAGAGATGACCTGGTTTGTGAGATAGGGGTTCGCCAGGACGGCGAGGGCAAGGTCCGCCACCTCGGCTGGCCGCCCGAGCCGGCCGACCGGCACCTGGTGCCGCAGCTCCTCCTGGTCGCCGGGCAGCATGCCGGTGTCGGTGATCAGCGCCGGCGCGATTGCGTTGGCAGTGACGCCCGCCACAGCGAACCGCGCGGACAGCGAGTGCATAAGCCCGTGCAGGCCTGCCTTCGAGGCGGCGTAGTGCGGGCCGACGATGCCGCCGGTAAAGGCGGCGACCGACGAGATGAACAGCACCCGGCCGAAGCCGCGCCGTGCCATCGATGGCACCAGCCGCTGCGCGAGCAGGAAGGGCGCACGGAGGTTGACCGCGACAGTCTCGTCGAATTCCTCGACCTCGATGTTCTCCAGCTGTCGTCGCTCCCCGGTACCCGCGTTACTGACCAGGATGTCCACCGGGCCGAACGCGTGCTCGGTGTCCTCGGTCAGGCGGGCGACCTCGGCCGCGTAAGCGAGGTCGGCGCTGAGCGCCGCGGCCCGTCCGCCGGCCGCTGTGATCTGCCCTGCCAGTTGCTGAGCGGTCGCATCGCTGGCGCCGTAGCCGATGGCCACGCTCACGCCCGCGCCGGCTAGCGCCAGTGTTATCGCCCGGCCGATCCCGCCGCTGGCGCCGGTGACCAGCGCCACGCGCCCGGTGAGTCCCTCTGGCGCTCGCCCGTCCTGCATGGCTTGACGTTAGCGGACGGCGGCCGGGTGCCAGCGATCCGGAGTCTGGTGTGTCCCGTGCCAGCCGGCTGGCCTCACGCTGGCGTCCCCCTGACCCAGTCCGGCTCGTGGTGGCCGAGCCGATAGGTCGTCACGGCACCGGCCAGGACGATCACCAGGGCTATCAGCAGCGGATAGAAGATCTTTCCAGTCAGCACAAGCGCGGTGCCGATGAGCGCTCCGGCCAGCATGGCGGCAATCGCGGTCAGGCGGCGCCCCGAGTGCGAGCCGGCACCTCCTGCCGCTGAGCTATCCGCGGCGATACCGGTGATCGTCAGCGTCAGCACCGTCGTGGTGAGGTCGGGTACCGCTATCTTCCGTGCGGCCGCGTTCTGGATGCCCATCGACGCGCCAAGCAGGGCGATGAGCGGGTAGCGGAAGCCGGTCGTTACCGGGTTGGCGCCGACAGCGGCGAGGATGAGCGAGGCTGCCAGCAACACGGCCTGGCAGGCCGCGGCGGAGCTGTGCAGCCGGCCGCGGTGATCGCGGTAGCGGGCGATGAGCCGGCCGCCACCGAATGCCCCGGCCGCGAATGCCGCGAGCGCGGTCAGGGACGCCGAGATCGAGAATCCGGGCGCGCCGGCCAGCGCGAAGCCGAGAAATACCACGTTCCCGGTCATATTGGCCACGAAGACATGCCCGAGCGTCAGGTAGCTGAAGGCGTCTACCAGCCCGGTTACCACCGTCATGCTGAGCAGGACCGGCGGCAGCGGCCCGTGCCTGCCAGTCGGGTCAGGCAGCAGGACACTCCGGACTTCGGCCAGGAAACCTGTCATCACGGGTGGCTCCGGTTAGCTCGCAGGGATCGGCTGCACCAGGCGCTGCGGCGCCCGGCAGGCCGACGAGGGGCTTGTTGGCACGCGGGCTTGCAGCGACAAGGCAGAATCTAATGACATGCGGACTCTTCAGGTAGCAGTCGTCGGCTCCGGCCCGGCCGGGCTGTACACGGCCGAGGCGCTGATCAAGCAAGCCGCGGCCCTCGACCCGCCGCGCGCCATCCGGGTGGACGTGATCGACCGGCTCCCTACCCCGTACGGGCTGGTCCGGTACGGCGTGGCGCCGGACCATAAGTCGATCAAGTCGATCGCCGAATATCTGCGCAACGTCCTCGAACACGACGGCGTCAGCTTTATCGGCGGCGTTCACCTCGGTGACGATGTGACCCGCGAGGAACTGCTGGCCAGCTATGACGCGGTCGTCTATGCGACCGGCGCGATGCGCGACCGCCACCTGGGCATTCCCGGCGAGGACCTGCCTGGCAGCGTCGCTGCCACCGACTTCGTGAACTGGTACTGCGGCCACCCGGACGTCGATCCGGTCGCGTTCAGCCTGGATGCTGAGTCGGTCGCGGTGATCGGCGTCGGGAACGTCGCGGTGGACGTCGCCCGGATACTGATCCGCAACCCGGCCGAGCTGCGCGAGACGGACGTGTCTCAGCCGGTTCTCGACGCGCTGGTGGCCAGCAAGGTCCGCGAAGTCCACATGATCGGCCGGCGCGGCCCGGCGCAGGCCAAGTTCACCACGAAGGAGCTGCGCGAGCTGGGTGAACTTGACGGGGTCGACATCGTGGTTGGCGATGGCGAGGCGGACCTGGACGCCTTCGACCCGACCGGCGAGAGCGCCCGGCTGGCTCAGGCGGACCGGCACGTTCGCGGCAACTACACGGTGATCTCCGACTGGGCAGGCAGGGCGCCGGCTGGCGTCGGCCGCAGGCTGACCGTCCGGTTCTGGCTCCGGCCGACCGAGATCCATGGCCGGAACGACGTCGAAGGCCTGACTCTCGAGCGCACCAGACTGGATGAATCGGGCAGGCTCGTTGGCACAGGGGAGCTGGAGACGCTAGACGTCCAGATGGTGCTGCGCTCGGTGGGGTATCAGAGCGTCCCGCTGGCCGGCGTGCCGTTCGATGAGCGCTCATCGACCGTTCCGAACGAAGCCGGGCGCGTTCTCGGGTCAGACGGTCAGCCGCTGCCGGGTGAGTACGTGGCTGGCTGGCTGAAGCGCGGCCCCACGGGGGTGATCGGCACCAACAAGTCCGACGCGGCGGAGACCGTCAGGTCGCTGCTGGCCGACCTGGCTGGCGGACCGGGGCCGGATGACGTACAGCTGCCGAGGGCTGGCCTGTTGCGGATGCCGACGGTCGCGGCGGATGCCGCTGCGGGCGGATCGCCGTTGCATCACGTACTCGCCAGCCGCGGCCATCGGCACGTCAGCTACGCCGACTGGCTGATGATCGAGGCGGCGGAGAAGGATCTGGCCGCCCGGCTCGGCCGCGGCGCGCGAGTGAAGCTGGCGAGCAAGGCCGAGATCCACAAGGCATGCGGGCTGTCGTAGGGCGGTAGCGCAGACTCACACTGATCACGGGCCCGCGTCGGTCAATCACCCGGCGCGGGTGGTCGCTCGCCGGATCTTCTCGGGTACGCAACTCTTCACTACCTGGCGTCAGGAAGGGTGCGATGTCCGCCGTGAAGACCTCGCTGGCCGTCGCGAGGAGTCCGGCCGGAACCCGCGACAGCCAGCCCGCCTGGCCGGCGGCGGGCAGCCTGGCCGCTCCCGCCGAGCGAGCAAGCTTTGGCAAAGCGGCCAGAGGTCTGGTGCCACGAGAAAGCCACGCCGCACTAGAGCTAGCTTCCGACCGCCCCGATCCAGTCGACCTGCTGGAGATGCAGGCGAGGACGCGGCTGCCGGAACTGGTGCCGGTCCGCTACGGCCGGATGCTGGTCTCGCCGTTCGCCTACTTCCGCGGCTCTGCGCTGGCCATGGCCAGCGACCTGGCCGCGACGCCGGTTACCGGGTTCACCGTCCAGGCCTGCGGCGACGCGCACCTAGGAAACTTCGGTGTCTTTGCTGCCCCGGATGGCCGGCGAGTCTTCGACATCAACGACTTCGACGAGACGCTGCCCGGGCCGTGGGAGTGGGATGTGAAGCGGCTGGCGGCGAGCATCGAGATCGCCGGGCGGGAGAACGGTTTCAGTGCTAATCAGCGCCGGAAGGTCGTGCTGACGGCAGCCAGCAGCTACCGCGAAGCGATGCTGGCGTTCGCGCGCATGACGCCGCTGGACGTCCGGTACGCACGCCTTGATCTGGCCGAGATTCGCGCGGAGCTCAAGTCCGCCGCGAACGGCAGGGTGCGCAAGGCCGTGGGCCAGGGCATAATCTCCGCTCGCACCAGGGAGAGCCTGCAGGCTCTGGACAAGCTGACAGCAGTGGTGGACGGCCGCCGCCAGATCGTCGCCGACCCGCCGCTGATTGTCCCTGTCGGCGATCTGGCGGCCGCCGAGGACGCGGTGGATGCGGGGCGCGGGTCCGAGCCGGCCATTTGCGACCTGCTCGCGGCCTACCGGCGCGCCCTTCGCGAGGAAAGCGCCGACCTGCTGGCCGGGTACGAGCTGGGCAGCCTTGCCAGGAAGGTCGTCGGCGTCGCCAGCGTCGGCACGCGATGCTGGATCGTGCTGATGCTGGGCAGCCCTGACTCCGATCCGCTCTTCCTTCAGGTGAAGGAAGCGGAGCCGTCAGTGCTCAGCGAGTTCGCCGGCCCTAGCCAGTACGACAACCAGGCCCAGCGAGTAGTGGTGGGGCAGCGATTCATCCAGGCCGCCCCGGACGGCCTGCTGGGCTGGATGCGGGTTGCGGCCGGGGCTGATGGCCGGCGCCACGACTACTACGTGCGGCAATTGCGCGACTGGAAGCTGTCGGCGGACCAGGCCGGACTATCGCCTGGCTGGCTGCGCCGGTTCGCGGGCTACTGCGGCTGGACACTGGCACGGGCACATGCCCGCACTGGCGACCGCTTCGCGATGGCTGGTTACCTCGGCACCTCCGTGGTCTTCGACGAAGCAATTGCCGACTTCGCCGCCAGCTACGCGAATCAGAACGAGCGCGACTATGCCGAACTCGGCCGGGCCGCGAAGTCGGGGCGGATCACGGCCAGGAAGGGCCTGTAGCAGCCGAGGCGATTATGAGGTGCCGATCTGCTGGGCCGACGGCTCACCGGGCCGCCACCCATCAAGATCATTCATGGGGCCGGACTGAGCCGCCTCGCTTAGCCTGCCCGCTAGCGAGCGCAAGTGCTCGATCAGCTCGGGTGGCTCGAGCACCGTGAAGCGCAGGCCCATCATCACGGTGTGGAACGCGATGGCGTCCAGCGAATCCGAGCCGGCAGTGAGCACGCATTTGGTCGCTCCCATCGGCTCGAGCACGCCGGCGCTCGGCGGGACCTGTTCCGCCACCGCCGCGGCAGGCGCATGCACCAGGATCCGGGCCTGGTACTGGTATGGCGCGGTCGTGACAGCCCGAGCCACGAACGCGGCCGCATCTGGTGGATCCCTGGGCACGAACCGCACGCCGGTCAGTCGCGGGTCACCGATCCGGTCTGCCCTGAAGGTCCGCCATTCCGCTCGCCCAAGATCCCGCGCGACCAGGTACCAGCGGTAACCGGCCTGAACCAGCCGGTGCGGCTCGGCCCGCCGCGCGGACAGCACACCGTCGTGGCTCCGGTAGCCGAACTCAATGACCTCGTGGCTGCGGCATGCACGCGCGATCACGACAAGAGCCTCGGCATTTACCGCCGGCCCCGGTCCGGTAAGCGCGACAGTGGCCTGGCTAATGGCGGCAGCCCGCTCCCGGAGCCGGGCCGGCAACACCTGCTCCAGCTTTGCCAGTGCACGCACGGACGCTTCGGCGACTCCGGTCACCGAGTGCGTCGCGGCGGACCGCAGGCTGAGTGCGACCGCCACTGCCTCCTCGTCGTCGAGTAGCAGCGGCGGCAGCGCGGCACCCGCTCCGAGCCGGTAGACGCCAGCCACTCCTGGCACTGCGTGCACCGGGTAACCCAGGCTGCGCAGCTTGGCGACGTCCCGCCGGAGCGTCCGCGGCGTGATCTCAAGGCGCGCGGCCAGGTCCGCGCCGGGCCATTCCGGCCGGGACTGGAGCACAGACAACAGGCGCAGCAGCCGGGCCGAAGTTTCTACCACGATCCCAGTCTGGCAGTGATCGAGGACCGGTCTTGTCCGCAATGAGGACTACGGTCAGGTTCATCCGTTCGCCGCTGCTCAGCCTGCGGACGCCCGAGCCTGCGATAGCGAGTCCATAACAACGAGGGAACCGTTCATGCGCCTGGATGTCCGACGGCGATTGCTACCATGGTAGCAGTCGCGGTACCCTCTCGGTATGAAGGTTAGTATCAGCCTTCCGGAGGAAGACGTGGCGTTCCTGGATGCATATGCGCAATCCCAGGGCATCGAGTCGCGTTCGGCCGTCGTGCACCAGGCAGTTCGGATGCTCCGCGCGAGCGAACTCGGCGAAGCATACGAGGAGGCGTTCACGTCCTGGGACGACGAAGGAGATGCCGCCACCTGGGATGTTGTAGTCGCTGACGGCTTGGAGAAATAGATGCACCGCGGCGACATCGTGGCCGTCAGCCTTGATCCGGCGCGCGGATCCGAAGCGAGTAAGACCCGCCCGGCCATCGTCGTCAGCAACGATGCCGCCAACGCCGCCGCGAGCCGGCTCGCGCGAGGCGTGATAACGGTAGTCCCTATCACCTCGAACGTCGCCCGCGTTTACCCATTTCAGATTCTCCTCCGGGCCGATCAGACGGGGCTCAGGCAAGACTCGAAGGCTCAGGCTGAGCAGATCCGCTCCGTGGCGGTCGAGCGCATAGGCAGGCGCCTCGGCAGGCTGCCCGCAGCGGTCATGACTGAACTCGATGAAGCACTCCGGGTCCACCTGGCTCTGTAGCGCGGGCTGTGAGGGATGAGAGTTGTCAGCCATGCTGCGCGTGTCCCGGACCGAGGCGGTGAATTACCGCCTGGAGGTCAACCACCTGTCCCGTCGCCTGCCTGCCGGTTCGTATGTCCAGGCTGCGTACGTCGGTCTCCAGGACACCGCGCCGCGTGACGCGCTGCTCGGCATGCACGCGCGGGTGGCAGCCTGCGAACCTTCGGCCTGGGAGCATCCGCGGCTGATCCAGACCTACAGTCCGCGCGCGGCTGTGTACGTGCTGTCCAGGGAGGACTTCGGGGTCTTCACCGTAGGCCGCCTTCCCCGTGACCGTGCGGAACGACAGGCACTCGAGGACCAGGCCGAGCGTTTCTGCGGGGAACTGGCGGGCCGACCAGTCCGGGGGCTGCAAGGGCATCGTGAGCTCTGCGCGACCGGCCGGCTCGAGGTCCGCTGGACCACCAGATCCTCGCATGTCTGGGAGCGTCCTCGCCCGTCGATCGATCCGGAAGCGGCTCGGATCGAGCTCTGCCGCCGTCACATCCACGCCTTTGGTCCCACGACACCGGCCGCGTTCGCCTGGTGGGCCGGCGTGTCATCGCGGGACGCTCAGCACAGTTTTGCGGTGCTCGCGCCGGAGCTGATGCCCGTCGATTACGCCGGTCACCCAGCCTGGATCCTTGCCGCCGATAAGACGGCGATCGCGACTGCGGAGCCAATGCGAGGCGTGCGGTTTCTCGTTGCATCTGACCTGCGTATCTTCGGGCAGGACCGGACCCGGCTGTTCGTCGGCCCTGGCCTTGGCCAGCACACCCCGCTGCACGATACTTTCCACCCGGGCGGACTCCTCATCGACGGCACAATTGCCGGAGCATGGGGCCGGCGCGCCGGCCGGGTCACCGTCAAGGCTTTCGGCCCGCTTACAGCAGCCATCCGACAGGCCATCCGCGACGAGGCCGAGAGCATGCCAATACCTGGCGCGGCTGTCACAATGTCCCTAGCCGAGCACTGAACTGGCCAATGGCGGCGCGACGACGAGTTCGGTAGCAAGGTCAAAGGGAATCTGCGGGGTCCCGCAGGCGATGATGCCGGCGCGTGCCCAGGGCCGCTGGCCGGCCAGGAATGGTATCTCTTCAGCCATCCAGTCGCGCAGGTGCTGCACGGTCGCCGACCCGCCTGGCTGCCCTATCCGGACAAGGTTGCGGCGCTCGGTTTCCCGCTCGTCGGTATGCACGACGGCCGATCCCGCCACGACGTCCTGCAGCCTCCCCGCCACCGTGGTCTTGCCGCTGGAGCTGCGCCCGTCCACAGCCAGAACGACAGGACGATGATCAGCGCTTTTCCCGAAGCCGCGACGCATCACGGTAGCCGCGATGACCGTCAGCGGCTCAGCGTGCCAGGGCCCGGCTTCGGGCTCCTCGGGGGCCAGGCACAACGACACGGCCTCCAGCTATACCCATACTGGCCTGATCAAACGCGGCGATGACAAAATGACACCGGATTAGGAAATCATGGTCGCGCGAAGTAATTGAGGACCGTTCTGGACCGCAATAAGAGTTACGTTCAGGGCATGGATATCGACAGCGTGACCGCGATTGACTGGAACGCCGAGCTGGTCGATCAGCTCGACTGGCACTGGCAGCATCATCTCCGGCCCCGTCTGGAGGGGCTGACCGACGCCGAGTACTTCTGGCAGCCGGTGCCAGGCTGCTGGACTCTTAGCCGCCGCGGCGAGAGCGCTGCGCCGATCTCGGTCGGTGCTGGCGAGCTCACCATGGATTACGCGCTGCCACCGAATGACCCGGAGCCGGTGACCACCATCGCCTGGCGGCTGGCGCACATGGTCGTCGGCGTGTTCGCCGCGCGTATCGCCACCCACTTCGGCGGCCCGCCCGCCGACTGGCCCACCTGGGAGTACGCGCCGACCGCAGAGCAGGCACTGAAGCAGCTGGATCAGGTTTATGACGGCTGGATCGCCGGTGTGCGCAGCCTCGGCGCGGACGGACTTGCCTGGCACGTCGGGCCCGAGGAAGGCGACGACGGCGAGTATGCGCAAAGCCCGATGGCCGCTCTTGTGCTGCACATCCACCGCGAGGCTATTCATCACGGCGCGGAGATCGCGCTGCTTCGCGACCTGTACCGCTGGAAGGGGGACCGAGATGGCCTATGAATTTCAGGTCGCGGTCGACTGCGCGGGCCCGCATGAGCTTGCCGACTGGTGGGCCGAGACGCTCGGCTGGGAGGTCGAGAAGTCCGACCCGGACTTCATCCGCCGGATGATCGACGAGGGCTATGCCACCGAGGCAGAGACGACGACCTACAACGGCCAGCTGGTCTGGAAGACGGGCGCTGCGATCCGGCATCCCGACGGGCCGGAGACGGGCGAGCGCAAGCGCATCATCTTCCAGCAGGTGCCCGAACCCAAAACGGGCAAGAACCGCTGGCACCTGGACGTCTGGGTGGGCGCTGACAACGTTCGCGGGCAGGCTGACCTGCTGATCTCGCGGGGTGCCACGTTCCTGCACGAGGGACAGCAGGGCCCGCACCGGTGGATTACCCTGGCCGATCCGGAGGGGAACGAGTTCTGCGTTAGCTGATCCTTCCCCGCGGGCGCGGAGGCTCGCTACCATTCAGGGAGTGGGCATCTCGGGACCATCGCGCCAGATAGCCGTAGACCATGCCAAACTCCTCCGGATGCTGGGCACGCCGGAGCTGGCCTGGCTCGTTTCGCGGATCCGGGCCCGGCTGGAACGCGGTGAACCCATCGACGGCACCGTGACGCTGGTCGGCGCGACTACGGCGCAGCGACGTGCGGCGGCCAGGCTGCTCGGCCACAACCCAGGCCGGGGCACCTCGCTGAGTATCCCGCTACCCGAGGTTGCCGAGCAGCTCTGGCGTGCTGCCGCCGCCCCGAACCTGATCGCGGCGATCGAGGCTATCGGCGGACCGGTGCGCAACCTCGCCGCCGAGCGCGCGGCCGACCTGCAGCGCTGGGGCGACGCGCTCACCGAAGTCCGGTCGAGCCGGCTATCGCAGTTGTCGTGGTACCGCGAATGGCTGAGCTCCATCAGCCGTGACGGCACCATCACCAAGCTGATCCGGCAAGGTCATCCGGACGTCATCGGCCAGGCGACGGCTGTGCTTGAGCAGTTGCCAGACCCCACCGACGAGGGCTGCACCACGCTGCCAGCCCTTGCCGCGGCGGCCACCGGAAACGAGCGCGCGCTTGCCGTGGGTCCGCTCGCCGGGCTGGTGCTCCGCGCGCTCGCAGCACGCGAGGGAGTTCAGGCGCCGGCCAGCCGGGACGCCGAGCGGGCGCTGTGGACGGCCGCTGGCATCGCCGCTGACGACCTCGCCAGCCAGGTGCTGGTCCTGAACGTGCGGGCGGCCGGCGACCCTGTCGGCCGCTGGCTGACCGAGGCGGCTGATGCGGGCGAGCCGTTCCGGCTGACGCTCCGCCAGCTCATCGCGGCACCGGTGCTGCCGTGGGCGCTGGAGATCTATGTCTGCGCCAGCTCAGCCCTGGTCCGGGCTGCCGCTGATGAGCTTGGCCGGCGATGCCCGGCGCTGGTCTGCACGGAGGGCCAGCCCTCAGTGGCCTGCACCCGGCTGCTGCAGTCGGCGGTCAGCAGCGGCTCGACAGTGCACTGGCACGCCGATTTCAGCTGGCCGGGACTTCGGGGCACCGCTATCGCGGTCCGGCGGTTGCAGGCGCAGCCGTGGCTGATGACAGCCGGCGACTACGAAGCCGTGCTGAGCGGAGGCGTACCGGGCAGCGCTATCGCGCTCAACGGCCGGCCAGAGCCCAGCCCGTGGGATCCCCGGCTCACCGAGGCGATGCGGCTGACCGGCCGTGGCATCGGCGAGGAACTGGTCGTGCCAGACCTGCTAGCCGCACTGACAACGCGCGCGGACGAGTTCAGCGTCCGCTAAGCCGGCTCACCGGCCGCTCGCCTAGTGCTGCTAGTTGCTCGGAGCCGTATGCCGCCGGCTACGAGTGCTGCTTGGCGGCAAGCGTTCGCAGGAACGCCCTGGTCCGTGGCCCGTCATCACCGCGCGCGTACTCTCCGGCCACGAAATCGGTCACCCCGGCGTCGGCCAGCGCACTGATCTGCTCGGCTACCGAATCCTCGGTGCCGACGATGGCGACATCGCCCGGCCCCGCCGCGCCTTCCTTGTCCAGCATTGCCCGGTAGGACGGCAGCTGGCCGTAGATCGCGAACGCCTTGTCCGCGCTGGCGCGTGCCTGCGCCGGGTCGTCAGTCACGCAGACGGGCAGGACGCAGACCACCCGCGGGCTCGGCCGGCCTGCGTCAGCAGCAGCCTGAGTGATCGACGGGACGATGTAGTCGCGCACCGTGGCCGGTCCGGTCATCCACAGCACGGTGCCGTCGGCGAGACTGCCGGCCAGCCGCAGCATCTGCGGCGCCAGGGCCGCAAGGAGCAACGGCATCTTCCTATCGGAACGCGGGACTGACAGCCCGATGTTCGCCTTCAACGTCTCGCCTTCAAAGGCGACACTTTCCCCGGCCAGCAGCGGCTGGAGAACCGCCAGGTACTCGCGCATGTGCCGGGCCGGTTGCTCGAAGCCATAGCCGTACATGTCCTGGATGACGATCTGGTGCGACAGCCCGATGCCGAGGGTGAGCCTGCCGCCGAGTGCCAGATCAGCAGTCAGCGCCTGCTGCGCGAGCACGGCCGGGTGGCGAGGATAGGTCGGGATAACGGCGGTGCCGAGTTCGATGCCCGGCACAGCGCTGCCGGCCACCGCGAGCGAGATCAGCGCCTCCAGGCCGAAAATGTTCGACATCCAGGCCGAGTCGAAACCGTCGTCCGCAGCGGCCCGTAGCTGCTCGGTCACCTTAGTCAGGGCCTCAGGCCCGCTGGGTTCAGCTACCGACGTCCCGATCCGCATTGCAGGCTCCATCTGGTGAGTAGGCGGCGTTCCCCTGGCATGAAAGTTTTTAGTGTCCAGCCCCTTCCAGACCAGCACTGTCTGATCCTTCCGGCAGACCTCCGGCCGCGCAAGGACGCGTCGCGCAGTTAAAAGGGGACAGATCGCAAGCAAAAGGTCGGTCAGCCAGGTCCCGGCAGCCGAAAAGACGCCGCTGACGTGCGATGGCGTACCTTAGTTCTTTTGGTAGCCGGCTGCTGCGGGGACAATAAGGACATGGAATCAACCGCTCCTCGTCGTGCCACGCCCGTGGATCGCTCTGCGACGGCGGAGCGCGAACGGGAGGCTGCGCGGGAGCGGGCCAGGAAGCACGAGCAAGCGGCCGCGCGGGCCCGGTCCAGGGCGGAGGCGCGTGAGCGGCAGGCAGCCGTGCGGGCGAGCCAGGCACTCCACCCCGCCACCGTGATGCAAGCCGAGGCCCTGCCCGCGAACCGGTACCTCGACCGCGAGGAGAGCTGGCTACGGTTCAGCCAGCGCGTCCTCGAGCTGACCGAGGACCCGAATGTGCCGCTGCTGGAGCGCGTCCGGTTCTCGGCGATTTTCGCCAGCGGCATGGACGAATTCTTCGGCGTCCGGATCGCCGGGCGGATCAGGCGAATGGCGACCGGACTGCCCGTCGAGTCGGCCTCCGGGCAATCTCCGGCACAGATCCTGGAAAACGCGCTGGAGCTGGCCCGCGAACTATCGGTTCGCCATGCGCGCGGATTCAGCGAGGAGCTGCAGCCGCAGCTAGCCAGCGAGGGGATCGAGATCCTGCGCTGGAAGGAGCTCGTTCCGGACGAGCAGACGCGGCTCGAGCAGCTGTTCAAGGAACGGATCTACCCGGTACTCACGCCGCTGGCAGTCGACCCGTCGCACCCGTTCCCGTTCATCTCCGGGCAGTCACTGAGCCTGGCGCTGATGGTCGCGGACCCGAAGACCGGCGCCACCATGTTCGCCAGGGTGAAAGTGCCGCCGCTGCTGCCGCGCTTCCTGACCGCTGCACCGAACAGGTTTGTGCCGCTGGAGGACGTCATCGCGGCGCATCTGGGCGAAATGTTCGTCGGCATGGAGATCCTCGAGCACCATGCCTTCCGGGTGACCAGGATCACTGATCTGGAGATCGACGAGGACGTCACCGAGGACCTGCTGAAATCGCTGGAACGCGAGCTGATGCGGCGCAGGTTCGAGCCTGCCGTCCGGCTGGAGGTGGAGGAGTCCATCTCCGATGAAGTGCTGGACCGGCTCGTGACGGAGCTCGACATAGACGACCGCGCGGTCTACCGGCTGCCGGGCCCGCTCGACCTGTCCGGCCTGGCGGCGATCGCCGACCTGGACTTCAGGAACCTGAAATATCCGACCTTTGTGCCGGCCGAGACGGCGCTGAGCAGCGACAGCGTGTTCAGCCAGCTGGCCGAGCGCGACGTGCTCGTGCACCATCCCTACGACTCGTTCACCGGAAGCGTGCAGCGTTTCCTCGTGTCGGCCGCCGCTGACCCCAGGGTGCAGGCAATCAAGCAGACGCTGTACCGGACCAGCGGTGACTCCGAGATCGTCGACGCGCTGATCGACGCAGCTGAGGCGGGCAAGCAGGTAGTGGTGGTCGTCGAGATCAAGGCGCGCGGCGACGAACGGGCCAACATCGGCTGGGTGCGCAAGCTGGAACAGGCGGGCTGTCACGTCGTCTACGGCATGCTCGGCCTGAAGACGCACTGCAAGCTGGCGCTTGTGGTCCGG
>DASXIA010000251.1:0-8026 GCA_036488155.1 Streptosporangiaceae bacterium | reverse complement strand
GGGGTTGTACAACTTCCGGAGCTTGGTAAGGAGCGCGCTGAGCGACAGGTCTTGGCGCGCGCTATCGACGCCCGCGGTGAGCACCAGCACGGCGTTGGAGTAGTTGGGCGCGTACGTCTTCGTCATCTCCTCGTACGCGTCCAGGATCGCAAGGTGCAGCGCGAGCTGGCCGTGACCGAGGGGCAGCGTGGTGTTCAGCTGTTGCAACCGGGTCCGGCGGCTGAACAGCCCGTAGCTGGCCGGCAGCGGTCCGATTGACACCAGCTGGGTGTACGGGTTGCTGGCCGAGTTGCCGTCGGCGCCCATCTCCCACGAGCCCATGCTCGTGGAGTCGGGGAAGAGCCCCAGACCGGCCGACGCCGTCTGGTCGAGCAGCGTGTGCAGGGTCTGGGTGCCGTTGCCATCGGGCTGCGCCATCGCGGACGAGACGTCGGTGAGCACCAGGTCCCGGGAGCCGAGTCCCAGCTTTTCCCAGGCCTGCAGGCTCGCCGAGGCCTCGGAAGCGCTCGGCGCACTGGCCAGTTGCAGTGGCTGGGAACTCAGCCTGGCCGACGCTGGCATGACATCGGGCACGCCATCAGATGACCGGAACCCGTAGTAGCGGACGGCTGACTTGGCATAACTGGACTGCAGGTAGTCGCCGAATGCGGTGGCCCCTGCCAGCGGCACAGCCTTCGAGGTGGTGAGCACGTACGGGTAGTCAAGCTCCGGGCTGCCGAGCGCTTTGGTCGTGCCAGCCGGGTAGCGCGCGTCGAGCGGCGCGCGCGGACTTGCCTTGTCGTAGGCGATCACGGCCTGCTCGCTGGCAACGGTCACGGCCTGGCGGTCGAACGGCGGCTTCGTGGTCGCCGCGAACTGCTGCAAGGCCGGTACTGAGTCGAAGTTCGGAGTCGACTCGACCTTGAAGACAAACTGGGTGAACGCTGCCCTGGCCGTCGCGCTGACGCCGAGCCGCCGGCTGACCTCGACCAGCGTGGCCAGGCCAGTGGAGCTGTGTGTCGGGTCGGGCAGGTCCACGGAAAGCCCGACGCCAGCAGGCGGTCCTCCGTAGGCCGGTGGCAGCAGCAGATTCCAGTCGGGCGGGGAGTCGAAGATGTGCGTTTTGCGGGCGACGGCAGCAGTGGTGACCAGCATCAGCGGTGACCGGGCCACGCTCTTGCCGCTGGGCTGCACGTCCTCGGCGCCTAGCGGGTAGCTGCGGGTCACGTCCACCCAGAGGCTCGAGTCCGGTATCCAGGCGTCTATGCCGGGCAGTCCGCTGCGGCCGGCCTGGCCGTCGATCCGGCTCGCCTGGGTTGCTGAGTCGCCCCCGCTGACCTGCACCTGCACGCATCGTCCGGCGGCGGTGATGTTCTGGTTGTTGAACGCCCGAGCGATCGTCTGGATAGCCGGGACGATGTCAGTGCTGACGGCTACGTTCACTAGCACCGGGCTCCGCGTGCAGTCCGCGCGGGTGATCACTGCCTTGGCAGTCAGGCTGAGCATGCAGACGGCGGAGACCGCGACGGCAAACGCCACGAGCTTCGCCGTGCCGAAGCGACGGGACCGCTCACGGCGGCCAGAGCCAGGTGCCCGTAGTGCCACGTCTGCGTCCCTTAGTCCGACTGCTCTCGCCTCGCGGCCAGCCTGACTATATCGGGCTTCTGCTCACACAACGGCTGACTTTGCCGGCTTCGCAGCCGGCCTGGTTCCGCTCGGCTGGCGGCCAGCCCGACAATGGCTCCCATGGCAGCCGATCAGGCCTCGGGGCAGTTCATCCTCACCGACGCCACCGACCCGCGGCTGGCCGACTATGTCGGACTCACCGACGTGCGTTTGCGCCGCAGCCTGGAGGCTGAGCACGGGCTGTTCATCGCCGAGGGCGAGAAAGTTATCTCCAGAGCGATCGCGGCCGGCTATCCGGTCCGCTCGCTGCTGGTTTCTCGCGACAAGCTGGCCACCATCGAGCACATCGCGGCCTCCTGCCAAGCCCCGCTGTACGTACTCCCGTCCGAAGTCGCAGAGCAGCTCACCGGGTATCACGTGCACCGCGGCGCACTGGCCTCGATGCAGCGGCTGCCACTGCCACCGGTGGCGGTCGTCGTGGAATCCGCCCGCCGGATTGTCGTGCTCGAGGACATCGTCGACCACACGAACGTCGGGGCCGTCTTCCGATGTGTGGCCGCACTCGGCTTCGACGCCGTGCTGCTCGCGCCACGTTGCGCCGATCCGCTGTACCGGCGCGCGGTCAAGGTGTCGATGGGCGCCGTCCTGACCGTTCCCTATACCCGGTTGCCGGACTGGCGCGGCGGCCTGGCCGAACTGCGCTCGGCGGGTTTCCGGCTGCTTGCCCTGACCCCGGATCCGGCCGCGGTCCCGATCGGCGAGCTGGCTGACCCGGCCGCCCGGAGCGACAAGATTACCCTGGGCGGCGAGATAGCCCGGCGCGACAAGATCGCTCTGCTGGTGGGCGGTGAGGGCAACGGCTTGTCCGGCCGCTGGCTAGCTGCCGCCGATCAGGCGGTCAGGATCCCGATGAGCCGGGGAATCGACTCGCTCAACGTTGCCGCGGCGGCCGCGATCGCCTGCTACCTGCTGAGCTGACCACGGGCCTGCCGGGACTGATCTTCACAAGCAACGTGCAATCAGCGGATGGCATCTGCGGTCATCAGCCATGCCGTCTGCGATCATGACCAGGTGTCGTCATCACACCTGCAATGGGCCGTAGCGGGCGGACTGGCAGCCTGGGCTGGCGCCCGGCTGGCGGGCGCTGACCGATTGCGCAGCGCTGAAGGCTGGGTAGTGCCGTCGCTGTCGTTCACTCCGCAGGTGGCAGCAGCGGCAGTGGCCGCGCTGCCGCTGCTGCGCGGCGGTAGCAGCAAGGGCGCGGCCACCCTGGCCGCGGCAGCGCTGGCCGCCGCAGTCGTGCCGCGGGCGATTCCGCGCCCTCAGCCCCCCGTGGATGGCGCCGAGCTGCGCGTGCTGACCTCGAATCTGCTGGTCGGGCGGGCCGACGCGGAGTCACTTGTCAGTCTGGTGGTCCGCAACGGAGCCGATGTGCTGTTCCTGCAGGAGCTCACCGATGGCGCTGCGATCCGGCTGCAAAAGGCAGGGCTCGACAGCGTGCTTCCCTATCAGGTGCTCGAGCCGGTGGTCTTCGGCCCGAAAGGCAGCGGCATCTGGTCCCGCTACCCGCTGCGCGCCGGGCTGGAAGTTGCCCGTGCATCCCGGTCCAGGCCGGTGGCCCGCCTCGACGTGCCCGGCGGCCGGTCCGTGCAACTGGTATGTGTCCACCTCCGTCCGCCCCGGCCGTCACGTTCCCCGAGCGGGGCGGCCCGCTGGCGTACCGAGATGGCGACGCTGCCGGGTCCCGGCGATGCCCCGGTGATCATGGCCGGAGACTTCAACGCCACACTCGACCACGCACGGTTTCGTGAGCTCCTGCGCCTGGGCTACGTCGACGCGGCCGTTCAGGCTGGCCGCGGGCTCATCCCGACGTGGGGTCCCCGGCCGGGCGGCGAGGTGGCCGTGCTGGCTATCGACCACATCCTGCTCGACCCGCGGTGTGCGGTACGCGCCTTCTCCGCCCACAGGCTGCCCGGAACCGATCACCGCGCCCTGTACGCGCAGATCCAGCTTCCGCGCTGAGCCAACGCCCGCCGGTTTCGAAGCCGATTCGCCCGTTTTGACCGGGCTACCGGTCACTTAGCACCCGAAATGGCCCCTTGGGCTTGACCTTATGTGGGGATATGCCCGATAGGGAAGGGCCGTTTCGGGTGCTAAGACGGCGGGAGCCGCCTGTCCTACGGCGATTCGGGCGAAATGTGTTGTGCTAGTCACCGGCGGCGCCGCGGCGCCAGCGGCTACCAGGTGGCGCGGGCGCCGTCCCGCAGCCGCGTGGCAGCACTGGGCGGCGCGCCGACGCGATCGAGGCCCAGCAGCGCCGCCCCGGCTACCGGCGGAACGTCCACGATCCTGATCACCGCATCCGGGATCCGGGCCGTCACCCGGTCCGTGATCGCGCCGGAGAGCAACGGGTCGCGCGCCGTCATCAGGCTTCCGCCCAGCACGACCGGCACAGGCTGGCCGCCAGTGACCTGCGGGTCGGTCAGGCCGAGCCGGCGAGCCGCTACCTCCACCATGAGGAAGATCTCCTCGGCCTGGCGGAGGAGTACGTCCCTGGCCACCTGATCGCCGCGGCCGGCCACCTCGAACAGCACCGGCACCAGTCCGTGCAGCTCCCCGTAGGAGATCTTGCCCAGGTGCAGGCTGATCACCAGGTCCTCGACCCGGTCGAGACCGAAGTGCGCCGGCACGGCGCGGCGCAGTTCGGTCTCCGGGCCGCGCCCGTCCTCGGCGCGTACAGCCCACCAGAGCGCCCGCGGTCCGAGATCACCGCCGCCGCCCCAGTCGCCGGAGATCTCGCCGAGTGACAGGAACCTGGTCGTCCGGCCGTCGGGGGCGACCCCTACGCAGTTGATGCCGGCCCCGCAGACAACCCCGATGCCCCAGTGCGGGCTCGCCCCGTCGTCCAGGCCCGCCCGCAGCACCGCGAAGGTGTCGTTCAGCACCTCGCTCGTTTCCGACCAGCCCAGGGACGCGACCAGGCGGTTCAGGTCCGCCTCCTCGGACGGCAGGTCGGCGCCGGCGAGGCACGCCGAGGTGTGCTGCGCGACGAGGCCCCCGGCGGGCAGCCCAGCCTGAGCGGCAGCGGACCGGACTAGCTCGGACAGCACGGCCACAGTCCCGTCGATGCCGATGCCCTGGTGGTTAGAGTTGCCGCCGCGTGACACGCCCATGATGGAGCCGTCAGCTCCGATCAGCGCCACGTCGGTTTTGCTGTTCCCTCCGTCGACGGCCAGTACCGCGGCGCGTGCGACCGCCCCCGTGCTTACCGGCACAGCGCTCAGTCGGTCAGTGTTCACTAGCTGGCAGCCCAGGGCAGGAACTGGGCGTTCTCAGCCAGCAACCGGTCGGTCAGCTGCTCGGCGAGGTCGTACTGCCCGACCAGAGGGTGGGCCAGCAGCGCTTTCGCGACCCGGTCGCGGCCGCCGCGGAGCGCTGCCTCCACCGCCAGTTCCTCGTACGCAGATACGTGCGCGATCAAGCCGCTCATCAGCGGGCTTACTGGCGCGACCGGGATCGGCGCGGCACCGGACGAGCCGATTGTGGCCGACACCTCGATGACCGCCTGATCGGCCAGGAACGGCAGCGTCCCGTTGTTCCTGACGTTGACCACCTGGCGGTCGCCCTTATCAGTGACCAGCGACGCCAGCAGCGCGACGGCGGCTTCGGAGTAGAACGCACCGCCGCGGTTCTGCAGCAGTTCCGGCTTGGTGTCCAGGGCGGGGTCGGCGTACATAGCCAGCAGCTGGCGCTCGATCTCCGCGACCGCCTGCGCGCGGGTTTCCCGCCCGCGCTCCTCCGCAACCACCGCGTCGTGCGCCCAGAAGTACCGCAGGTAATAGGAGGGAACGGCACCTACGGCGCGGGTCACCGCGAGCGGCAGCCCGGTGTGCGAGGCGATTTCCTCGCCATGGCTGGCGAGCAGCTCCGGCAGCCGATCGGCGCCGTCGACCAGCGCTGCGCGTTCCCAGGTCAGGTGGTTCAGGCCGACGTGGTCAAGCGCGACGGCCTCAGGGGCCACGCCGAGCATCCCGGCGAATGTCCGCTGGAATCCGATCGCCACGTTGCACAAGCCGATCGCGCGGTGGCCGGCATCCAGCAGCGCCCGGGTGACAATGCCGACGGGGTTGGTGAAGTCGATGATCCACGCATCGCTCGCGGCGCGCTGCCGAACCCGCTCGGCGACATCCAGCACCACGGGCACCGTGCGCAGCGCCTTGGCGAACCCGCCAGCGCCGGTCGTCTCCTGGCCGACGCAGCCGCACTCCAGCGGCCAGGTCTCGTCCCGGTGGCGGGTGGCCTGGCCGCCGACCCGCAGCTGCAGTAGCACCGCACCGGCCCCGTCGACGGCGTCAGTATCCGAGGTCCACGAGACGTTCGCCGGATGGCCGTACCGGGCCATGATCCGCGCTGAGAACGGCCCGACCACCGCCAGCCGCTCGGCATCCGGATCCACTAGTACCAGCTCGGTGATCTTGATGTCACCTGTCAGCCGGGCGATCCCGTCGACCAGCTCTGGGGTATAGGTGGAACCGCCGCCAATGACAGCGAGCTTCATCGAGAACGCCTCACTTCTGCTAGGTGATGTGCATTTCGGAACAACGGGACACCTCGGCTAGAAGGCCTTGACCTCGGCGCCGGACTGCGCGACATGGCAGGCAACTTCGTGACCTGCGGACAGCTCTTGCAGTTTAGGTGTGATGGACTGGCAGGTATCGATGGCCAGCGGGCAGCGCCAGCGGAAGCGGCAGCCGGGCGTCGGGTCGATGACCTTAGGCGGCTCGCCGCGGTCGGTTTCCGCCGCGACGTTCAGCTCCGCCTTCGGGTCGGGCACCGCGGACAGCAGCAGCTGAGTGTAGGGGTGCCGTGGGTTGCTGAGCACTTCCTCGGCCGGGCCGGTCTCCACGAGGTGCCCGGCGTACATGACGATCAGCCGGTCGGAGACGTAGCGGGCGCTCGCCAGGTCGTGGGTGATGTAGAGGATTGACACGCCTTCGTCGTCGCGCAGCTTGGCCATCACGTTGAGCAGCCCGATGCGGATGGACACGTCCAGCATGGAGACCGGTTCGTCGGCGAGGATCAGTTTGGGCCGCATTGCGAGTGCCTGGGCGAACCCGACCCGCTGCCGCTGCCCGCCGCTGAGCTCGTGCGGATAGCGCTGCAGCACCTCGGCACCCGGGTTGAGCCCGACCGCGTCGAAGACCCGCACCGCCTCGGTGAACCGCTGCTCACCGGTCAGCTCGGGGCGGTGCAGCTGCAGGGCCCGCATGACCCCATGGGAGACCCGGAAGACGGGGTTGAGTGACGCAAATGGGTCCTGGAACACCATGGGGGCCAAGCCGCTGTAGCGGAGTCTCGCGCCCCGTGACCGCATCGCCGACAGCGGCTTGCCCTGGAAGTAGACCTCCCCGCTGGTGGGCTTGTAGATCCTGGCGAGCACCCGGGCCACGGTGCTCTTGCCGCTGCCGCTCTCTCCGGCTATGGCGACGATCTCGCGCTCGCCGACCGTGAAGCTCATGTCGTCCACTGCGTGCAGGGTGCGGCGGGACAAGGCGTTGCCGATCTTGAAGTGCCTGCTCATCCGGTCCACGCGGAGCAGCGGTTCCTGGCCGGGGCCGGGGTGCTGGGGCCCGGGCTCTGCTCGCTGGAGGTCTTCAGTCACTGAGAACCTCCGGCGCCTCGTAGAGGAAGCAGCGCACCGAGGTGTCTTCCACCTGATAGTCGGGGGGTGGGTCGGTCTCGCAGCGTGGCATGACCTTCGGACACCGGGGCGAGAATCTGCAGCCCGCAGGAGGCCTGGCAAGGTCGGGCGGGCTGCCGGGGATGCCGGTCAGCTCGACCCGCGGCCCCCGGATCGAGGGGAAGGCGTCCATGAGCCCGACCGTGTAGGGGTGGCGCGGGTGGTCGAAGAGCTGGTGAGTGGGACCGACCTCGGACACCTGACCCGCGTACATGACCATCAGCCGGTCGGAAAAGTGCCTGACCAGCGACATGTCGTGCGTGACGAAGATGACGGCGAAGTGGTACTCCCGCTGCAGCTCCTTGATCTGAGCCATCAGCGAGCGCTGCGCCACCACGTCGAGCGCCGACGTGGGCTCGTCCATGATGATCAGCTCGGGGGTGAACAGCATCGCCATCGCGATCATCGACCGTTGCCGCATGCCGCCGGAGAGCTGATGCGGGTAGCTGTTGAGGTGCACCGGGTCGATGCCCACCATCTCGAGCACCTCGACCGAGCGCTGGTGGATCTCCTCTTTCGACGTCACGCCGTGGGCGCGCATAGCGTCCTTGAACTGGGCGCCAACGGACTTGACCGGGTTGAGCGCATTCATGGCGCTCTGCATGACCACGGACATGTCCTTCCAGCGGACCGCAGCCAGGTCACGCTCGGTCAGCTGGACGAGATTGCGGCCATTGAACG
>DASXIA010000249.1:0-2375 GCA_036488155.1 Streptosporangiaceae bacterium | reverse complement strand
TTCCCCGAACCTGAGCCGATTGTCGTGCACGGGCCGGCCCGCATCGCCGCTATCTGCAACCAGAAGGGCGGCGTCGGCAAGACCACGACGACCATTAACCTCGGCGCGGCGCTGGCCGAGCAGGGTCGCCGTGTCCTGCTGGTCGACTTCGACCCGCAGGGCGCGCTCTCGGTGGGCCTCGGGATACAGCCTCACGAGCTGGACGCGACCGTCTACAACCTGCTGATGCAGCGCGGGCTGACGGCGCACGACGTGATCATCGGGACTCGCGTCGACGGCATGGACCTGATGCCGAGCAACATCGACCTGTCTGGGGCAGAGGTGCAGCTCGTGCACGAGGTCGGCCGAGAGTTCGTGCTCGGCCGGGTACTGCAGCCGGTACTGCCTGACTACGACGTCATCCTCATCGACTGCCAGCCATCGCTGGGCCTGCTGACCGTGAATGCCCTTGCCTGTGCCGACGGCGTGCTCGTTCCGCTGGAATGCGAGTACTTCGCGCTGCGCGGAGTCGCGCTGCTGATGGAGACCATCGACAAGGTGTCCACCCGGCTTAGCCCGAAGCTGGCCATCGACGGGCTGCTCGCGACCATGTACGACTCCCGGACCTTGCACACCAGGGAAGTGCTGGCCGGGGTTGTCCAGGGATTCGGCGACCTCGTCTTCCACACCGTCATCAGCCGGACGGTTCGCTTCCCTGATTCTCAGGTGGCTGGAGAGCCGATCACCAGGTTCGATCCTGCGTGCAACGGCGCTCACTCGTACCGTGAGCTGGCCAAGGAGCTACTGGATAGGTGGCGTCAGGGCGTTCCCGCAGAACTTCGCTAGGCGGTTGTCGAGCAATCCCGCTCGCGCCTGCTGTGCCCGTACCAAGGCCGCTTGAAGCTGAACTTGCCGGACCGCGAATCCGTTATCACCCGCACCCAAGAGGTGACCGCGTCGTTCATCAAGGAGCTGCTGCGCCGCACGTTGCCTTCAATGCCAAGCCCGCGGTGCGCATTGCGGCTGACACGCGGCCAGCTCACACCCCGAACGCCGGCTCTTCGCACCAGCCACTCCCGGACCTGACACCACCATACGGCCCGGCACTACGACCCGCACAAGATTACTTCGCCGCCGCCGCTCGTCCCCTCACCGTCGAGACGTAAAGGCGCCTTGCGCTTTTCGGCATGACAGGAAGATGACTGCGGCCATGCCGTCGAGGTGGAAGAGCGCAGAGATCGAGTTCGTAGCGGCCGGCTGAGGGCGTCCCGGCCCTGACCCCCTCGATGCGAACTAGCGAATGCAACGCCACAGATTCACCTTCAGTGTGTTTCCGCATGTCAGGTCCCTGCCGATGCGAAGAGCCGCGGCCTGCGGCTGCGTCTGGGGGAGCCTGCAAGGGCAGCGCCGCTCCCATTCCGCTCCCATCGGCGGTCAGGAAGAATTGTCCGGAGTTGCAGTTCAGGAGGCATTCCCGGATCGTGGCCAGAATAGGCGAGGATTCACTGCTATCGCCGTGAACTGCGACGGCTGGCACCCGAGCAAGGCTGGTCCGGTGCCGTCAGGCGCCACTGGCTGTTGGCCGTCAGTTTGGCTCCTATGGGTGGACGGGAGGGTCGTTCATGGGAGCTGTGAGTCGCTCGCCGGGCGTTGCCGGCGAAGGGCCGGCTACCAGGTGATCCATTCTCGGGGTGTCGCTGCCCGCCCTAGCACTTGCGCGGCCACGCCCTCACCCTCCCGGCTCAGGCCCGCAAGAAGATGCCCGGTTCCGACCTGCTCACTGCCGGTCCGGAGTGCTTCGCGCTGTGCCAGCTGCAGCACCTTTCTAGCCCGAGGAGTGAGCGGTGCCGTCGTCACGTCAGAGTGCCCGGTGCCGATGATCTCCTCCACCTGCTGCAGCAAATTGGTGAGGCTGACGCCGCGCTCGCTCAGGACCTTGGTTGCGGTGTTCTCGCCCTGGCCGATGAGTCCCAGTAGCAGGTGCTCGGTGCCGACGTAGTTGTGCCGGAGCCGCCGTGCTTCTTGCCCAGCCTGGTGCACCGCTCGCTGTGCATCGCCGGAGTACCGCAGGACCGCGCGGCGGAGGGAAATGACGGGCAGCCACCGCCGGGCCGGATCAGATCTGATTGCTAATCGGAGGTAACGCGCCGCGGGGACAATGCCGTCAGGGTTGCTGGTGTCCATAGCGCCAAGCTACGCCTTGCGCGGCTGCCGGCTCGCCCGGATGTCCTCGGCCCGTTTGACGCCGACCGGCATTCACCGCGCAATCCCGCGTCCTGGCCGCACGCCAACCTGCCAGACGTGTAGCCCACAGGGTCAGTTGCCTGATGCCCTGCCGACCTTGACCGCGAGGTCGCGGTCCTGCTCGAGGTCTGAGATAAGGCAGCGGGCCCGGT
>DASXIA010000201.1:0-4948 GCA_036488155.1 Streptosporangiaceae bacterium | reverse complement strand
GGCCGTGACGGCAGGCCGGCGCCTTCAGCGCCGATCGTGCCCGATGCGCGCCCAGACTGGCGGCTACCACAACGCCTAGCACTACTGGGCGCCATCGAGATGCCCCAGGCTAAGGAGAAGCCCGATTGCACCTGTACGTTGCAGCACGGCGCAAGAACCGGACGATCTGCGCGCTGCCGCGCTGCGATACTTCTCGGCCTTTGACCGCTCCTATTCGGCGATCTGGCCGCGCTCTGCGTCGGCAATCAGATCACGCTCGGTGACTTGCGCCGGCCGACTTCTGCTGCGCGAGACTCGTTCTGCGAGTCTTCCGCGGTCGGAGCGCGGCCGTTCATCCGCTGCCGAAAAGTCATTCTGTCGCTGAGATGTCTGCACGGGGATTCCGCCGTTGCTGACGTTCGACCTTAGTTCGGACGCCGCTGGGTGCGTGGGCTGCTTCGTCGGAATCTCCTCGAGTTGTTCCCGCGAGCTGGCCGGAACGTGTGCGGGCTGGTCGTAGCGGGATTGCCGGCTTAGGTGAGCTGCATGCAGTGGAGAGCGCTTAATGGTCTGTGGCTTCTCTTGCCTGCCGGGCGCGGAGCTGCTCGAGCGCTGATCGCAGGACCCGGCGGGCCAGTCCGCGTAGTTCACCCTCGCCTACAGGGTGCTCCTTTGCCGCGGCGAGCACCGTTTCGAATGCCGGCTGGCCGGACGCGGGCGTAGCCGCCTGGATGATCTCGGCGACGCACGCGACCGCTTCGCTGGCGCTTGGCGGTGGATCTGTCAGGCCGACTATGGTGCGCCACGGGGCGCCCGGGCGTGCATTGGCGAGCAAGTTGAGCGCGCGTTCTGGTGCGTATGCTAGCGCTTCGGCGGCTCCCTCGACCCAGCCGGTGAGGATGGTCAGGTCCTCGGCTTCGAGCACCCGCGGGGTCGGCGCGCCGGGTCGGGACGCCGGTGCCGCCGGGCCTGCTGCCGAGGCCCGGACCTGGTAGACGGCCACGTCGAAATAGTCGGTCGCGTTGCCGACTGGCCAGCGGCCGTCGGCGCTGCGCCGCAACGCGCGATCCGAACACGCGGTGAGCAGTACTGCCTGTGCGCCCGGCTCGAGCTGGATTTCGCGGGCTCCTCCAGCCGGATCTTTCCACAGGGCCACTACCGGGGAAACGCCCTGCCCGTGTGGCCGGCAGCGCTGCACCATGCCGTAACAGGTCAAAGTCAGGACCGCCGACCCCGGGTCATCGGCGAACACGCTGGCGTACCGGGCCGACCAGCGGGACGTGAGCTGCGGGCCGTCCAGCAAGGGAGTCACCACAAGCGTCGGCCCGACCGACCGGATGACCTGCGCCACGTTGTCGCTTTGCGCCAGGTCCTCGCACACCAGCGACACCAGCGTCATCTGCTCACCGACCTCGACGAACTGAACGGTCCGGGGTGGCACATCCATCGTTTCCCACCAGCGGATGCGCGGGTGCAGGGCGCCTCCCAGGTGGTACTGGTTGACCTGGGTTTCGTCCAGAGACCACCGGTGGTGCTTGCTCTGCCGGATGTGGAACCACTGGCCGCCCGGCGAGGTGGGCGGCGGCCCGCCCTTCTCGAGCCGGGGGTTCACGCCGGTGTGCACATAGTTGCCGGCGAGCCCGTCTGGCCGCTGTGAATGCTGCCGAACCCCAGCCAGCAGGTAAATCACTCCGTGCCGGTCCAGCAGGGCCTCAAGGTCGCCGATATCGCCTTCATCGACCGCGCTTTCGGGCAGGACGACCCCGTCCACGCTGTCGGCCTCGTCCCGGGCCGCGACCAGCACCCGGTCCAAAAGGCCGAGGTCGAGGCGCTCGGGATTGAACTGGAAGGAGCCGAACGGCTCATCGGCCAGCCTCTGCACCGAGCCCTCGACCGGGCGGAAGTCCGATGCTCGCACCCGCAGCGGCCAGGGCAGCAGCAGCAGGTTGGTATGCCAGGACCGCAAATCCGCGCCAGCATGCCGGACGGGCATGTTGTACCAGCGGGACGCGACGGCCGAGCTAGTGACGCAGGCATAGCGTGCGAACGCGCTGAACTCGGTCCCGTTGGGTGGCGTGCGGACTTTGGGCAGCACGCGCACGAAGGCTGAGTGGATCCGGCTCAGCGATCCGGTCCTGGCCAGCAGTTCGCGGCCACGCGCGCGGTAGACGCATCCCTGTCCGTCAGACCTGTGCAGGGCGACGCCGAGTCCGGCGCATGCCTCGTCAGCGATCGCATGCAGCGTCAGCAGGGCCTCGCACGCCCGCCAGTCACGTCCCTCGGCCAGCTGCCGGAGCGGCACCTCAGCCCGGTCACGGAAGACGCGCCATTCCCGGGCCAGCAGGTCCGGGATCGCGCCGAGTTTTTCATCAGCCCATGCAGCCCACTTCCGGCCCGCCGTCTCGACCGCGTCGGACCAGCTGCGGGACTGACCCGGCGGCCAGCGGGCACCCTCTGGCGGGGACAGGGCGAAGCGATACGCCTCCGATCGCGCCAGGATGGTGTCGGTGAGGGCGAACATATCAGGAGGCCAGCCCAGGAACTCGTCAGTGACCGGCACCTGCGTCATCGCCAGCCATATGGAGGCAGGCGTCGGATCCAGCGGGCGGTGAACACCCGCCCCCTCGTGAGCTCTGATTGTGCTCATATGCCCTCCCTGCGCAACTTGCCCGGTCACCCGGTCACCACCGCACGGTTACCTAGCTTGCTACCTTGGCGATGCGCTGGACTCAGCCGCCACGCAGCGCGCCCGGCAGCTGCGGAATCTGACCGGGAGATAGCCGCCTTACCTGTATCGGCCTTGAAAGCAAGCGGTTCGATTACGGGCTTGTTGTGGTCGTGGTTGCCGTGGTCTTGGGTTGGCTGAGTCTGGTCCCTGTCTCCTGATAGCTGCCACGTTCCGCGCGAGCGGGCGGGCGGGTCAAAGGGGGCGCGCAGCGCCCCGCGCAGCGGCGCCGTAGGCGCCCTTGACGCGGCCGCCCGGGAGCGGATCATGCGAGGCTGCAGGGGAAAGGGATGCCGTGGGGTTGGCGCGGGTTAGCGGTTCAGGGGTTGGTGGCCTTTCTGTTGCGGGTGACCGGGGCCGTGGTGGCGGGGCTGTGGGCAGGAAGCAGCCAGCCTTACCTAGGTGCGCGGGGGCTTGGGGGTTGCCCTCGGCGACATGATGATTGATTGGGTGTCCCCGCCTGCGGGGATGCGGCCGCTCAGTCTAATCAGGCCGTCCGCGTGGTCCCGGGGGGCAGGACCGGCAGCGGGCTGACAGCGGCTCGGCGGGAGCTGGCCGCGGTGGTACCCATCGGGTGAGTGCGGCTGCGGTGCCTGGCCGGGGCCGGCGGGTCACGGGGGCTGGTCGCCATGGCTAGGGGCCCTGGGGGTGTCAGGCGGCGGTGAGCGCGTCGTCGCCGAGCTCGTTGAGGATGTGGCAGGCCTGCCGGATGATTTTGCGGGCCTCGGACAGGGCGGCGCGCTTGCCGTTCTTGCGGTCCTTGACCTGGGCGTAGTAGGCGTGGTCGGGGGCGGCGGCGCGGGCGTGGGTTTTGCCGGCCTCATACACCGCCCAGCGCAGCACCGGCGGTCCCTGCCGGGACAGGTGCCCGGGAGCGCGCTTGCCGTCGGAGGAGTAGACGGTGATGTCCAGGCCGGTGAACCGGACTGCCTTGCGGGAGGAGGAGAACCGGCCCGCTCCGCCCAGCCAGCAGGTCATCGCCAGCGCGGTGACCGGCCCGGTCCCGTACAGCCGGGCGGCCAGCACCCTGGCGCCGGTCAGATGGCGGGCGGCGTCCAGCAGCTGGTGCCGCAGCAGATGCAGCCGGGTTTCCAGCGCGGCGATCATGTCCAGGGCGGTGGCGACTTGCAGCTGCCCGGCCGGTGACAGATGAGCGGTGCAGGCGGCCCGCAGCGCGGCCAGGCCCTGCTCGGTGCGCAGCGCACCCTCACCCAGCTGCGGGGCGCCCTGGTGGAAAAAGACCGCATAGACGCGCTGCGCCCAGGCGGTGCGCTCGCGGCGCAGGTCGTGATAGGTCTCCAGCAGCGCCCGGCATTCCAGGATCCGGGCCGGCGGGATCCAGCATTCGGGCAGCCGGCCCTCGGCCAGCAGCTGCCGCAGGTGCCGGGAATCGGTCTTGTCGGTCTTGGCATGCCTCTTGCGGCCGCGCGCCGCGGCGGTATCCGCCGGCTCGGCCAGGTGCGCCGCGACGCCAGCGGCGGCCAGCTCCTCGGCGACCTACCGCCAGCCGGTGCACCCTTCCAGCGCGAACGCCACGGCGCCGCGGCCGGCGAACCGGCCCCAGCCAGGCGCGCAAGTGCAAGCGGTCAGCCGGGACGACGTGACCGCGGCAGACCTCCCCGGTAACGGTGTCGAGATAGTCGAACGTCAGCTGCTTCCGGTGGATATCCAGCCCGCCTACGATTGGCATCGGGACCTCCTCAAACTCCCCGGGGCGCCCAAACGCCCCGCACGCGAATTGCTTACACAGCCAATCGTGACGCGTTAAGAGCTGGGGAGGTCCTTTGCAGCGCGAGCAGCGACCGCGCACCAGCTCGCCCGCCGACGGCCGGCCAGCCGATGCATGTCATCTAATTCTGGACGGCGACCTCGATCGTGGGTTCGCCGTCCGTGCTGCACCCGAATGGTTGTTCTGGACCGGCCTTCGCGGCCGTCTGCTCCCGAGGCATAGTTAACGGCGGACAGCTCGCCAGGTCGCGGGCGGATGGGCGACGGCCTCCGAAGGTGTGTGCAGGTTCGAGTCCTGCCGGCGGGGGTACGCAACGGACGGCAGCGGGCCACCTCGCTGGCCGCGCTCGCGGCGACCCATGGCACGAGCCATCGGTCGGCTTGCACCGGCGCGCTGCTAGCAAGTTGACCGCACGCAGCCGCGCTGGCCTGCATGTGGTCACTGTACGAGTTCCCTATCGCGGCGGCCAGGCTTGTACGGTTTCGCGGGGTAAGCCGCCTTTCCCGAAGGGCTGT
>DASXIA010000159.1:0-15112 GCA_036488155.1 Streptosporangiaceae bacterium | reverse complement strand
CCAGCCGACACCCGGCACGCCCGCCCACCGGCCAGCGCCAGATCCCGATTGCCTGGCCATACCGCGCGCCATCGCGGTCACGCGAAACCCCCGCTCCGGCCTCCGAACCCGGACTACGATCAGCGCTAGCAATCGCAGCTGGTCAGCCGCGGCAGGCCTCCGGGCAGGCAACCCGCGCGAGCAGCACGCCCACAGGCGGCAACGCCATTCGTGCTTTATTTCAAGTATCGGGAAAACCACACAGGTACCGCTGCTCACCACTCTCCTCCCCGCCTCTACTCCCCCGTCGGCGTGGCGAGTCCCTGCAGCGAGCGCAGGCACGTTGGCCGCCGCCGTCGCACGCACGAGATCGGCCGGTGGAGAACACCCGGACCGCTGTTGAACTCCGGCACCGGGGGCCCCGCTGGCTCGGAATCGCGATCCGGTCCGCGCGTTGCGGCTCACGGGCGACTCACGAGTCCTCTGGCGGCCAGCCCCAGCATGTCCGCAAATTCGCGGGGAAAGTCGACGTGCGCGTCGGCGAGCCGGGGATCCGTGTTGGCCTCGATGATTGCCGGCGTCGGATTGCTGAAGGGCCACAGCCCCGCCAGGATGACAACTCCCACCCTGGTCAGGTGGAGCGCAGCCCTGTGCCGTGCCAGAACTCATTACGTAGCCGCTGAGCTGGCATTTGAGGATCCTAGGCCGCTCTGCGGTACTCGCTGATCAGGCCGTCGAGGACCTGCCTGCGCTCGATCCGGGCGGTGATATCGACGGCATGGCTGGGCTCACACCGTGGAGGTTCCTGCTGCAGGCCTTGGTGCGGACGGTGCCAGTTGTAGTGCCGGGCGTACTCGGCCAGGACGCTGCGGAGATGCCGCTCGCCGAGGATAAGCACGTGATCCAGGCACTCGCGGCGCAGCGTCCCCACGAACCGCTCCGCGTAGGAATTCGCCCGCGGCGACCGGACCGGCGTCTTGATGACCCGAATGCCGTTCCCTGCGAATACGTCGTCGAATGTCGTGGTGAACTTGTTGTCACGATCACGGATCAGGAACCTGAACCGCCCAGCCCGCTCACCGAGGTCCATGAGCAGGTTACGAGCCTGCTGGGCCGTCCAGGCCCCGGTCGGATGCCCGGTGGCGCCCAGGATGTGCACCGCCCGGGTCTCGATCTCTATCACGAACAGCACGTACACGCGCCGCAGCAGCACGGTGTCAACATGCAGGAAGCCACACGCAAAGATGCCAGATGCCTGATCGGCTAGGAACTGCCGCCACGTCGGCGACGACCGCCGTGGCGCAGGTCCTAGGCCGGCGGCGGCCAGGATCCGGCGGACCGTCCCCTCCCCCACCCGGTACCCCAAGCCGTGCAGCTCACCCTGAATGCGCCGGTACCCCCAGCGCGGGTTCTGCCGCGCCATCTGCTCCACCAGTGCCCGCACCTCTGCGCGGACTGGCGGGCGTCCCGGCGCGTTCGGGTAGGTCCATTTCTTGCTGGCAACGCGCCGGTGCCAGGCCAACAGGGTGGCCGGTGTCACGATCCGGTGCAGTCGCAGGTGCCTGGGCAGCAGCCTGGCTAGGGCGGTGAGCACCGCGCGGTCAGCCCAGTCCGGCGTCGGGCGTGCGACCTGCCTGCGCAGTACCGCGATCTCGTGCCGGAGGACCAAGATCTCCGCGTCCTTGGCAGCGTTACTGCGCGCCAGCAGCACCAACCAGCCGAACACCCGCAACATGAACAGGTAGATGAGACGAATGAGCACGAGCGCCGAGCGTAAAGCAGCGGGTCAAGCCATGCGCAGAGTTTTGGCACAGCACAGCCCTTTCGTGGTATCGGTTCCAGAGGCGCGGCGTCTTCCAGCTGTGGTGACCGGCTCAAAGGAGTGCTGCCCTCCCCCCGGGGCCGCGGGTCAGGCTCGCAGGTACTGCAGCACGGCTAGCACCCGCCGGTTGTCGGCTTCGGACGACGGGAGCCCCAGTTTGCTGAAGATGGATGCGACATGTTTCTCCACGGCTCCGGATGAGATCACCATGGCCTCGGCGATCGCTGTATTGGAGCGCCCCTCGGCCATGAGCTCGAGGACTTCACGCTCCCGCGGAGTGAGCCCGCCGAGCCCGCCGATCTGCCGGCTTGCCCGCATCAGTTTCGTGACCACCTCAGGGTCGAGCGCGGTCCCGCCGACGGCGACCCGGTCGAGCGCGTCGGCGAACTCCGCCGCGTCCGCGACCCGGTCCTTCAGCAAATAGCCGACCCCGCCGGCGTTCCCGGCGAGCAACGCGGTCGCGTAGGTGGTCTCGATGTACTGGGACAGCACGACGACCCCGACCTCTGGGTGATGCTTTCGCAACTCCGCCGCGGCTCGCAGGCCCTCGTCTGTGTGCGTAGGAGGCATCCGGATGTCCGTCACCACCACGTCCGGATGGTGCTCAGCGACCGCAGCCAGTAGCGAGCTGGCATCCGCGACCGCCGCGGCCACAGCGTACCCCCGATCCTCAAGCAGCCGCACTAGGCCTTCCCGCAGCAGCGCGGAGTCCTCCGCGATGACCACCCGCATGCCCGCCATAGTCCCACGGCCGGCGGCGGCTGGATCACAGGACGAGCGGCACTGCACCGGGCAAAGGATGCGCAGCGCTGGGCGAGGTCGCCTCAGGGGTGCAGAGGAAGCTCCACGCTGACGGTGGTCGGTCCGCCGGGCGGGCTGGTGACAGTTATGGTGCCATCAACGGTCCGCGCCCGGTGGCGTAGGCCAGAAAGCCCCGAACCGTTCGCCTCGTTGGCGCCCCCACGGCCGTCGTCGGTGACGGTCAGCACGAACGGCCCGCCCGGCGGTGATGTAGCGGCGACCTCGATCACGTTGGCGCTGCTGTGCTTGACGGCATTCGCCAGGAGCTCGGCAGCGCTGAAGTAGGCGATCGTCTCGATCGCAGGCGACGGTCGCTCCGGCAGGTGCGCCGTGACCCGGACCGGGATCGCGCTGCCGGCGGCGAGGTTCTCCAGGGCCGGCCCGAGCCCGTTGTCGAGCACGGGCGGATGGATGCCGCTGGAGAGGTCCCGCAACTCCACGAGCGCCTCCTTCGCCCCGGCGTGCGCCGCATCCACGAGGTCCCGCGCCGCCGCTACGTCGTCCGGACCGCCCGCGGCGAGCTTGTCCCGCGCCATCCCCAGCAGCAGAGCGAGGGTCGCCAGCCGGGTCTGGGCGCCGTCGTGCAGGTTCCGTTCTATCTGCCGCACAAGCGCCGCCGCCTCGTTGACCACCTCCGAACGGGACCGCTCGAGCGTGGCCACTCGCGCCGCCATTTCGCCGGGCCCGAGAATTCGGCGCGACAACCCGAGTTCCGCCACCACGATTCCGTGCACCATCCACGGTGCCACCAGCAGTGTCGCGCCCCCTGCCACGGCCGCCAGCCAGGTCCCCGGCCAGGTCTGGACCGCAACCCCGCCGAACTCGATCGGGCTCAGGTGCGTGCCGGCCGGATGGTTGCGGAACATCAGCCACCACGCGGGCGAGGTCAGGCTGAACACCCCGTATGCCCACCAGAGGACCGCGATGTACTTGGCGACCGCGATCGGCAGGCCGGCGATGGCGGCGGCCACCGCCCGCCATCCTGCGCCGTCCCGCAGCCGGGCATCGACGCGGCGGAGCATGCCGTGCGCCGGCCGGTGCGGCGGGAGTTGTGGCAGCCGTTCGCCTAGCAGGCCAGCGGCCAGCGCTCGCTGCGCCGCGCTCACCAGGCGAGCCACGCCCAGCCCGGTCATGAGCAGCACGAGGCCCAGGACGGTGCCAACGAGGGAGATCGTCAGGACGGTCGCTGGCCCGAGAAACACGGCGGTGAGCGCGAACCCCGCCACGCCCAGCGGTACCCCGGCCACCGAGTAGAGCAGCTCCCGCCAGGCCCGCAGGGTGAACGGCGCGCCGAGCAGGGTGCGCACGGCACCGCCGGCCGGGCGCGGCCCGCCTCCGGCGGACGGCCGCGAGCCAGCCTCCCTCGCCCGCGGCCCCGCCTTGCTGCTCATGAGTCCAGTGTCCCCGCTCTAAGCGTCGCGCCGTGCGAACAGCACCGCCCCGGCTGCCACCGCCACTGCCGCGTAGAGCGCGAGCATCCCCAGCCCTGCCCAGGGCCTGAGCGCAGCGTAACCCGCGTGCGCCGTCCCGGCCTTGGTGACAGACAGCGAGTCAGAGACGATGGCGATCGGCGCGTAGGCACCGAGCGAGTGGGTCAGCGCCCCGAGCGCCTGCGCGCCGACGAACACCGCGCCGATGACCACCCCAGTGGCCGCGGCCCCGTGCCGCACGATCGTGCCGATGCCCAGCCCTAGCAGCCCGATGAGCGGGTACGCCGCGCCGACCATCAGCACCGCCCGCAGCACCGTCGGGTCGCCAAGCGATGGCGCACGGAACGCGGCAGGCAGGGCCGCCGTCCCGGCCAAGAACGCGGCGAACGAGGCGAGCTCACCAACCGCGAGCGCAACCGCCCCGAACACCGCTGTCTTCGCCGCCAGCAGCGTCCTCCGGTGCGGCACCGCGGCGAGCGTCGCCTTGATCAGGCCGGAGGAGTACTCGTTGGTCATCACCAGAACACCCAGCACCCCGAATGCGAGCAGGCCAGGTGCGACACCCGCAAGGACATTGCTGGTGATGTCCGCGTGGGTGTCCTTGGAGTTGAGGCCGACGGCGGTTGCCAGGCCGACCACTCCGGCGACAGTGATGAGCAGCGTCACCCACGGCGAGCGCAGCGTACGGAGCTTGATCCGCTCCATCCGCGCGGCCTGCCGGAACCCGACAGCGGATCTGTAGGTGGCCGGACGCCAGGCTGGGCGCGAGATGGTGGTCACGCGACACCTCCGGACGTCAGCGTGAGGAATGCTTCCTCGAGGGATCCCGAGCGGGCACAAAGGTCGGTGACTGTCGTGTCGGCGAGCAGGCGGCCGGCACCGATGACGATCAGGTGGTCGGCCACCAGCGCGATCTCACTAATCAGGTGGCTGGACACCAGCACGGTTCGGCCCTCCGCGGCCAGGCTGCGCAGCAGGGTGCGGATCCAGCGGACGCCCTGCGGGTCCAGGCCGTTCACCGGCTCATCCAGGATCAGCACCCCAGGGTCGCCGAGCAGGGCCGACGCGATGCCCAGTCGTTGCGACATGCCGAGCGAGAACTTGCCCGCACGCCGGTGTGCCCCATCGGACAGGCCAACCGCGCCGAGGACCTCGTCCACCCTGGAGTCCGGGATATTCCCCGCCGCCGCGAGCACCCGCAGATGCGACCGCGCCGAGCGGGCCGGATGAAACGCGCGGGCCTCAAGTTGCGCGCCCACCTCCCGCAGCGGCCACGCGAGATCGTGGTAGGCCCGCCCGCCTATAGTGGCCCGGCCGGCGTCCGGGCGGTCCAGACCCAAGATCATCCGCATCGTCGTGGATTTGCCTGAGCCGTTCGGACCCAGGAACCCGGTCACCGAGCCTGGCTCTACGGTAAAGCTGAGGTCGTTGACGGCCCGCACCGGGCCGTACCTCTTGCTGAGGCCGCTGGCCTCGATCATGACGCCTCCCTGGCCGGGCACGCCCGTCGCGTGCCCTGTGCCATCCACGCTAGAAAGCTCGCGGCCTAGGGGAAATGTGGTCAGCTGGCGTGCTGGCCCCCTGGTTGGCCCGCGGTCCGGGCTGGGGATAACCCCCCGGTCAGCCCGATGGCGCCCTAGTTCACCGGCGCCAAAGCGGCATGGCGGAACGGGCAGACCTGTGGCAGCAAATGCGAAGCGGCCCAGGGGTAACAGGACGAGTACCGCCATAGCTAGAGCCCATCCGCTCACCGCGACCGGCGGCGGGCTGACCCTGCCGACCGCGACGCTCGCCACCGGCACCGCGGCCGGGCGTGGCCGACGTCAGCTAGCGGGTGGCGCGCAGCGCGGCACTCGGGGTTTGGCCGTAGGCGGCCTGGTAGTCCTGGGCAAACCTGCCCATGTGGGCGAATCCCCAGCGTCGCGCGATCGCGGCCACGGTGGTCGCTGACGGGTCGGCGGCCCTCAGATCCTCGTGGGCGCGACGCAGCCGTAGGTCCCGGAGGTAGGCCATGGGCGAGGTCCCGAGATGGCGGCGGAAGCTTTCGTGGAGGGTGCGGACGCTGACACACGCCGCGGTCGCGAGCATGGAGTTAGTGACCGGGCGCCCTGCCTCCGCTTGCATGAAGTCGATAGCGGTGCGGACGACGGCCTTGCCGCCCGGCCTGCCCTGCCGGTCCAGCGCCGGGCGGTAGGGATGATCGGTCGTCAGCAACAAGCCCTGGACCAGGCTTTCGCAGTAAGGCAACGCCACTAGCGGGTC
Organism: Streptosporangiaceae bacterium; assembly: GCA_036488155.1. Lineage (GTDB taxonomy): Bacteria > Actinomycetota > Actinomycetes > Streptosporangiales > Streptosporangiaceae > JAJYUU01. The sequence goes on along the minus strand of DASXIA010000159.1, from coordinate 8,818 downwards.
CATGAGCACGCTGTCGCGGCTGAGCTGGCTGCTGAGCGCCAGCACCATGCGCAGCCAACTCCGGGCCTGCCTGTTCGCCTGCCCGATGACCGGCGCGAACTCAATCTGAGCGGGCAGCCGATCGCCGATCTGGGATTCAAGCACGCGGTTCACGTAGGAAAGATCGAATCTGGCGTTGACCGTCCGGACTCCCGCGCCTAGCCGGGTCGAGATCTCCCCGTGCGCTCGGTAGAGAATGGCCATCCCCGGCGTCGCGACGATATCGCCACCCAGGTAGTGAGTCGTGACGTGCCCGTTGAGCGGCAGCAGCAAGTGGTAGCCAGTCCGTTCGCATACCTGAACCACCCGCACGTCAGCTGTATGAGTGACGTCGCTGAATACGACGGGCCCGTACCGGGCGCAGCGCATCTTCGCCAGCGCAGCGCCACCGCCAAGCGCAGTGATATCGAAGGAGTTGAAGGCCCCTTCCATGTGCCTTCTCTCGTCATCCAGCGACAGGCCATGATCCCAGGAGTGGAAGACTGCACCACCTAGCACATTAGTAGGAAACCACACCCAGGCCTGGCTTTATTCCAGCAGGCCGGGACGGCGGCCGGGCGCCTGGCCAGTAACCGCAGCGTCATATCCAGATCGCGCGGATTCCCGGGTCACGCGCTGTCGGCCGCGAGATGCCCAGGTACCTGTAGGGGGACAAACCTGCGAGCCCAAGGAGAGCCTGAAGATGGCTGAAGAGCCGCTAGCTGACGCGCGCGACATGTTCGCGGTGCACACGATGTTCCGCCGCGAGTTCGCGTTGCTGCCGGACCTTGTCCGCGGCGTGATGGCAGGTGACGCCGAGCGGGCCGTCGCGGTCGGCGATCACGTCGCTCTGGTGAGCACGATGCTGCACATCCACCACTCCGGCGAGGACAGACACATCTGGCCCCTGCTCCGCGAGCGCGCCGGGGGGAAGATCGCGGAGATCGTGGACGTGATGGAGGAGCAGCACGACCGTATTCACGCGGAATACCTGCGGCTTGGTGAGGCGCTGACGGCCTGGCGTGAGGACCCGTCGGCTCGAAGCGGCAACGCGCTGGCCGGGGCCATCGAGCAGCTTATCCCGCCCCTGGAAGCGCACCTGTCCCTTGAGGAGGACGAGGTCGTCCCCCTTATCGAGCGGCACGTTACCACGGCCGAATACGCGCGCCTGGCCACGGAAGGCGCTGAGGCCACGCCTGCCGAGCTCCTTCCGGTCAGCCTTGGCATGGTCATGTACGAGGCTGAACCCGCGGTCATCGAGATGATTGTCGCGGGAATGCCTGCGGAGGTCCGGCCGGCTTTCCCGCAGGCGGCGAACGAGGCGTATGTCGCCTACGCACAGCGGTTGCACGGCCCCTCCCTGGCCAGAACCCGCCGATAGCCGTGACGAGCGACTCCAGGCCGCCGACACTGTCGCGCGGTACCCGGCATATCAAGCCGCCCAGATCCTTCCGCACCCGATCCGGGCGGAGACATCGATGACGCGCATAGAACGGCGGATGCGACCGTCAACCATGCCGGCTATGACCTGGGCGGCCCTGGTACCTCTGGCTGGCAGTTCTCGGCCGCACCAGCTCGCGGCCTGATGACCAACCGAATGATCAATCTGAGAGGAAAAGCAAAGTGAGCCTGCAACTACCTGCTGTCGACCCGACGGACCCTCGGTACACCAAGCGCGGTGCCCGCTACGTCCCCGCCCTGGAAGGACCCACCATCTGGGCGGCCGGCGACGTCTACACGATCAAGGCGACCGCGGCCCAAACCTGCGGGCTGCTGGGCTTCCTGGAGGCGTCGGTGCCGCCCGGCGGGGGTCCGGAGCCGCACGCGCACAACGACCAGGCCGAGACGTTCTACCTGCTGTCGGGGGAACTTGAGTTCCTGGACGGCGACCGGACCTTCACCGCGGCGGCCGGCGATTTCGTGCACCTACCCGCGGGCATTCGGCACCGTTTCAAGAACAACACCGCGCACACCACGCGGATGATCTTCCTGTTCACTCCCGGGGGTCCGGAGGAGGCGTTCGTACAGTACTGCGACCCGGCGCGGCCGGGCGAGCAGCCGCCTGCGCTTGGGCCGGACCAGTTGGAGCGCTATGTGGAGATGGCCCGCCGGATCAACACCGACAACCTTCCCGACATCGCCTAGCGACATTTCATGACAAACACCACGCAGCGAGGCTACGAATTAGCCCTGATTTGCCGAAACAGCTTCGAGACGCAGAACTGGGCGTTCTGCACACAGGACGCGGACTCGCGGAAGCGGTCACTGGCCGCGCTAAATCGGCGTTAGGCTCGCTCCCTGCGAGCGCAGCCGTCGGCGGCCGCTCGCCCGCTGTGACCGCGACCGTCAATATCGCATCCTGGCGTGAGCGCGCTCGCATGCGGGTTGCGTGCGCTTGGGAAAGTGTCCCCTACGCGCCGCCAGACGCCATAAGCGATCGACGCTCGCGCGCAGCCGGACGGCCTGGTGGGTCGAGGCTTCTCCTGACGCTCTGTAATTGCCCCCGCATCAGGCGGGCGCGCAGTGCCGCCGTTAGGTATGGCCGCAAGAACCGTGGCGGCCATCGCCTGAGACGCGCAGAGCAGGTCGATCTGACGTTCCGGGTCTCCTGCCGCCCGGCCTTGTCCAATGCGGAGATCGCAGCGAATCTGTTCGTCTATGGACCAGCGGGCAGTTTCCGCAGGTAGATGGCATGTCGGATGGATGGGTCTGCGCTTGCGTCAGCTTGGTGGCGTTGCTTCCCGTGCTCTTGGCGTGGACGGTCATCGGGCTTCCCGTGACGAGCAGGCCATTGAGGGTCGAATGCGCTCACTGGCCGGGTGTCCCAGCGTCGCGTCTTAGGCGTGTCCCGTGCCAAAACTCGTTCATGGTCGCTGACCTGGCGTTTCACGCTCGCTAGGCCGCTCTGCGGTATTCGCTGATCAGGCCGCCGAGGACCTGCCTTCGCTCGATCCGGGCGGTGATATCGGTCGTCTGGCTGGACTGCCGCTGCGGAGGCTCCTGCTGCAGCCCCTGGTGTGGACGGTGGCCGTTATAGTGCCGGGCGTACTCGGCCAGGATGCTGCGGAGGTGCCGCTCGCCGAGGATCAGCACGTGGTCCAGGCACTCGCGGCGCAGCGTGCCCACGAACCGCTCGGCACATGAGTTCGCTCGCGGCGACCGGACCGGCGTCTTGATCACTCTCGTGCCGTTACCAGAGAAGACGCCGTCAAATGCAGCGGTGAACTTGCCGTCCCGATCGCGGATCAAGAACCCGAAGCCGCTCGCCCGCTCGCCGAGGTCCATCAAAAGGTTGCGGGCTTGCTGGGCGGTCCAGGCCCCGGTTGGGTGCGCCGTGACGCCGAGGATGTGCACCGTCCTGGTCTGGATCTCCATCACGAACAGCACGTACACGCGCTGGAGCAGCACCGTGTCCACGTGCAGGAAATCGCAGGCCAGGATCCCGGATGCCTGGGTGGACAGGAACTGCCGCCAGGTCGGCGACATCCGGCGCGGCGCGGGCCCGAGCCCAGCGGCGGCCAAAATCCGGCGGACCGTCCCCTCCCCCACCCGGTGACCAATGCCGAGCAGCTCGCCCTGGATGCGCCGGTAACCCCAGCGGGGGTTCTCCCGCGCCAGCTGTTCCACCAGTGCGCGCACCTTGTCCGGGACCGGCGGGCGCCCCGCAGTGCTCGGGTAAGTCCATTTCTTGCTGACAAGGCGCCGGTGCCAGGCCAGCAGCGTGGCCGGTGTCACGATCCTGTGCAGGCGTAGGCGCCGGGGCAGCAACCGCGCCAGGGCAGCGAGCACGGCACGGTCAGCCCAGCCTGGTCTCGGGCGGGCGACCTGCCGGCGCAGCACCGTGATCTCGTGCCGCAGCACCAGGATCTCCGCGTCTTTAGCGGCGTCACTGCGTGCCAGGAGCGCCAGCCAGCCGAGCAGCCGGACCATGAACAGCTAGACGAGGCGGATGAGCACGATCGCAGAGCGTAAAGCAGCAGGTCAGACCATGCGCAGGGTTTTGGCACAGCACAGGCCGTCAGTCGCCTCGGCGTGAGGGAGGTGCGCTTCACCGGCGGCGAGCCACTGCTGCGCCGCGGCCTGCCCGGCATTGTGGCCCGCACCGCCGCGCTCCGGCCTCATCCGGAGATCTCTTTGACAACCAACGGGATCGGGCTGGCCAGACTGGCAGGGCCGCTCGCGGAAGCTGGGCTAAGCCGCGTGAACGTGTCACTCGACACTCTGTCGCCGGCTACTTTCGCCCGGCTGGCCCACCGGAACCAGCTCGCAAATGTGCTGCGTGGCCTGGAGGCCGCCGTAGAGGCGGGCCTGGTACCTGTGAAGGTGAAAGCCGTCCTGATGCGCGGGATCAATGACACGGACGCGGTGCCGCTGTTGCGATTCTGCCTGGAGCATGGCTATGGGCTACGGTTCATCGAGCAGATGCCACTGGACGCCCAGCAAGGCTGGCGGCGGGAGAACCTCCTTACTGCACACGAGATTCTGTCAGCGCTGTCACGAGAGTTCACGCTGACCCCGGCCGATCCTGGTCAGCGTGGCTCAGCGCCGTCTGAAGATTTCCTCGTCAACGGCGGTCCCGCCAGGGTAGGCGTGATTGGGTCAGTAACCCGGCCTTTCTGCGGCGCCTGCGACCGCGTCAGGCTCACAGCTGACGGTCAGATTAGGAACTGCCTGTTCGGCCACGAGGAAAGCGACGTTCGGGGACCACTTCGTGACGGGGCCAGTGACGATGAGCTCGCGTCGATCTGGGTCCGGGCAGTGGGACGAAAACTGCCTGGGCATGGGATCAACGACCCAGGGTTCCTACAGCCCGCCAGACCAATGTCAGCGATCGGCGGCTAGGCGTCCGGTAGCTGATGGCGAGGCTGACCCGCCTGAGTTGCTGACAGACATCGGCGTCGACATAGATCGGTTCGAGTCGGTGAGCCACCTCGTCTGGTGTCAGCAGCCAGGCGCGCCGGCCGCGGCGCAACTGCCACGTGCCGGCCGGGGGAGTGACCGAGCATTCCGAGCAATCGAGCACTCGACGTTGCGACTTCACTGTTGCGAAGAGCGAAAGTTCTCGAAGATACGCTGACCCTAGTTCGTCGCGCACGGTAATTCGGCTGGCTGGCTGCGTGGCGCTCGTCGAGGCTCACAATGGGTAGGTCAGTTGACTTCGGACGGTCTAGGTACACGACAGCGTCGGCAGCTCGGAGCCAACGGTCAGAACAGGGTGATCTGAGCTGAGTCGCACCGCTGACCCATGGCCTCGGTGCTGCCTTCGCCGGACCGGTAGGTCCTTTTCCGCGGACGGTCGAAGTCACGACGCGTGGCCCGAAGCTGTCCTCTTACCTGGGCGTAAGGCAGGTGGACCCGAGGTTTGTCAGTGGCCGCGTTTGCGTCGGCATGGTTGTCACGGCAGGCTGAGCGAGACTGGATCGCTATCGAACCACTGCCGCTGGATCGAAGGGCCGCGCCGATGAAACTGCCTCCCGTTGACTACGAGGCGCCTGAGACAGTCTCCGAGGCTCTGGAATTGCTGGCTGTGCATCTTGACGAGGCGAGCGTGCTCGCCGGCGGCCAGAGCCTGATCCCGTTGCTGGCGCTGCGGCTGGCCCGCCCGGCGGTGCTCATCGATATCAACGGCATAGATGAGCTGTCTGGGGTGTCGGCGGCAAACGGCTGGGTGACGATAGGCGCCATGACGCGGGAGTACGTCGCAGAGGACTCCGCGACGGTCGCCGGCACCGTGCCGCTGCTGGCGGCCGCTCTCCCGCTGATCGGTCATGAGGCGATCCGCAGCCGCGGCACGATCGGGGGCAGCCTGGCGCACGCCGATCCGGCGGCTGAGCTGCCGGCCGTCGCTGTGGCCCTTGACGCCGAGTTCGTCGTGCACAGCAAGTCGGGCGAGCGGGTAGTCCCGGCCGCTGAATGGTTCGAGGGTTACCTCACGACCTCGCGCCGTCCCGACGAGCTCCTCGTTGAGGTGCGCTTCCCGACAGCGGGGCCAGGCACGGGGATCAGCTTCCAGGAGGTCGCACGCCGCCACGGTGACTTCGCGATTGTCGGCCTGGCGGCGTCGCTGACTCTTTCCGGCGGCGCGATCAGCGACGCGCGGCTGGCGTTCGCCGGCATCTCTGATGTGCCAGTGCGGGCCGCCGAGGCAGAGAATCTTCTCGTCGGCGAGAGGCCGTCAGCTGAGCTGTTCGATGAGGCGGCCCGCCGGGCGACCGGCGATATCGATCCGCCTGCCGACCTGCACGGCACGTCGGCTTACCGGAAGAAGGTCGCGGCCACGCTGGTCCGTCGCGGCTTGCAGGCGGCGGTGGACGAGGCCTACGAGAGGCAGTGACGGATCATGGACATTACCCTGAGGGTCAACGGAACGACACGCACTGGCTCGGCTGAGCCGCGCAGGACGCTAGCGGACTTCCTGCGCGAGGACCTCGACCTGACCGGCACCCATGTGGCGTGCGAGCACGGAGTCTGCGGTGCGTGCACTGTCATCGCCGATGGCCGGGCGGTGCGCTCGTGCCTGATGCTGGCGGTCCAGGCGACCGGCAGCGAGATCACTACCGTCGAGGGGCTGGCGCCAGACGGCGAACTCGGCACGCTGCAGCAGGCGATGTGGGATTCGCATAGCTTCCAGTGCGGGTTCTGCACGCCGGGGTTCGTCATGCAAGCCACAGCGTTCCTACGCGCGCACCCCGACGCCGGCGAGCAGCAGATCCGCGAGGCAATATCCGGCAACATCTGCCGGTGCACCGGCTACCAGAGCATCATCGACGGCGTCCTACTGGCTGCCGAGCGCGACCACCAGGGCTGAGCGAGGGAGCGATCATGGCGGGAATTGTGGCGGAGCGCTACACCGGCGCCAGCATCAAGCGTTCGGAGGATCCGCGCATCCTGACGGGCGCGGGCCGGTACGTCGACGACATTAAGCTGCCGGGGATGCTGCACGCCGCGTTCGTGTGCTCGCCGCTGGCTCATGCTCGGGTGCTCTCGATCGATGTCGCAGCCGCACGGGCGCTGCCCGGCGTCGTCACGGCGTTCACCGGAGCGGACCTGGAAGCGATAACGGTCCCCGGGCCGGACGCGCTGATGGCCCTCATGGGCTGGGCGGGCCCCACACCGGAGTTCACCCTGCTAGCGACAGACAAAGTGCGGTTCGTCGGCGACCCCGTGGCCATCGTCATCGCCGACAGCCGATACCTCGCCGAGGACGGCTGTGAGCTGGTGGAGGTCGAGTACGACGCCCTGCCTCCGGTCGCCAATGCCGCCGTCGCGCTCGATCCCGGCAGCCCGCCGCTGTTCGCAAATCTCGGTGACAACATCGCCCGCCCGCACTCGCGCAAAGAGTTCGGCGATGTCTCCGCCACGTTCGCGGATGCTGACCGCGTCATGGACTTCCATATCGACGTGCACCGGCACCAGAACGTACCCATGGAAGGACGCGGCTGCGTCGCCAGCTACGACGCCGCCCCCGGCGTCATGACGATTCACGCCGCAACGCAGAGCGTTCACGTCACCAAGATCGCCGTCGCCATGCGCCTGGGCATGGAGCAGGACAAGGTACGCGTCCTTGCCGGTGATATCGGCGGCTCGTTCGGCCTGAAGATCGGCGCTTCACGGGAAGAACTCGCGGTTGCGGCCGCCTCCCGTGATCTCGGCCGGCCGGTCAAGTGGGTCGAGGACCGCGGCGAGAACCTCACCGCGTCGGGGCAAGCTCGCGAGGAAAGCTTCGACGCCCGCGCTGCCGTCAGCATGGACGGCGACCTGCTCGGGCTGGATGTCAAGGCGGTCATCGATACCGGCGCGTACCCGGGCATGGGCATGGGCGCCACGGTCCCGGACATCATGGAGGCGATGCTGCCGGGTCCGTACAAGGTCGCGGCTCTCGGCTTCGAGTCGACCGCGGTCACGACGAACAAGGCGACCTATGTCGCCTATCGCGGCCCGTGGGCGTCCGAGACGTTCGTGCGGGAACGCGTCCTCGACCTCATCGCCAGGGAGCTTGGCCTTGATCCGTTCGAGATCCGGCTGCGTAACGCCGCCCCGCGTACCGATCCGCCGGCCAGCATGATTACCGGGCGTCCGCTGGTCGGTGTCACCACGAAGGAGTCACTGGAGCGGGTCGCCCAGCTTGTGGACATTCCCGCGTTCCGGCGCCGCCAGGCCGAGGCACGAGCCCGCGGTCGGTACCTGGGCATCGGTGTGGCGACGTTCATCGAGGCCGCCCCCGGCCCGCGCGAGCCTGGCGGCCCCAGTGGCCCGATGGGCGTGGAATCCATGCGGCTTCGGCTCGAGGAAGACGGCATCGTCGTGCTGTTCACCGGCCAGATGCCACACGGGCAGAGCCATCAAACAACCCTGGCTCAGATCGCCGCCGACGAGTTCGGCGTGCCGTTCGAGCAGGTCCGCGTCGTCGTCGGCGACACCGACGTCGTCCCGTTCGGGCTGACCGGCGGCAGCAGGTCAGCCACCATGACTGGTGGCGTGGCCCTGCACGGCGCGCGGCAGCTCAAGGTTAAGGTGCTCGATGTCGCGTCGAATCTCATGGAAGCCAGCGCCCAGGACCTCCTGATCACCGACGGCAACGTCTGGGTACGCGGCGACCCCGCGAGCGCGATCCCGGTGAGCGAGGTCGCGCGGCGGGCGGCATCGGGCGAGCTCGGAGCCGGTATGGACGCCAACCTTGAGGTCGAGGCCGCGTTCGACGGCGGCGAAGGCGGATGGTCCGGCGGCAGTCACTGCGCCATCGTCGAGGTCGATGTCGAGACTGGCCTCGTCAGGGTGGAGCGGTACGTCGCCGCTGAGG
>DASXIA010000157.1:0-7166 GCA_036488155.1 Streptosporangiaceae bacterium | reverse complement strand
CCCGTACTGATAACGCCCCATGCTGGCGAGCTGGCCCGGCTGCTGTCGGCGGACCGCGCCGACATCGAGACGCGTCGCTTGCACTACGTCAGGGCCGCAGCGGCCGAGCTTGGCGTCACCGTGCTCCTCAAGGGCTCCACGACTGTCATAGCCAGCCCGGACGACGCTCAGCCGGTGCTGGTCAATTCCACCGGCACCAGCTGGCTCGCCACCGCGGGCTCAGGCGACGTGCTGTCCGGACTGGCCGGCTCGCTGCTTGCGCAGGGGCTCCCGGCCGCGACGGCTGCAGCGGCCGCGGCTTACCTGCATGGCATGGCCGGCCGGCTCGCCGCGCGCGACGCACCGATCGGCGCCAGTGACCTGATCGGCGCGATCCCGGCCGCGATCCGCGCGGTGACAAGCAGCACGAATTAACCGGGAACGCGCCACCAGGGCCCAGCCGCAGCCTGGCCGGAGCCGCCGTCCCGATGAGGCCTCGCCTGAAGCGGCGACTGGCCTAAGCTGCCCGATCCGGCTGGCACACTGAGGTGTCATGGACGGTCACCCGGAAGCTGTCGTCGACCTGGACGCGATCCAGGCGAACGTGGCTGCGCTGAACCGGCACGTCGGAGCTGCCCAGGTCATGGCAGTAGTCAAGTCCGACGCATACGGCCACGGCATGCTGGCATCGGCGCGGGCGGCGCTGGCCGGCGGCGCGACCTGGCTCGGCGTTGTCCACGTCGCGGACGCGATCGCGCTGCGCCAGGCCGGGATCTCGGCGCCGGTGCTGAGCTTGCACGACAGCCCCGACTCACCGCACGCCGAGGCCATCCGGCATGAGGTCGACCTGACGGTTGGCTCCGCCTCGATTGTTGACCAGATCACGAGGGCCGCCGAAGGCGCGGGCAAGCCGGCCCGGCTGCACCTGGAGGCAGACACCGGCATGAGCCGGGGCGGCGCTACCCCGGCCGACTGGCCCGCACTGGTTGACGCGGCGCTGGCGGCGCAATCGGCTGGACGGGCAAAGATCGTCGGCTTGTGGTCCCACTTCGCCTGTGCTGATATCCCGGACCACCCGACGATCGGGCAGCAGCTCGAGGCCTTCCGTGCCGCCGTCGCCGTGGCGGAGCGAGCGGGCGCGAGGCCCGAGGTACGGCACATGGCCAACGGCCCGGCGACCCTCACGCTGCCCGACTCCTACTTCGACCTCGTGCGCCCGGGTGGCGCTGTCTTCGGCCTGTGCACGCTGCCCGGCGGCGCGCCGGACTGGCTCCGGCCTGCCATGACGCTGCGGGCGCGGCTGATACAGGTCAAGCGAGTGCCCGCCAGGACCCCGGTGTCGTATGCGCACCGGTACACCACCGGCACCGACACCTTGCTGGGCGTGCTGCCGCTCGGCTACAACGAGGGGATACCTAGGCACGCGACGAACTCGGCCGGGCTGCTGTCCACCCGCGGCAGGCGCGTGTCGATCGCCGGGACCGTCAACCTGAACCACGTCGTCCTCGACCTCGGCGATGGTCCGTCGGAGGCCGGTGACGACGTCGTGCTCTTCGGGCCCGGCGATCATGGCGAGCCGACCGCACAGGAATGGGCCGAAGCGCTGGGGACGCTTTCTTACGAGATTGTCACGAGGTTTACCGGAAAGGTCCCGAGAACCTACTCTGGGGTAACTGCGGCCGGGGAAGGTGCGCTGGCGCCAGATACTGCTGCAGCCGGGACCGGGACCGGACATGTGGCGGCGCGGGCCGCGGACAGGAGAACCGATGGTCAGGTGGCGGCGGCTTTCTAGCGTCGCGGGGCTGGCTACCGGGATCGCGGCGGCCTCGGCAGGGGCGGTAATCGCCGCGGAAAAGGTCGCTGTCGGCCGGATCCGGCTACGGCCCGATCCGGCAGCGGGCGAACCGTTCGGCCAGCTACGCGGCCGCCCGCTGGAGGTCATCGCCGATGACGGGGTGCGCCTGCACGCCGAGGTCTGCGGGCCCGATGACGCCCCGGTGACCATCGTGTTGTGCCACGGCTACACGCTCAGCCAGGACTCCTGGCATTACCAGCGCCAGGATCTGCAGGCGGACTACCGTCTGGTGCTGTGGGATCAGCGCAGCCACGGCAGATCCGGGCGCAGTGATCCGGCCCACATCAGCATCGGCCAGCTCGGCCGTGACCTGGCTGCGGTCCTGGCCGCCGCGGCACCTGACGGCCCTGTGGTGCTCGTCGGGCACTCCATGGGCGGGATGACGGTCATGTCGCTGGCCGACCAGCGGCCGGAGTTGTTCGGCAGCACGATCATCGGTGTCGTCCTCATCTCCACGACCGCCCTGGTCGACCCGACTGGCTGGCTACCGGGACCGCTGCGCCCCGTTGGCCGCTGGGCCGCGCCCGCGCTGCTGCGCGGGTCGTCGCGCGGCCGCCAGGCTGAGCTGACCGAGCGGATCCGGGGCGCGGCCGGTGATCTGGCTTTCCTGTCCGCCAGGTTCATCGCGTTCGGCGACCCGGATGTCAGCCCGACGGTCGTGGACTTCCTCGAGCGCTTGATCAGGGCGACGCCTATCGACGTCGTGGCCGATTTCTATCTCGCGCTCACCGAGCACGACGAACGGAAGGCGCTGGCAACGATCGGTCGGGTCCCGACTGTGGTGCTGACCGGAGTGGACGACCGGCTGGTCGCGACCGGGCAGACGGCCGAGCTGGCAGCTGCGATTCCAGGTGCCAGCCTGGTCCGGATACCCAAGGCCGGGCACATGGTCATCCTGGAACGGCCTGAGGTAGTGACTGAGGAGATATCTGATCTCGTGGCGCTTGCGCTCGACGAATCGACCACCAAGCGGCCCGCATGACCGGCCCGCAGCAGCCAGACCCGCAGCAGCCAGCCCAGCACCAGCCAGCACTGCCAGAACACCGGGGGCAGCCGCCAAGCCGCCCGGGGCCGGGCACGGCCGAGGACGACGGCGGGCCGGAGGAGCCGGGCGTCGACGAACTTGTCCGCGTGCCCACGGCCGAACAGATGCGCGCACTCGGCTGCCGGCTGGCGGGCGTACTTCGGGCCGGCGATCTCGTGCTGCTGTCCGGGCCGCTCGGTGCGGGCAAGACGACCCTGACCCAGGGCATCGGAGCAGGCCTGGGCGTTCGCGGCTCGGTTACCTCGCCGACCTTTGTCATCGCGAGGGTGCACCCGAACCTGTCGGCTGGGCCAGACCTCGTGCACGCCGACGCTTACCGGCTGGGCAGCCGCGCCGAGGTGGATGACCTGGACCTGGATACCGACCTGGCGACGGCGATCACTGTCGTCGAGTGGGGCGAAGGGCTAGTCGAGGACCTGGCACCGAGCTTTCTGTCGGTCAGGATCTGGGCCGACGAACCGTCAGCCGGCGAGGACCGGGATGCTGCCGCAGAGGCCGACGTCCGGCGCACCGTGCAGGTGCGCGGCTGGGGCGAGCGGTGGCGGGAGCCGGCCGCAGCCGACGCGACCAGGCTGGCACTGGCAGAAGCGAACTAGCTAACTCAGCTGTCGCGCGGCCGGCGAGTTGCTCGCCTGGCCGCCGCCGGTCAGTGCCCGGGTCCGCGTGCGAGCCGAATTGTCCTCCGCGGCACAGTTCGCGCTACTACACTGCCGGTGAGTCCAGCCAGTCCATGCCGTGGGCACTCGCGGCGTCGATCAGCCATCAGGAGGCGTGCCGTGGCCCAGCAGGGCTCCCCGCCCCGTCGCTCTGCCCGGCCTCCAGAGCCCGATCATCGGGGGCGACACTACCGTGCTGCCGACCGGCCCCGCCGGGCCGACTGGCCGCAGGTGGACCCGTTCGGGCCCGATTCGGATGATGACCTGCCGCCCTGGGCCGGGCCAGGCGATCAGCCAGCGAGATCGACAAGGACGCTACGGCGGAGCGCTGACGCACGCGACCGGACCCTTGGTGCCGAGGCCGTCGAGGACGACTTCGACGACGCCGCCAGCCACGAATGGCAGCCGGATGCCGGCCCGGGTAACACGTCGGCCAGTACCGGGGCGCCGCGCCGGTCCGGCCGGCGGGGCCGGGCGGCCGCGACCCGCCTGCGCAAGTCGCGCCGCCGCGTCTACCGCTGGTGCGGGTTCGCCATCGCGGTATGCGTTATCGCCGCCGGGATCACCGTGCTGCTGACCCACCACACCCCCAAGCCGTCGCTGTACGTGACAACTTTGCTGCCAGGCGAGTTCAAGACTGTGCCCAATGCCTGCGACAGCGTGAGCGGCACCGTGCTGAATCAGTACCTGCCGGGCCCGGGCCGGACGTCGGCCGATGAGATCTCTGACAGCACGCAGAGCCAGTGCAGCTTCACCCTTGACCGCAAGCCGGATTTCCTCGTGATGGAGGTGTCCGCCGTGGCGTATCAGCCATTCGCGGCTGCGAGCGCGGCCGGCAGCGCGGCTGGTAGCGCATCTGCCAACGCGCAGGACAGCTACGCGCTGACCCGCACGAAACTAGCGAAGCCGCCGAGGACGGCGACGGCTAAGCCGCTGCTGTCGCCAGCCATGATCAGGCCGCTGGCCAAAACCGGCCAGCAGGCGTTTGCCGCGGTGCAGGCCGAGCATGCCGGAAAAATCCTGACCGAGGTGGCAACGGTCGTGATCCGCGAGCGCAACGTCCTCATCACCGTGTCAGTCTCCGGTCAGGAGTCCGGGGCCGGGTTCGGTCCGGTATCCGTCAGCACGCTGCAGGCAGGTGCGGAGGCCGCGGCGAAGGACATGCTGGCGAAGTCGGTCGCCGAGCCCCACGCCTGACCTGCGTCAGCCGGACTGCGGTCAAAGCACCGGCCCCGCCTCGTTAGGCTGGTCAACCGTGCTGCTGCTCGCCTTGGACACTGCGACGCCTGCGGTGACGGTGGCCCTGCACGATGGTGACGCCGTCCTCGCTGAGGAGTCTGCCGTCGACTCACGCAGGCATGGCGAACTTCTTGCCGTGTTCATCGACAAGGCGCTGCGCAGTGTCGGCGCCGGGCGCGATGACCTGACAGCCATCGCCGTCGGCACCGGGCCGGGACCCTATACCGGGCTGCGTGCCGGGCTCGTCACGGCCCAGGTGCTGGCCAGCGCCCTTCGGATCCGGATCGATGGCGTGTGCTCACTCGACGTGATCGCCGCGGCCGCACTCGCTCACGCGGCCGGGGCCGAGTTCCTGGTTGCCACTGACGCTCGCCGCCGGGAGGTGTACTGGGCCCGTTACTCGGCTGCAGGTCAGCGTATTTACGGGCCGGAGGTGAGCCATCCGGCCGAAGTGCCCTCTGGCCTCGCAGTCGCTGGCGAGGGTGCCCTGATCTACCCGGACCTAAGTGACCGGCCACTTGATCCGGCGTTCCCGTCTGCCGCGCAGCTGGCAGCTATCACGGCGGGCCGGCTGGCGCGGGGTGAACCGCCGCAGCCGGCCGTGCCGCTCTATCTGCGCAGGCCGGACGCCAGGGAACCGGGCAAGCCGAAGCGGGTGACGCCGTGAGCCCCCGGTTGCGTCCGATGACTGGCGCTGATCTCGACAGCGTGCTCGGACTCGAGCTTGCCCTGTTCGGTGAGGAAGCCTGGTCCCGCCAGATGCTGATGGGCGAGCTCGGCCAGCAGCCGGCGAGCCGGTACTACCTCGTCGCCGAGGAGGCCGGCACGATTGTCGGATACGCCGGCCTGCTCGCCGCGGGCGGCCAGGCGGACGTGCTGACAATCGCTGTGTCCGCCGCGCGCTGGGGCCAGGGGATCGGCTCCCAGCTGCTCGCCGACCTCCTCGAAGAGGCCGTCCGGCGCGGTTGCACCGAGGTTTTCCTGGAAGTCAGGGCTGACAACACTCGCGCGCAGCGCCTCTATCGCTGGTGGGGTTTCGACGACATCGGCATCCGGCGCGGCTACTACCAGCCGTCCGGAATGGACGCGATCGTCATGCGGCGTGACCTGGCCGGTGCAGCCAAGCCGGGCGCGGCACGGAAGCTGGCAGACGGTGAGTCAGGCGGGCAGCCAGAGTCCCTCGGCGATCCGGCTGCCCGCCAGGCAGGTGAAGCAACATGACCATGCCACTGGTTCTGGGAATCGAGACGTCCTGCGACGAGACCGGTGTCGGCCTGGTTCGCGGTCATGAGCTCCTGGCCGACGCGGTGGCGTCCAGCGTCGCGGAGCATGCCAGGTTCGGCGGTGTAGTGCCTGAAGTTGCCAGCCGGGCCCACCTGGAGGCCATGGTGCCGACCGTCGACCGTGCGCTGGACGCCGCTGGCGTCCGACTGTCCGACGTGGACGCGATCGCGGTTACGGCTGGCCCTGGCCTCGCCGGAGCGCTGCTTGTCGGCGTCAGTGCCGCGAAGGCTTACGCGATCGCTACCGGCAAGCCGCTCTACGGCGTCAACCACCTCGCCGCGCACGTGGCGGTAGACCAGCTCGAGCACGGCCCGCTCCCGGCGCCGGCGATCGCCTTGCTGGTGTCCGGCGGCCATTCCTCGCTGTTGCTCGTGCCGGACGTGGCAGCGGAGGTAGTGCCGCTCGGTGCCACCATAGACGACGCGGCAGGCGAGGCCTTCGACAAAGTGGCCAGAGTGCTCGGGCTGCCATTTCCGGGCGGCCCGCACATCGACCGGGCCGCCGCGGCCGGCGATCGCGACATGATCGCGTTCCCGCGCGGCAAGTACCGGGACGGCAGCCGCGACTTCTCCTTCTCTGGCCTGAAGACCGCTGTCGCGCGCTGGGTCGAGGCACGCGAGGCTGCCGGCGAACCGGTGCCGGTCGCTGACGTGGCGGCGTCATTCCAGGAGGCCGTCGCGGACGTGCTCACCAGAAAGGCCGTGGCAGCCTGCCAGGCGCATGGTGTCGACCACCTGGTTATCGGCGGCGGCGTTGCTGCCAACTCAAGATTGCGGGCGCTGGCACTGGAGCGGTGCGAGGCGGCCGGGCTGCGCCTGCGGGTACCGCGTCCGGGCTTGTGCACCGATAACGGCGCGATGGTCGCGGCACTTGGCGCCGAGCTAGTCGCCCGGGGCGCTGATCCGTCGGGGCTGGAATTCGCGGCAGATTCCTCCCTCCCGGTGACGACCGTAGCCGCGGCTTAGCCTCGCAGTCGCAGGCAGCTACCGCCCGCGGTCGGCTTGCCAGGGACAGTGACCGACGTCCACCTAGTCCCCGACGTGGCGATCCTGGCTCCAGGCTCACGCCAGGAGCGGCCCGGGTCCTGTATGACGGGCCAGTGCAGGGG
>DASXIA010000152.1:0-3516 GCA_036488155.1 Streptosporangiaceae bacterium | reverse complement strand
CCAGCCGACACCCGGCACGCCCGCCCACCGGCCAGCGCCAGATCCCGATTGCCTGGCCATACCGCGCGCCATCGCGGTCACGCGAAACCCCCGCTCCGGCCTCCGAACCCGGACTACGATCAGCGCTAGCAATCGCAGCTGTTCAGCCGGTCCCAGGGCCAGGCCTCCGGGCAGGCAACCAGCGCGAGCAGCACGCCACAGGCGGCAACGCCATCGGTGCCTTATTTCAAGTATCGGGAATACCACACAGGTACTTCTGCTCACGAGACTGCTCCCCCGCCTCTAGCACCCTGTCTGCGTGCCGATCCCCGTGGATACCGAACCGCTCAGAGCCACGCCGTTCATTGCGCGGGGGCATCGATGCCATACGGCCCGCCAGACGCCATAAGCGATCGACGCTCGCGCGCATCAGGACGGCCTGGTGGGTCGAGGCTTCTCCTGACGCTCTGTAATTGCCCCCGCATCAGGCGGGCGCACAGTGCCGCCGATATGGTCGGCAAGCGAGGTCGGTTTACTCGCCATCCATGTCGCGCCCGAATGGTCGTTATGGCGCTGGGTGGCCAGCTCACTGGGCCAGGTCCTGGCATGCCTGGCGCACCGGCACGCCCGCCCGGCTGGCGGCGGCGCGGATGTAGGCGACCGCCGCGAATAGGGCGTACTGCCAGAAGTCGTCGCTCTGCCACCAGGCGACCTCCTCAAGCAGGTCCGGTTCGGTGCCGCCATGGAGGGCTGCTGCGGCCAGCACTGCGTACTGGAGCTTGTTGTTTTCACGGCCGCGGAAGGCGCACTCGGGCAGGAACCGCTCGCGTAGTCCCTCCAGGGGCAGCGGGTCAGCCCGGCTGACCCTGCACCAGTTCAGCGCGTCCGCGGCGACGTGCAGGAACACCTCGCCGGGGAGGGTGTTGTCTCGCGGGTGCAGGGGCGCAAGCTCGCTCACCAGCTCGAAGATGTCAGCGTCGCGGGCGAGCCCGTCGAGCAGGACGCGGCGGGCGGTCATGGCGTCCTCGGAGGTGGGCGCTTCCTGGCAGGCATACCCCGACGGTAGGGCAGAGCCACTGGTCGCCGGGCGGCTCACGGCCGGATGCCCAGGTGTTTCGTAATACGATTCCGGTCGGTTCTCCGCTCGGCGCTGCGCCATGGTATCGCGGCTGGCTGCTCCCGGAGGGCAGGCGAGCACAGGCATGAACGACCACGGACTCCGCACGCACGGGACGCCGATCACCGACGCCAACGTCGAGGCGATGGCCGGTGAGGCTGAGCGCGGCTACGACGCGGACACAATCTTGCGCCGCCGCCGCCGGCGGGGCGGGCGGCGGCCCCTGGGATTAAGCGGCAGCCAGTGTCGAGTCCGTGCGGCCGGACCCGGAATTCAAACGTGCCCTGCTGATCCGCGCCGCCGAACAGCGTGAACACCGTCTCGGAGGTGATCCGCCGGCCATTGGCGCGTACCTGGTGGCCAGCTGACCAAGTCCCCGGTGCAGCGCAGTAACGCCGCCCGCCCGTCGCGCTGCATCGTTGCCTTATGAGTTGCCTGACGTGCGTGAACCGCCCATCTGTACGGCGATCTCGATGGCGGGTTGGCCGTCCGTGCTGTACCAGGATGGTTGCTCTGGGGCGGCGCTGCTCACCATTGACAAACAAAATGAAAAGAATTTCAATACCTCGTATGGGCCGTGTTGCCGGGGTCACAGCCGCCGAGACCCGCGTGCGGCTGCTGCGCGCGGCTGCTGGAGTGTTCGCAGAGCGCGGGTACGACGGCACGCGTGTGGTCGACATCGCGGCGGCGGCGGGGGTCAGTAATGGCGCGCTATATGCCCATTTCGGCTCGAAGGCAGAATTGCTGGTGGCCGCGCTGCGCGCGCACGGCAGGCAGGTACTGGCGGACCTGCTGGCCGCTGATCCGAGCCGGCCGGTCACGGAGCTGCTGCTCGAGGCAGGCCGGGGCCTTCGCCGCCGCCGCGACAGTCAGGGCTATCTGGTCGTGGAAGCGCTGATCGCGGCTCGCCGGGACCACGATGTCGCGGCGCTGATGCGCGACTACACGGGCGAGCGCATCGACTGGGTCGCCGGGCTCGTACAGGCTGGCCAGGCCAGCGGGGAACTGGACCCCGCGTTGTCGCCGGGCGCGCTGGCGCACTTTTGCCTGCTGCTGGCCATGGGGAGCGCGGTCGTGACGCCCGACCTGCATGCGGTTGACGACGCGCAGTGGGCCGCGCTGCTGACGCGCGTGGTGCGTGCGCTGGTCCCGTCGGAACAGACGCCGGCACAGGCGGAACAGAGCGCGGTTACAGCGCTCGCCACAAGATAGGAGGTCGCCGGTATGACCGAACGCAAGAGCCCCACGGCCGTGCTCCGTGAGGGCCCCAGGGCCTTGAGCGATGAGGAGGTCCGCGAGATCGAGGAATCCGATCTCAAGGGCGTGCTCGACGTTGATATCGATGACGTGATCGAGTACGTTCACCGGGACCTGAGATCGCTGCCGGACTTCACGACGTTGTACCGCAAGTACCTGAAGCAGCGGTGGGATGTCTACGATCTTGACTTCAGCCAGGACAAGATCGACTGGACCGAGAAGATGAGCGAGGACGAGCGGCAGTCCTTCATCGCCATCTCGTCCGGATTCCACCACGGGGAACGGCAGGTCGAGATCGAGCTGCCGGTGTTCATGATCGGCGCCAGCGAGGAGGAAAAGCTGCACATCGCCGCGCAGATCGAGGACGAGGCGCGGCACACGGTATTCTTCGACCGGTTCTACCGGGAGGTCGTCGGCTTCGAGGGCGACGACATCATGACGGTTCTGGACGCGTCGTTCCCCTGGGTGGCCGAGACGTTCGTCGGGCCGTTCGGTCTGCTTGCTTACCAGGCCGATGAGCTGCGGCGTAACCCCTATGACGAGCGGGCGCGAGTGCGCTACGGCACCAACTACTTCCTGTGGATCGAGGGCGTGCTGGCGCTATCGGTGATGAAGGTGACGCTGTCGTACGCCCGCTGGCGCGGATTCCTGCCCGCGTATTACACCGGCTTCACGGCGACCTGCCGGGATGAGTCGCGGCACGTGCAGGGCGGCATGCGGTACCTGCAGGACGCGGTCCGCAAGGACCAGACGATGATCAACGAGATCCACGACACGCTCCGGACGATCCTGTCAGTGTCCGGCGTGAACAGCCGCCAGATCTACTACGAGCCGCTCGGCTGGACCGAGGACGAGGTGCGAACGCTGTTCTTCCAGCAGCTGCGCCGCAAGCTCAACGACGTGGGCATCGGCCTGTCTCCCGATCTCGAGGAACTGCTCCAGATGGTGCAGCCCCAGCTCGCGGGCGGGTGAGCCATGTCCGAGCCGAAGTTCTTCACCAAAGAATGGGCCGACCAGGTCCGTGACGCCCTGGTCACGGGACCGTCGGAGCAGGCTAAAGAGGGCAAGCTACAGGAGTACTGGGACTTCTTCGAGCTGATCAAGAGCCGGTACCCGGCATCGTGGGCGCTCGGGTGCCGTGACCTGCCTGCCGAGCTGGGGGA
>DASXIA010000138.1:0-3384 GCA_036488155.1 Streptosporangiaceae bacterium | reverse complement strand
GTTCTTCGCTCCGCCGAGCGCCTGCACGCGCTTGCCGTGGTTGGTCGCGGTCTGCGCGACGTAGCGTGCGATCGGCGTAGAGCCGACGAAGCTCACCGCGCGGACGTCGGGGTGGGTCAGCAGCGCGTCCACCGCGGGCTTCGCGCCATGCACGACGTTGAATGCACCGTCGGGCAGGCCCGCTTCGGCCAGCAACTCAGCCAGCAGCAGTGACGCCGAGGGATCCTTCTCCGATGGCTTGAGCACGAACGTGTTGCCGCAGGCCAGCGCGATCGGGAACATCCACATGGGCACCATGGCCGGGAAGTTGAACGGGGTGATCCCGGCCACCACGCCGACCGGCTGCCTGATGGAGTAGGCATCGACACCGGTGGAGACGTTCTCCGAGAACCCGCCCTTGAGCAGATGCGGTATCCCGCAAGCAAAGTCCACCACCTCGAGGCCCCTGGCGACCTCGCCGGCCGCGTCGGCGGTCACCTTGCCGTGCTCGGCGGTGATCCGCGCCGCCAGGTCAGCCGAGTGCTTGCGGACGAGCTCGCGGAATTCGAACATGACTCCAGCTCGCCGCACCAGCGAGGTCTCGCGCCAGCCGGGCAGCGCGGCCTTAGCCGCCGCGACCGCAGCGTCTACCTCAGCCGCCGCCGCGTAGTCGACCGTTCCGGACACCCGCCCGGTCGCCGGATTGTAGATGTCGCCTCGGGTGGCCGCCTCGCCGGTCCACGGCTTCCCGTTAATCCAGTGCGTGCGATGCGTGGTTGCCTGCTCCATGGCGCTGCTGCCTTCCGATGCGCTGATCAGCTAGTGCTCTCATCGTCCCCCTGCGCCTAGTGTGTCGCCACCGCGCGTTCGAGCCAAATTACGTTTTGTAAGGGAACGTGCTGGTTGACTGTACAGTGTGTCCGACCCAACCCGGCCAGCACGCAACGGCCGGGCAGCGGATCAGCACAGGGAGGCACCGGCCATGTTGCCAACCGTCGCTGAGGTACTTGCTCTCGACCCGGTCCGCAGCGGCGCGCCGCGCGTGCTGGCCGGCGCCGAGCGGCTTACGGCGCCTGTCCGCTGGGTGCACGTGATCGAGCTTGCCCAGGCCGCTCACCTGCTGCGCGGCGGCGAGCTCGTGCTGTCCACCGGGATCGCACTGCCTGACGACGCAGCAGGTCTTGGGCGGTACGTGGCTGAGCTTGCCTCCGTCGGTGTCAGCGGCCTGGCGGTCGAACTCGGCTCGCGTTACTCCCGCAGCCTGCCGGCCGCGCTGATCGCCGCCGCCGCCGACCATCGGCTTCCGCTCATCGTGTTCGAGCGCGAGACGCAGTTCATCGAGATCACCGAGGCGGTCCACGCCCGGATCATCGACGCCCAGCTAGCCGAGCTGCGCTCGGCCGAACGGCTCCACCGGGTCTTCACCGAGCTGGCGGTGTCAGGTGCGCCCGCAGAGGAGGTCGTAGCCCAGGCCGCCACGCTCGCGGGCTGCCCGGTCATCCTGGAGGATCTTGCGCACCAGGTCCTCGCCTGCGCACCGCTCCGCGCGGACGCGGCCAGCTTGCTGGCCGGGTTCTCCGGCCGGTCGCGATCGGCCAGGCTGACCGGGCGGACTGGTTACGACGCCGCGTCCGGCTGGCTCGTGACGATCGTCGGCGCCCGCGGCGAGGACTGGGGCCGGCTGATCATGCTCCGCGGTGAAGCACCCCGGCCCGGCGATGAAGCGCTCATCGAGCGAGCCGCGACGACGCTGGCACTGGGCCGCCTGCTCGACCACCAGCGCGAGAGCCTGGAGCGCCAGGCGCACCGCACGATCCTGTCCGCCTTTCTCGGCAACGGCTACAGCGATCCGGCGGAAGCCGCGGCGCGAGCCAGGGCGCTCGGCGTGCCGGTAGCGGGCCGGCTGCTCGTGCCAGTCGTCGTCCGGGTGGCAAGCTCGCACGCCGCGGCCGGTCAGGCGGCAGCCGTGCCGTCTGCGGGCGTTCCCGGGATTCCACGAGGAGCTATGGTCACGCCCGCGCTTGCCGCCCCGGCGCGGGCGGCCGGGATTGCCGACGCGCTAGCCGAGGCTTGCCGGCAGCTGAGTATCCCTGCGCTGGTCGGCTCGCTGGACGATCAGCGGGTCGCCGCGCTGCTCACGCTGGCGCCGCGGGCCGACCCGGAAGCGGCGCTGGCCCGGCTCGCGAGCCAGCTCCGGCCCCGGCTGGATCCGGCCGACGTGATCGGGGCCGGGTCGCCGGTTGACTCGGTCGCCGCAGTGCAGCGCTCGCTGCTGGAGGCCGACCACGTTGCCGGTGCGGCCGCTGCCGCCGACGGCCACCGGACCTACTACCGGCTGCCGGACTTGCGGCTGCGTGGTTTGCTTCACCTGCTCCGGCATGACCCCCGGCTGCAGGCGTTCGCCGAACGGGAACTCAGCCGGCTTCTAGTGCACGACGACGCGACCGGTTCTCAGCTGGTCCCGGCGCTTACCGCCTACCTGGAAGCGGGCGGCAACAAGGCGGCGGCGGCCAAGCTCGCGCACCTGGCGCGGCCCACCATGTACGAGCGGCTGCGGCAGATCGAGGACGTGCTCGGTGTCGAACTGGAGCCGGCTGAGTCCCGGCTGTCGCTGCATGTCGCCTTGCTGGCCCTGCAAGCAGCGTCGTCTTGAGCCGCTGACACCCTTCGCACTAGTGAGCTTCGCACCAGAAGTACGGTTTCGGCTGCGGCGGCCAGCTTGGCGACAGATACTGGGCCGGTGCTGGGCGCTGCTTTCGAGGTAACTCTTGCTGACGCCCGCGCTGGTGACCAACAGGCGTTCGCTGCCATCTTCCGTGATATCCAGCCGTCGTTGCTGCGGTATCTGCAGGTCATTGCTAGCGATGCTGCGGAGGATATGGCGGGCGAGACCTGGCTGCAGGTCATTGGCGGCCTGGGCAGCTTTCGCGGGGATGAGCAGGCGTTTAAGGCGTGGTTGTTTACTATCGCCCGGCACCGGACGATTGACTGGGCGCGGTCGCGGGTGCGGCGTCAGGCGCTGCCCGCGAGGCTGGGCGCGGCTGACGGCCAGCAGGTAGCGGCGGACACTGCGGATGTCGTGCTGGAGCGGCTGTCCACGCGAGCGGTGCTGGCGGCGGTCGCATCGCTGCCAGCTGACCAGGCGGAGATCATCTTGTTGCGGGTGGTGGCTGGCCTGGACGCGCCGGCTGTTGCGCGGATCGTGGGTAAGTCGCCGGGCGCGGTGCGGGTGGCTGCGCATCGGGGGTTGCGGCGCCTGGCCGTTGTGCTGGATCAGGCGGGTGTAACGGTATGACCGGGCCAGACGCTTTGTCAGGCGAGATGCCCAGGGTTCCGATGCCCGGCCTGGCAGGCCGGGACCACGACGACTTGCTGCTCGACATGATCCTTGACAGGCGGCCCCTC
>DASXIA010000120.1:0-2790 GCA_036488155.1 Streptosporangiaceae bacterium | reverse complement strand
GTCCGGACAGAGCCAGCAGGACGATTTCAGGAGGACGGTAGACGGCCATGAAGCTAGCCGGCAGCCCCGTGTACGCCGCCCGTGCCATCGCGTCCGCCGTCGCCGAGTGCAGCACCATGCCGACCGGGACCGCGATCACCGCAGCGACGATGGCCGGTGCGACCACCCAGCACAGCACCATCGCGATCGTCTGCCGCGGCGTCATCCCGACCGCCTTGAAAACGCCGAGGTCGTGTACCCGGTCCCGGGTGCCGAGCAAAACCGTATTCAGCACGCCGAGGCCAGCGACGACCGCCATCATCACCGTCAGCATCGCGATTAGCGAGTCGGCGATCAGGTAGAACTGGCCGCCGCCAGGACCGGAAACGTAGTAGTTGGCGCCCAGCGACCTCGTCAGTCCGCTCATATAAGAAGACGATGAGACACCCTGGCTAAGGCCGACGTAGTACTGGACGAGGCCGAGCCTCGCAGATGTCCCGCCGAGGGTCTGCACGCTGGTCATCAGTGCCGGCTGGTTCCCCGGCACAAACACCTCACCGACGATCCGCGCGGTAACCGACCGGGTCCCGCTGCTGACTGTCGTGGAGTCGCCGACAGCCAGGCCAGTCTGGTTCAGGTAGGCGGTGTTGACGACCACTTGCCCGGGACCGTGGTACCAGTGCCCGCTGATCACGCCGTAACCGAGCCAGGCTGAGTTGCCGTCGAACGCCTGCGCATTTACTCGAAGCGCCAGACCGTTCGCGCTTAGCTCAGTCAGTGCGTCTGCAACGTACCGCGACGTACCCGGCTGCGCGCGCAGCGCCGCCAGGATCGTCCGGTCCGGACTGCTGCCGGGCTGAAATGCGTTGCCGCTGTTGAGCGAGACCTGCACGGGTGCGGTGGCCGCGAGCGACTGACCTGTCTCCGCCCTGGACAAAGTGGAGTCCAGACCTACCGCGAAGACCACGGCGATGACGCCGAACATGATGGCGGCCAGCGTCCCGGCGGTGCGGGCCGGACGAGCGAACGGCGCGGCCAGGCCGATGCTGACCGGGCGCGGCAACCGGAGTCGGCTGGCGAACCGGTGTGCCGCGTACCCGCGGCCCTGCCTGGGCGCGTGCCCGAGCGCGATGGCCTGCACCGCCGACATCTGCCCGGCCCGCAGGGCGGGGAGGAACGCTGTCAGCGCGACCAGGGCGCACATGACGACTGGCGTGACGACGTTCACCCAGAGCGGTACCTGCTGCTGACCAACGCCGAACGCTGCCGCCGATTTGTGCAGCACGGGGACCGCGAGCAGGTTGCCGCCTACCAAGCCGACAAGGCAGCCGGTAACCGCCGGCCAGCCGACTCTCGCGACGTACGCAAAGACCACTTGCGCCGGGCTGAATCCGATGCTCTTGAGCACGCCGATCCGCCGGTAGCTGGCCACTACCGCGCCGCTCACCACGTTGGCCACGATCAGTACCGACATGAACAGGCCGATGAGCGCGAACGCTTCGACGAACGGCGCCAGGATCGTGCTGTTACCGCTGGACTGCTGCTGCGCGCTGAGCCAAGACGAGGACCCAGCGACCGCACCGGCCGGCAGCGCGGCAGCGACGGCCGCCACGTCGCCGCGGACCCTGGCGGCCGTTCCCGCGCTCGCGAACCGGTACAGCATCTCCGCGGTAGCCGGAGCGCCGGCCGGGCGCAACGCCTTGATCTCAGTCGGCAGCACCCATGCGTCGGCCGTATTGGTGATCGACTTGGCGACGCCGACCACGGTCAATCCCGGCTTGCCCGGCGCGGTCTGCACCGTCATCCTCGCGCCGAGGCCGGGGAGGAAGCCCGAGTCCTCGGACAGCACGATCTGATCCGCTCGCTGCGGCCAGTGTCCATGGACGAGAGTCAGATCGTCGAGCCGGCCGCCGGGCGAAGCGCGGCCGACGACCACCAGCGGCGGCAGTGTGAATCCCCGGCTGCGGAGCGTGACGGTGGCAGCACTCAACGGCCCGGCAGCGTCCGTCACTCCGGACAACCGGGCCGTCGCCGCCAACTGCGCACGGCTAGCGCGGCTGGCATTGACAGCCACGGCCGCATCCGCGCCATGCTGTGCGGCGAATGCGTGATCGAAAGGCCCGCTCGCGGCTGCAAGCAACGCCAGGCCGAGGGTGGCCGACGCGGTGGACACCAGCAAGACCATGAACAGGACAAATGTCTGGGCCCGGTGCCTGGTCACGCCCCCGGAGGCCGCGCGCAGTACCGGCCGCGCGCTCATGACTGCCACTTCGCCGCGTGCCTTCCGGCTCCGGGCACGTCGCCGCCTGTTCCGATGCCCGAGCGCAGCCCGCCGTCAGCCAGCCCGCCGTCAGCCAGCTGGCCTGCGGCGTGCCCGCCATCAGCGGCAGCGCTATCAGCGGCAGGGCCGTCGGCGAGCCTGCCATCGATGATCTGGATGGTGCGGCTGGCGTAGCGGCAGGCCAGGTCTGCGTTGTGAGTGACCATGATCATGCTCTGGCCTGCCTGGTTCAGCTCTCGCAGCAGTTCCCCGATCTCCTCGCCGGTCGCGGTGTCCAGCGCGCCGGTGGGTTCGTCGGCCAGCAGCAGTTCAGGTGAGTTGACCAGCGCCCTCGCGATAGCCACCCGCTGCCGTTCCCCGCCCGACAGCCCCGCCGGGTACGCCTGCCTGTGCTGGCTGATCTTCAGCCGGTCGAGCAACTCGTCCGCGCGGCGCCCCGCATCGCCGCGGGACGCTCCTGCCAGCTGCGCCGGCAGGAGCACATTGTCGGCGACGGTGAGGTCGTCGAGCAGGTTGAAGAACTGGAAAAT
>DASXIA010000081.1:0-8801 GCA_036488155.1 Streptosporangiaceae bacterium | reverse complement strand
CGATGCCGACGACGTTCCAGGCCAGCGTCAGGTACTCCAGGATGAACCCGCGCCTGACAAGCACCGGACGGCGCGGATCATCCGTCGTCAGCACGGCAGCATCTTTCCACGTCGAGATCGGTCGAAGGTCACCCGGTTCCGGGTATCGCCGGCACGCCAGTCAGCGGGGCCGCATGCCGTCGAGCAGGCGGGTGAGCGTTACCCCTAGCTCCGCGCGGGTGGCGGCGGGATCGGCCGCACCCGCGATCGCCAGACTCGCCTCGGTGAGCATCGCGATCAGCAGGCGCGCTAGCGGCCGCACGGGGACCGGATCCATGTCGCCCGCAGTGATAGCACGGGTCAGCCACTCCTCGAGCAGGGCGCGCCCGTACCGTTCGACTAGCTGGTCCCACGCCTGCTCCCCGAGCACCCGCGGGCCGTCGATGAGCACGATGCGCTGGAAGTCGCCGCGGACGCACACGTCCAGGAACGCGCTCACGCCGTCCCTGATCTCGTCCAGCGGCGAGCCGTCGAGTCGTGTCTGATCGTCGGTCAGCCGCCGCGCGACCTCACCGGCCGCCTCTTCCATGACCGCACGGAACAGGTCGGCCTTATCCCTGAAGTGGTGGTAGAGAGCGCCGCGGGTGACCTGCGCCTCGGCGACGATCTGCTCCGTGCCGGTGCCGTCGTAGCCGTTGGCGGCGAACATCCGCCGGGCGACGGCAAGCAGCGCCGTCCGGGTGTCCGCCGCGTGTTGCGCACGCCGGCTTTGCGATTGTGCGACCATACAGCCATCATGTTACATACACTGTGTATGTTCCACTCTGCTCGCGAACGGAGGACGGAAATGGCGATGCCGCTGCACCTGACGGTGAAGCTGGGGACCTACTTGATGAGGCAGAAGATCCGCAGGGTGGAGAAGTTCCCGCTGATCATGGAGCTGGAGCCGCTCTTCGCCTGCAATCTCAAATGCGCTGGCTGCGGCAAGATCCAGCATCCAGCGTCCGTGCTCAAACAGCGGATGCCCGTGGAACAGGCCCTCGCCGCGGTCGCGGAGTGCGGCGCGCCGATGGTCTCGATCGCCGGCGGTGAACCGCTGATGCACCCGCAGATCGACGTGCTGACTACCGAACTTCTCAAGCGGAGGAAGTTCGTCGTGTTGTGCACGAACGCGGTGCTGATGCGCAAGCACCTGCACAAGTTCACGCCGCACAAGAACTTCGCGTGGATGGTGCACATCGACGGCCTCGGCGACCGGCATGACGAGGCCGTCGCCAAGCAGGGTGTCTTCGATCAGGCCGTTGACGCCATTCGCGCGGTTAAGCAAGCCGGCTTCGCCGTATACACCAACACGACGGTCTTCAACACTGACTCGCCGCAGACGGTGATCGACGTGCTTGATTACCTCAACAACGAGCTCAAGGTCGACCGCATGGAGATCGCCCCGGCGTATGCCTACCAGAAGGCGCCTGATCAGGACAGGTTCCTTGGGGTCGAGCAGACCAGGGAGCTATTCAGCAAGGCGTTCGCCGACGGCCGCCGCAAGGGCTGGCGGTTCAACCACTCCCAGCTCTACCTGGACTTCCTGGAAGGCAAGCGGGAGTTCGCCTGCACGCCCTGGGGGATACCGTCCTACTCGCTCCTCGGCTGGCAGCGCCCCTGCTACCTGCTCGATGACGGCTACGCGCAGACCTGGCAGGAGCTGCTTGACACCACGGACTGGGACGCGTTCGGCCGCGGCAAGGATCCACGCTGCGACAACTGCATGGCGCACTGCGGCTATGAGCCCAGCGCGGTCCTGGCCACCACAGACTCGCTCCGCGAGAGCCTCCGCGCGCTCGCCACGCGGTAACGCGGGCCAGCTACCGCAAAGAGGTACGCGCCACGCGACGGCCGCCGGCCCTGAGGCCGGCGGCCGTCGCTGCGGTCGCGGGGGCGTTACTCGTTGCCGGAGGACTGGATCTCGGCGAGTTCGGTGTCTGACAGTTCGCGGGGGGTGTCGCCCTTGGCGACTTTCGCGCGCTGGACGTGCTGGCGGATGCCGTCGACAACTTCGGGGTTGGCTAGCGTGGTGACGTCGCCGACGTCGGCGAAGTTCGACACCGACGCGATGACCCGGCGCATGATCTTGCCGGACCGTGTCTTGGGCATGTCCGGAACGATCCAGACGTTCTTCGGCCGGGCGATCTTGCCGATCTCGGTCTCGATCGCCTTGGTGACCTTGGCTTCCATCTGCGGGCCGGACTCGAAGCCGGGCTTGAGGGAGACGTACATCTCGACCATGCGGCCCCGGATGTCGTCGATCACCGGGACTGCGGCGGCCTCGGCGACCTCGGGCACGGTCAGCGCGGCCGACTCCAGTTCCTTGGTGCCGAGCCGGTGGCCGGCCACGTTGATGACGTCGTCGATCCGGCCGAGGATGCGGAAGTAGCCGTCCTCGGATTGCAGCGCGCCGTCGCCGCAGAAATACGGCCAGTCGTGCCAGTCTTTGCTGTCGGGGTTGGTGTTGTACTTGCGGTAGTAGACGTCGAGGAACCGCTCGGGCTGGCCCCAGACCGTCTGCATGATGCCCGGCCACGGGTTGCGGATGCAGATGTTGCCGGCCCTGCCGCTGCCCTTGGGGATCTCGTTGCCGTCCTCGTCGTAGATGGCGGGGAAGATGCCGAGCGCGCCGGGGCCGCAGCTGCCGGGCTTCATCGGCTGCAGGCCGGGCAGAGTGCTGCCGAGGAAGCCGCCGGTTTCGGTCTGCCACCACGTATCGGTGATGGCGGCCTGGCCCTTGCCGACGACGTTGTAGTACCACCGCCACACTTCGGGCTCGATCGGCTCGCCGACCGTGGTCATGGTCTTGAAGTGGTAGTTGTATTTGACCGGCTCGTCGGGCGCGACCTTGCGCAGCATCCGGATCGAGGT
The DNA here is from genome assembly GCA_036488155.1 of Streptosporangiaceae bacterium. Lineage (GTDB taxonomy): Bacteria > Actinomycetota > Actinomycetes > Streptosporangiales > Streptosporangiaceae > JAJYUU01. Next base: position 5,909 of record DASXIA010000081.1, on the reverse strand, counting down.
CGGCGAGGTGTGGAAGATGTTGACGCCGAGCTTCTCGGCGATCCGCCAGGGCCGGCCGCCGTCGGGGTAGTTGGGCACGCCCTCGTAGATGACCGTCGTGGTGCCCAGTGCCAGCGGCCCGTAGACGATGTAGGAGTGGCCGGTGATCCAGCCGATGTCAGCCAGGCACCAGTACACGTCATTGGGGTGGATGTCCTGGTAGTACTTCGACGTCCCGGTCACGTACGACAGGTAACCGCCGACGCTGTGCTGGGCGCCCTTGGGCCGTCCGGTCGTGCCGGAGGTGTACATCAGGAACAGCGAGTCCGTCGCGTTCAGCGAGACCGGCTCGACCTGCTGGCCGGCGTAACTTGCGATGACGTCGTCGACGAAGAAGTCGCGGCCGCCGGCCATCGGCGTCTGCGACTGGTACTCGCCGGCCTTCCGCCGCCAGACCAGCACCTTATCGACGTCCTGACCCTGCCGGGCCGCCTCCGCAACCGCCTCGTCGGCCTTGAACTTGTGATCGCCCATGGACCCGGCCCGGTAATAGCCGTCCATGGTAATCAGGACGCGGCTGCCGGAGTCAGCAATGCGCGTTCCGCAGGCATTGCCGCTAAAGCCGCCGAATACCTGCGAGTGAATAACACCGAGGCGGGCGCAGGCGAGCATCGTCACAATGGCCTCGGGGACCATCGGCATATGCAAGGTAACCCGGTCACCGGTTTTAAGACCGGCGAAGTCGGCCAGCAGCGCGGCAAACTCGTTCACCCGGCGCAGCAGCTCGCCGTAGCTGATGTGCACGGTTTCGTCATCCTCGAGCTCGGGCACCCAGATGACCGCGGTCTTGTCAGGATCTGCCGCCGCGTGCCTGTCCACGCAGTTGTAGCACGCGTTCAGCTTGCCGCCCACGAACCATTTCCAGAACGGCGCGTTGCTGGTGTCGAGCACAGTATCCCACGGCTTGTCCCAGGTCAGCAGATCCGCGTACTCGGTGAAACAGTCCGGGAACTTGTCTTCAGTAAAACGCTCGAAAATCGCCGGATCATTCGCGTTAGCCTGCGCGACAAACTTCTCCGGCGGCGGGTAGTACTCTTCCTCCCGCCAGTGCACAGCGATCTGGGACTCAGAGACCTCCGGCGTCTCCGAATTTTCTGTCATTCCTGTCCTCCAGGCCGAGTGTCGGTTCGCGCGCGGCAATGCGCGGGCGGTCTGACATGAGTAGCCGTGAAACGGGTCTACCGCGCGGATAAGGCGCAAACAAGGGCCAGGCCACGCACTGGCAGCCTGTCGCTGACAACCTTGTCATGAGCGCCCTCAGGGGTTATGGGACCTCTAGCGTAACGCCGCAGGACAACAGGCGACAGGTCCGGCGGATAGGCAGCCACCCAGGTAGCTAACGGGTATCAGTACTGCCACGATCGGTTGACATCGTCGCGATCAACGGTATGTTGCTGCGCAGTCCAGCACCGGGCCAGCAGGTCAGGGAGGTCACGCGGGCCGCCCGCCGGCACCGCGACGCGGTCGCTGCGAAGTAAGCGACAGCCCAAGCCCTGATCGGGCGGGGGGTTGGACCCGGGAGGGGCCTGGGCACCCAGTAGACAACGGAGGGCGAGCCCGCTGCCGACGGGACGCGCTCCGGTCCGAAGGATTCCCAGGCCCTCTTCCCCGGCCAGATCACGGCCCGGAATTGCGACGGGACGGCAGTTGTGATGTGCTAGGCGGTTTCCGGCGGAAGGAATGAGGAGTGCACGCGAGGACGCGCAAGTGCCGGGGGGCAAGCGCGCCAGGAGCCAGCCGGTGACCGAAGCCAACCGGTCCGACGGCACTACCGCCGCCGGCACTGGCGCGGTCGCCTCCGCCGAAAGCACGGCCGGCGACGCAGGCGGCGCCGGCCCGGTCGTGGTCATCATCCCGACCTACAACGAGAGCGACAACCTCGAGGACATCGTGTCCAGGACGCGCCGGGCGGTACCGGATGCGGACGTCCTCGTGGTCGATGACAACAGTCCCGACGGCACGGGCGATCTGGCGGAGAAGCTCGCGCTCACCGACGAGCACATTCATGTGCTGCATCGCACGCAGAAGGCGGGCCTCGGCGCGGCGTACCTGGCCGGCTTCGGCTGGGCGCTCGACCGCGGCTACGGAGTCCTCGTCGAGATGGACGCTGACGGCTCACATGATCCCGCCGAACTGCCCAGCCTGCTCGCGGCGCTCGCGAACGCTGATCTGGTCGTCGGCTCGCGCTGGGTCAGCGGCGGCACGGTCCGCAACTGGCCGCGGTCGCGCGAGATCCTGTCCCGCGGCGGTAATGCCTACGCGCGGATCATGCTGGGGCTGTCGGTGCACGACGCTACCGGCGGATACCGTGCCTACCGCGCATCGACGCTACGCCGGATCGGCCTGCGCGACGTCAGGTCGCAGGGCTACTGCTTCCAGATCGAGCTGACCCTTCGCACGGTGCGGTCCGGCCTCACGGTAACCGAGGTGCCGATCACGTTCACCGAACGTGCCAAGGGCACCAGCAAGATGAACCGGTCCATCGTGGCAGAGGCGCTGTGGCGGGTCACGGTATGGTCGGTGACACGCCGGGGGAGCAGCCGGACTTGAGCGTTCTTGCGGCACCGACGCGATTCGCGGCGGGCTAGGCGCTCTTGCGCTGCCTGGTGCGCGGTTCGGGCGCATCGACCGGCTCGCGCTGGCCCCGGATAACCGCCAGCCGCTCAGCCAGGACTTCCTCCAGATCGGCCATGCTGCGGCGCTCCATGAGCATGTCCCAGTGGCTGCGCGGAGGCTTGATCTTCTTCGGGCTCGGCATGTCCCCGGTCGCAGTGACGGCCAGAGCACCGCAAATCCGGCATTCCCAGTTAATCGGCAGTTCGGCCTCAGCTGAGAACGGAACCGTGAAGCGATGCCCCTTAGGGCAATCGAAGGCCACCTCCTGGCGAGGCGCCAGGTCGGTGTTACGGTCGTTCTCGTAGCTTGTGGCTCCGAGTCGGGTGCCACGCAGTGCTCGCTCGGCCATGTGTTACTGCCTCCCCAGGCTCAGCCGTACTACTTCACCAACGGTGAGGTCCCGGACAAGATTCCCTGCCAGCGGCTATTCCAACCGCCGGACGGGCGCCGATCTGACGAAAATGCCGGCCTAGCCGGCAATTCGCGGCTGCCACTGGCCCCGCTTCACCAGGATGTCCCGCAGTGCCTCGGTCTGATCTGTCATGATTCCGTCCACCCCGCGGTCAAGCAGGCTGGCCATGACGGCCGGATCATTCACCGTCCAGGCGTGAACCTGTAGCCCGGCGGCATGCGCACGCCCGATGAACTGCGTGGTGGCCATAGAAAACGGGATCTGCGCGCATCGCACCGACAGCGCGGCGAAACGCGCCGCCAGCGTCTTAACCGGGATCCCGGCCCTGATCGCGCCGATGCCTGCCGGTGTTGTCGCGGTACAGACCGGCCGCGCGAGCAGGCGGCGGGCAGCGCTCAGCCGCCGGCCGGAAAAAGACGTCAGGCAAATCCGGTCCCAGGCGTTCGTGATACGCAGGATCTCCGCCATCGGGCCGATGGCCGGGTCATCCTTGAGGTCGATGTTGAACCGCACGTCCGGCCACGCCATGATCAGGTCGGCCAGCACCGGGATCGGCTCGGTGCCATCGATCCTGGCGGCCGCCACCTGCGCCGCGGTCAGCGCCGCGATCTTGCCGGTCGAGTCTGTCACCCGGTCGAGCGTCTTGTCGTGGAAGGCCACCACCGTCCCGTCGGCAGTGGCATGCGCGTCGGTCTCAAGGTAGGTGTAGCCGAGCTTGACCGCGTGCTCGAATGCCTTCCAGGAGTTCTCCGGGTAATGCCCGGCGCCGCCGCGGTGCGCGAAGGCTAGCGGCGGCGGGTGATCAAGATAGCCGGAAGGCATGGCCCCCAGTATGCCTGCAGTCAGGGAGATCCCCCGGCACCGGCGAGCTCGCCGAGTCGCCCCGCTCTGCCGGGAACGCCCGCCATGCCGGGAAGGCCCGCCGGGCCGGGAACGCCCGCGTCCGGGCTAGTCGGTTCGGCCCGCCCACTCGTGGCGGCGAACTTCAGCCAGGGCGATCGCGGCCGCAGCTGCCACGTTCAGCGAGCCGACTTTGCCTGGCTGGGGGATGTAGGCGATCAGGTCGGCCGCGGCGAGAAGGGCGGCCGAGCAGCCGTGATCTTCGTTCCCGAGGGCCAGGCAGATATCCCCGGCCAGCGGCGCCTCATGCAGCGGCACTGCCTCGCCAGCCAGTTCGATCGCGACCACCCGGTAGCCGTCGCTGCGGGCGGCATCCGCCCCGGCCGTGGCGGACGGAACCGACTCGAAGGCGAGCAGGCGGTCGGTGCCAAGAGCCGTCTTGCGGGCCGACGGGTGACCGGGCTCGGCAGTGCTGCCGCAGAGCCAGACCCGCTCCACCCCGAACGCCGCTGCAGACCTGATGATCGAGCCCACGTTGAACGGCTGGCCGACGTTATCCAGCAGCAGGCTCAGACGGGCCTCGGTGCGCTTGCGCCAGTCCCGGTTGAGTCGCTTCACCTCTGTCATGCCAAGCTGCCGCCGGCTCACCGCCGCACCTCCAGCACGCGGTAGCCGGCCCGCGCGGCATACCGGGATGCGTCAAACCCTGTGTCGCCCAGCCAGCGCTGCAGGGAGTCCGAGCCCAGGTTGCGCTGCACGACCAGGTAGGCGGCCGCGCGCGGCGCGAGCCGTCCGAGCCAGGCCGTCAGCATCGAGTGCAAGGCCTGCTTGCCGATCCTGATCGGCGGGTTGGACCAGATCAGCTGGAAACTGGCCGGGAGGCTGCGACTGTATTGGCCGGCCCCGGGAGCCGGGACGCAGCGGACGTTGGCCAGCCCCGCGGTTGCGGCGTTCCCGGCACAAAGTTCGAGTGCCCGCTTATTCACGTCGACCGCCCAGATGCGCGCGCCCGGCGATCGCTTGGCGAGCGCGAGCGCGAGCGGCCCGTAGCCGGTGCCCAGGTCCAGAAAGTCGCCATCGGGCGGTGGCGGCGGCGCGGCGTCGAGCAGGAGCCGGGTACCGGGGTCCAGACGGCCGGGCGAGAAGACGCCGGCGTCGGTGGCCAGGGCCAGGTGCATGTCGGGAAGCACGAGGTGCACAGTGCCCGGCCGGTGTGCGGCAGCCGGCTGCTCAGCGAAGTACTGGCTGTTGCTCACTGGGGGCCGTGCCGGCCAGTGCCGGGGTGATATAGGTCCGGCTCACCCAGCGCTCGACGATGAACGTGAGCACCGGGATCGTGCCGGCGGCCAGCACGATGACGGTGCCCGGACTGGCGACTTTCATCCGTACCGCCCTGGTCATCGCGAAGGCGATCACGATGTAGATGATGTAGAGGATCCCGTGAAGGGTGCCGACGATGTTTACCGGCACGTCATTGTGGGCCCAGACCTGCAGCGGTATGCAGATGAAGACCAGGATGCACAGCATGGTGCCGGTTACGTAGGCCATCGTGCGGTAGGCGCGGACGGCTAGGCGGACCAGCTGGGGATTCGCCCGGAACTCCCTCTGGGGACTCACCCGGAACTCCTCACTCTTGTCAGTCTTGCTCTCATCGGGCTCCGGGTCTGGTCAGGCCCCTGACCGGGTGTTCAGCTTCGTCAGGTAGGCGTTGTAGGCAGCGAGCTCGGGATCGTCGTCTGCCTCCTCGTCCAGCATTGAGGCAATATGCGCCCGGCCCGGCAACCCGTCGCCCAGCTCGGCTAGCCCGGATGTCAGCAGCCGGCTGTTCGCGGTACCGCTGGTGCTCGCGGCACCGCTGTTTGCTGCACCGCCCGGCGTCCGGTACTCGTCGATGATCGTCTTGGCCCAGAAAATTACGCCGAAGATCGTGAAGATCGGCCACTCGAAGGTATACGCCCAGCTCAGCGGGTTACCGCCTTCGGCGCGGTGGAACTGCCAGTCA
>DASXIA010000025.1:0-20243 GCA_036488155.1 Streptosporangiaceae bacterium | reverse complement strand
GAGTCCGCTCCACTTCGGCGATGAAGTCGGGGTGGCCAGGCGTGTCGATCAGGTTAACGGTGAGGTCGCCGATAGCGAACGAGACAACCGCGGCCTTGATGGTGATGCCGCGTTCGCGTTCGAGCGCGAGCGTGTCGGTCTGAGTGCTGCCGTGGTCGACGCGCCCGATCTCGTCGATGACCCCGGCGTCGAACAGCAGCCGTTCGGTCAGGCTTGTCTTGCCGGCGTCTACATGGGCCAGGATGCCAAGGTTGAGCAGTTGCACGAAAGCGTCATGTCCTTCTGATGGGCGGAGGCTGCCATCGGGGTGAACATGAGCGCTGCTCGCATCTCGCTCTCTCCTGTCGTCGGTGGCCTGAAGTACACCAAGGGGCTGGCTGGCACCGCAACTGGTTATCCGCCGCGGTCAAGCGGCATGGCAGCTGACCCAGGGCGGACGTGCCAGGCTTGGACCCGGCTGCCAGAAAGGTGACGCTGTGCCAGTGCAATCCGGGTGGGAACTGACGCCCCGGCACAGCGTAGAGATCGAGTGCGCGCGCCGCGGCACGGCAGAGGTCGTCGCTGGATGCGTTGCGCTGCTCCAGGGTGAGGACGTGGACGACGATTTCGTTCTGGCCCTCGGCGGCCCGGGCGGGCACCGGGTTCTTGACGACGGGCCGGCCCAGCGCAACCAGTACTGGCGACGGGTCTGGGGTGCGAGGGGCTTGCTACATGCCTGGACCGATGAGGCGGAGGGTGCCGTCGTCGCCGCGCTCGCGGACGAGCACTGGCGGGTGCGCGAGATGGCCGCCAAGGTCGTGGCTAAGCGGCGGATTGGCTCGGCGCTCGACTCGGTTGCCGCGCTGCGAAGCGACCCGGTCCCTCGGGTGCGGGCAGCGGCCGAACGCGCCACGGTCCTGCTCACTGCGGCGGCCAGTTGACCTCGCGCCCGCGGTCAGCCTTCACGCGCCGATGGTGTCCGCGGCCGGATGCGGCTGATTGACGCCGCCAGCTAAGACAGCATAAATTGACGGTCAATGAGCATTGACCTAGATTCGGCGCTGGACGCCCTCGGCGATCCGATGCGGCGCCGGATCATCGGGCGGCTAGCCGCCCGCCCGCTGGATGTCGGCGGGATTGCCGCGGCAATGCCGATTAGCCGGACTGCAGTGTCGATGCACCTGCGGGTGCTCAAGGCCGCCGGGCTGGTCAGCGTCCAGGCGGCCGGTAACCGCCGGGTCTACCACCTGGAGCCTGATGCGCTGGAGCAGTTGCGAGATCACCTCGACTGGTACTGGGAGCGGTCGCTGACGGCGTATCAGCGCGCTGCCGAGAGGGTGGCGAAGGGGCAGAACATGACGGCCGAGCTGGAGATCGTCGTCGCAAAGACCGTGCGGGTGAACGCTCCGCTAGCGATCGCCTTCGATGTCTTCGTGGGTCAGCAGTGGTGGCCGGTAAACACTCATCACCTAGCTGAGCCGCACGGCACCGAAGCCGTGCTCGAACCGTTTGCCGGCGGCCGATGGTACGAGCGAGCCGCCGATGGCACCGAGACCGACTGGGGCACCGTTCTTTCCTGGCAGCCGCCGTACCGGCTGCTGCTGACCTGGCAGGTGAGCCCGCAGTGGACCTATGAGGAGGACCCGGCGCACGGGTCCGAGGTCGAAGTCACCTTCACCCCGGAGGGTCCGCACCTGACTCGCGTCGACTTCACGCACCGGCACCTGGAACGCTACGGCACACAAGCCGAGCGGATGCGCCGGATCCTCGACCAGAAGGGCGGCGGACCGCTGACAGCGTTCGCCGAGCACATCACCGCGCAGGTGGCAAGCAGATAACCGGCAGCCAGATTACGGAGCAACACCGATGACCATGTCCGTCATGCCCAACCTGTACAGCGCCGACGTCGAGCGGGCGGTCGCCTTCTACCGCGACCAGCTCGGCGGCAAGCAGACTTTCAGGACACCCGCGGAGGGGCGGCCAGAGCACGTGGAACTGCGTCTCGGCGACGTGACTATTGCGATCACCAGCCGTGGCGCGGTGGCAAGACAAGGACTGCCCGAGCCGGCGCCGGGTCATCCGATGGAACTCGTGGTCTGGGTTGACTCGACCGACGACACGGTCGCTTCGCTACGCGCGGCTGGCGCACCTGTGCTGATCGAGCCCTACGGCCATGTCTCGGGCATGCGCCGCGCGTACGTCGCTGACCCGGACGGCAACTGGCTCGCGCTGGTGAGCGAAGAGGGCGCGTAAGCCTGCCTGACTATCAGGTCAGGCCAGTGCGGATGGCCAGGCAGCGGAGTGCCGCGCGCCGGGCGAACATCAGCCGGGCGACGCTCGCCGCTGCCGCGGCGGCCGCCGGCCAGGGGGAGAGCGTTCCCGCCGCAGTGGCCAGCTGGACGCCTAGCAGCGCAAGGCCTAGCGCGTCGGCGCCGACCGCGCCGAACCCCGCGACCGCGGCCGCGGCAGGAGCCCGGCGGGGCATGGCGGGCAGCCAGCGGGTCAGGCGCCCGGTGGCGGCAATGCCGAAAAGGGCACCGCAGGCCGTTACCCCGGCGGCGACAGCAACCAGGGGAACGCCCACTTGCAGGCCAGGCGACAAGTCCGACCACTGAAAGTGCGGTGCTATATGGCTGGCTACAGCTGTGACGATCCACAGCACCCCGACCAGCGGGCCGGTGACCAGCACGACGACAGCTGCGCGCCGCGCGAGGCCGGCGGCGATCTCGGCTGTGAAGCCGTCGGCGACCTTGATCGGGTCGCCGAACTCGTCGATCGCCGCCTGGACGGCCTCGGCTGGCGGTAGCCCGGCAGAGCAGTGCGCGTCGGTCGCGTCCAGGATCCCGGAACGCAGCTCGGCCACGATGTCCCGATGGGATCGCGGCGATCCGGGCAGCCTCGCAGTGACCTCGGCCAGATAGCGCTCGACCGCTAGCTGAGCGCCTGACGCCGGCGTGCCCGGCCGGTTCATTGCGGGCTGATCGCCAGCGGCACTGGCTGTAGCAAAGCGGTGACGGTTGCCGAGAAATCCCGCCAGGTGCTGCGCTCAGTGTCCAGCGCTCGGCGGCCTGCCGCGGTCAGGTCGTAGACCCTGCGGCGGCGCCCGCCGACCGTTGACCAGCTTGCGCGGACCAGTCCAGTTCGTTCGAGCCGATGCATGGCCGGATAAATCGTGCCGGTTGGCAGGTCGACTTGGCCAGCGCTGCGATCGCGCAAGGCCTCCATGATCGCGTAACCGTGACGTGGCTCGGGCTCGAGAACCGCGAGCAGGATCCCGTTCAGGTGGCCCTTCAGTGTTTCCGCCCTCATAGGTAGCAAGACTACCCCTTCATGCGTAGTAATGCTACCCTTCAATAAGTAGTGGCGCTACAGGTAGCGATCTTAGAACGGGCTTGCTCGCGGTCTCCGCCAGCGAGCGCGTCCAGAACAGAGAGGTGAGCAGATGAGCGTGCATACGGTGTCGGCTGCCAAGCCGGCGCACACAGCGGTCGCAGCCGCCCGGGCCCGGCTGCAGCGCGGCAGCCTCGCGGCCCTCGTGCTCGTCGTGGCGGAGTACCTGATCGGCACGTATGTCAACTTGTACGTGACCGTGCCCGCGGCCGACCGCGGCCGCAGCCTGACCGCGGCGATCTCGGCCGGCCCGGCGCTGCTCAGCGCGCATGCGGTGGTCGGGCTGCTACTCGGACTGGCGGGACTCGGCGTGCTCGTGCAGTCGATCATGGCCCGGCACCGGACTGTCGTCGCGCTGTCGGCGGCCGGCCTGCTGGCGCTGGCCTTCGCCTCGGTGGCCGGGGCTGGCTTTGTCAGGACCGGCGATACCTCAGCGTCGATGGCCATGTCGGTGCTGACCGGCATTGCGCTGCTGTGCTACGCGGTGAACATCTACGTACTAGGCCGCCCGGCCGGCGCGGGTCAGCAGCCGGATAACTCTCACTGATGAGGGAGTGTCATGCGCAGGCCAGCAGCCGCGGTTACCAGCCTGACCTGGATCGCGGCGATGGGCGGGACGTTCGGATGCGTGCTCCCGTACCTCTCTAACGACTGGCATTTCCGCCAGCCGCTGCCCTACTGGGGGATCGCGCGCGCGGCCGGCGCGCTGATGATCTGCGCCGGGCTGGTCGCGGTGGTGGCTTCGTTCATCGGCTTCTTCAAGGGGGGCGGCACTCCGGTGCCGACCGCGTCGCCGCCGCGCCTGGTAGTGACCGGCTTCTATCGTCACGTGCGCAATCCCATTTACGTCGGCTTCCTGATCATCCTGGTCGGCCAGACGCTGCTATTCGGCTCGCGAGGGCTCGCGGAGTACACGGCGGTCGCCTGGTGCATCGGGGCGGCCGCCGTGCGCTTTTACGAGGAACCCGTCCTGACTCGCAAGTTCGGGGCCGAGTACCTGGCTTACCGGCGTGCCGTGCCTGCGTGGATACCCCGGCTGCGCCCCGCCGCAGGCTCAAAGGACTGATCCGCCGCCGTCAGCGTCGGCTGAGGCTGGGCGATGTCTTAGCACCCGAAATGGCCCTTCTCTATCGGGCATATCGCCACATAAGGTCAAGCTTAAGGGGCTGTTTCGGGTGCTAAGTGATCGGTAAACCGCCCAAAACAGGCGAATCGCCCTCGGATTGCGGCGCTGGCCGGCTGAAAGACAGCAGTCTGGGCTGCCGGAACCAAGTTGACGCTGACTCGTGAAAGTGATTATGGTTTTCATTAGCACTAAGCGGGCCCGTCGGCTAAGGGCGCGCTGCACCTGTTTCTTAGTCAGCTCACCCTGCTAGAGCCGATAATCTGCTGGAGCACCGCTATGCAAGTGCGTCATGCGTTCACCGCGATAGCTTTGAGCGCCACGGCCGGCCTGTTGGCCACCGCCTGCTCGGCCAGTTCTGCCGGGACCAGCCCGGGCATCATCCGCGCTGTCGGCGCTGAGAACGAATACGCGAACGTCATCTCGCAGATCGGCGGGAAGTACGTAGCGGTCAGCGCGATCGAGAGTAACCCCAACACCGACCCGCACTCCTTTGAGGCAAGTCCGGCCGTGGCGAGGGAGGTGGCCGGTGCCCAGCTGGTCGTGCAGAACGGCATCGGCTACGACACCTACATGAACCGGATCGAAAGCAGTGCGGCCAGTTCCAGCCGCAAAGTCATCGTGGTGCAGAACGTGCTCGGCCTGCCGGACAGCACGCCAAATCCGCATCTGTGGTACTCGCCGAACACGATGCCAAAGGTCGCCGGAGCGATCGCAGCTGAGCTGTCGAAGCTAAGCCCGGCGCACGCCGCGTACTTCCGCGCCAACGTCACCAAGTTCGACCATTCACTGCAGCCGTGGCTGACCGCTCTCGCGCAGTTCAAGGCGGCCTATCCCGGCACGCCCGTGGCAGCCACCGAGCCGGTCGGCAACTACATGCTGCAGGCCGCCGGTGCCGACATCAAGACCCCGTTCGGGCTGCAGGCGGACATCATGAACGGTGTCGATCTGTCGCCACAGTACGTGTCCCTGCAAGACAGCCTGTTCTCGCAGCACAAGGTCAAGGTCTTCGTCTACAACCAGCAAGTCACCTCTTCGGTCACCAAGTCGTTCCTTGCGGAAGCCCGCCGTTACGGCATCCCGGTGGTCGGCGTCTACGAGACCATGCCGACACCCGGTTACAACTACCAGTCGTGGATGCTGGCCGAGGTCAACGCGCTCCGCAAGGCGATTGCCAGTAAGGTCTCCACGGAGAAGCTCTGATGGCGGTGATGATGGCGGCGAGCGGGTCAGCGCAGCCTGGCGAGATCAGCGGTCCGGTACTGGATGTCGATAGGGTCAGCGTCCAGCTAGCGGGCCGGCAGATCCTGGATGACGTCTGCTTCACGGTCGGATCAGGCGAGTTCGTCGGGCTGATCGGATCTAACGGTGCGGGCAAGACGACGCTGTTGCGAGTGATCCTCGGCCTGCAGCCGACGACCGGAGGACGCGTCAGCATCTGCGGCCGGGCAACCGGCCGGGGGCTAGTCGGCTACGTTCCCCAGAAGATCCAGCTCGATCCGGACATGCCGGTGCGGGCACGGGACTTGGTCGGTCTTGGCCTGGACGGGAACCGGCTCGGCATCCCGTTTCCGTCGCGGCAGCGCCGTCAGCGGGTCGATGAGATGCTCGAAGCGGTCGACGCCACCAGATTCGCCGACGAGCGGGTAGGCAACCTGTCCGGCGGCGAGCAGCAGCGAGTCATGATTGCCCATGCGCTCATCAGCCAGCCGCGGCTGCTGCTGCTTGATGAGCCGCTGGCTAACCTCGACATCCGCAGCGCGCAGGAGATCATCTCGCTGCTCGCAAAGATCACCAGTCGGCAGCAGGTCTCAGTGCTGATCTCGGCGCACGAGATGAATCCGCTGCTGCCGGTCATGGACCGGGTCGTCTACGTTGCCGCAGGCCGGGCAGCGAGCGGCACGACCGATGAGGTCATCCGCGAGGACGTCCTGAGCGCCCTGTACGGCCACCACGTTGACGTGCTGAACGTGCACGGCCGCGTGCTAGTGGTCGCGCATGCCGGCGAGGCGTTCGAGATCCTGGCGGGGGACGAGGCCGCAGCCGCGCCTGGTCATCCAGATCACTCGCCGGCCGGAATGCAGCCTTGAGCGGGTCAGGGAGTACAGCCTTGAGCGGGTCAGGGAGTACAGCCTTGAGCGAGTCAAGGAGTACAGCCTTGAGCGGCCGGGAGATACGGCAGTGAGCTCCGTGCTCCGGGTACTGTTCGCGCCGGGCTTCTTCGCCAGCTCGCCAGTCCACGTGGCGCTCGTCGTCGGCGGGATCGCTGCGTTGGTGTCCGGCGTGGTCGGCACGTTCACGGTGCTTCGCGGTCAGTCTTACTCCGGTCACGCACTAGCTGACCTTGCGGTCACCGGCGGATCTGCAACCTTCCTTGCGAGCATCAGCCCGCTGTGGGGTTTCGCCGGGACCGGCGTGATCGCGGCCGGGATCATGGACATGATCGGGATCCGCCGTCCGCGCGGCCGCGACCTGGCGACAGGGATCGTGCGCGGGGCCGGACTTGGGCTAGCCGCGTTGTTCCTGTATTGGGATACCACCTCGACTTCTACCACCGGAACCACGGTAACGATCCTGTTCGGCTCGATGTTCACGATCAGCAACAGCGTCGTGCCGCTGATGGTCGCCTTCGGGGTGTCGGCCCTGGCGATCGTCGCAACTTTGTACCGGCCGCTCCTGCTCAGCTCGGTCAGCGCGGACGTCGCTGCGGCGCGCGGCGTCCGGGTCCGGCTGACCGGGCTTGCCTGCCTGATTGCCATCGCGCTGGCGGTGTCGCTAGCTGCCGTCACGCTCGGCGCGATCTTGTCGACGGCCCTGCTGGTCGGGCCGGCGGCGATCGCGCTTCGCGTCACCAGCACGCCCGGCCGGGCTACCGTGGCTGCGGCACTCATCGCCGTCGCGACGACCTGGCTCGGCGTCGTGCTCGCCTATGACAGCTTTACCTGGCCGCCCAGCCACAACGGCTGGCCGGTGAGTTTCTTCATCGTCACGCTGATCTTCCTCGGGTTCGTCGCTGCTCAGCTGACCGGGCGAGCCCGCCGGGTGAAGGGTTAAGCGGCCGTGTTCGCCCCGTTCATGATCAACGCCTGGGTCAGTGCCTCGATCGTCGCGGTCATCGCCGGAGTGGTCGGCTTCTTCGTGGTGCTGCGGGGCGCGGCCTTCGTGGCGGACGCTGTGCCGCAGGGCGCGTTCGCGGGAGCAGCCGGTGCCAGCCTGCTTGGCATCAACACGCTCGTCGGGCTGGGGCTGTTCGCGCTGGCTGGCTCGCTTGGCATCGGCTGGCTGAGCAAACGTGCCAGGCGTGATGTGTCCACCGCGCTGATCCTGGTGGTGCTGCTCGGGCTTGGCGCGTTGTTTCTGAGCTTCACGGTCGAGTACTCGGCGGAGATCTTCTCGTTGCTGTTCGGCGAGGTACTCGGTGTCAGCACGAGCGAGATCCTGCCGATCGCCGTACTCGGCGCGGTGTGCGTGCTGGCCGTCCTGCTGCTGTTCAGGCCGCTGCTGATGTCGTCGCTGGCGCCCGAGTCGAGCGCGGCCGCGGGCATCAGCAACACTCGGATGGAACTGATCTTTCTGGTGATCGTCGCGCTCGCGACAAGCTTGACGCTCCCGGTTGTTGGCGCGCTGCTGATATTCAGCCTGATGATCGGGCCGCCAGCGGCTGCCCGTTCACTGACAGCAAGCCCGCTGGCAGCGATGGGCCTCTCAGTCGTCCTGGCCGTCCTGACAGTCTGGGTAGCGATCGCGGCGTCGTTCGAGACTAACTGGCCGATCGGCTTCTTCGTCGGCGCTGGCGGCGCAGTCTGCTATGCAGCAGGGCGACTGATCGCGTGGTGGCGCACATCCCGGGGTCGACGGGTATTGGATAGCTAATTTCCCGATCATCGTCAAGTCACAGTCTGGTTTGCCGCCGGGAACCAGTATCTGATAGCGAGTTACTGTGGCACGTGCGCACCATTCCGGGAGCTTCACGGCCGCCGGAGCCGTTCCAGGCGGCTGATCCGTGATTACGCCAGACGTAGGCCCGCGTCACGCTGATGTGACTGCAATGGACTCGGGCCGCGCCTGGCCGCGAGCCGCCACGATGCTGCTGATCACTGGCGTGATCGTGTTCGCGGTCATGATGGCGTGCTACTGCGCGTTCATCTTGACGCATCCGATGGACCGCTGGCTGGTCCCTGTCGACCTGCACGTGTACCGGCTTGGCGGAAAGGTCGTCGCGCAGTATCCGTCGGCCTACGATCCGAGACTTGCTGCGCCACTGTATGACTGGCCGGGGCACGGGCTGGAGTTCACCTATCCTCCGTTTGCCGCGATGGTTTTCACTGGCCTGCTGCTGCCGTCCTGGACATTGTTGCTGAAGCTGTCCATCGCAGTGAACATCGCCGCGCTGGCCGTGACGATATGGGCCACGCTCGGCGCACTGGGCCATCGCGCCGGCTTTGCCCGGCTCGGCGGAACGCTGCTGCTGGCGGCTGCGCTGCTGTGGATCGAGCCGGTACAACGCACGCTTTACCTGGGCCAGATCGAGCTACTGCTCATGGCGCTGATCATGTGGGACCTCGGGCAGCCGGACCGTCGGTGGTGGAAGGGTGCCGGGATCGGCATCGCCGCCGGGATCAAGCTGGTGCCGCTGGTATTCATCCCGTATCTGCTGCTGACCCGCCGGTTCCGGCAGGCGGCCGTCGCAGCCGGCACCTTCGCGGCTACTGCGGTGCTGGGCGCCGTATACCTGCCCGCTGACTCGCGCGCGTGGTGGCTAGATGGCCTGTTCCTGAAAGGAAGTCGCACGGGATTCACCGGGTGGGAAGGCAATCAGTCTCTGCAGGCTCTGATCACTAGGCTGTCCGGCAGCATTGCGGCAGGCCGACCGCTGTGGCTCGTGGCCGAATGCGTCACGTTCGTCGTCGGCATCGCGTCGGCGGCCGCGCTAGACCGCGCCGGGCACCGAGCCGTGGGCGTGCTTACGTGCGCGCTGACCGGCTTGCTCGTGTCACCGGTTAGCTGGGATCACCACTGGGTCTGGATCGTACCGGGCGTCACTGTCCTGGTGGTCTACGGAATCCGGGCACGCGGATCGCTCCGGTGGGCCTACCTGGCCGGAGCAGGGTTGCTGACCGCGATCTTCGGCGCCTGGCCCGGCTTCCTCTGGGGTCAGCCGCTCGATCTGGGCGGCTTCTCCGAGGGACTGATCTGGATTCCGCCGAACACAAACCCTGGCACCTTCGCGCGGTTGGGGGACAGGCCCTGGTACGCCGAGTACCACTGGCATGGTTTGCAGCTGATCACCGGCAATCTCTTCGTGCTGGCCGGGCTCGTGCTGTTCGTGCAGCTAGCAGTGCTGGCGGTGAACAGCGAAGCTACGCGCCGCCGCGCGGCGGTCGGCCATGCCGGGGCGGCGGATCCGGCGGAGCTGACGCCCAACCCGGTGGCCAGCAGCTGAGCGGTCCGGTAGCGAGCTTTCAGGGCAGCAAACGGCCGTCAGGACGCGAGGGGACTATTTGCGGCTCGCCGCGCCGTGGCAGCAAGCATCCGACGATCAGTGCGGCAACAACGGCAAGCAGCACGATCGGAACTGCCACCGTGATGTCGTAGTAGGCGATCTTGGCCAGCAGATGCGACTCAAGGGGCGTCGGGTTGCCGGGCATCAGTGCGATGGTGGCTGCGGTCAGGCGCGTGATCACCAGCCAGTCAAGCCAGCCGGCCGGCATCAGAATGAGCAGGCAGATCACCATTGCCTCGTATGAGGGCAGCTGGTATTGCCAGAGGAAGAGCCAGGCGGTGCTCAGTGCTAGCGCGGCGAAGATCGCGGGCTGCGCCGTGGACCGGCCGGGCAGCCGGGACAGGGTGACGATCGCCAGGCCGATAACCAGGATGGTGGCGACGAGGCTGATGTGCTGCATGAGGAAGCCGTGCCTCGAGTCCGAGAACAACTGGTAGAAATTGTCAGCAGTTGTTCGGTCGGCCCGGTTCTGTACGGACACAATGGCGGGCGGCCCGAACCAGGCGTAGCTCGGTAGCAGCACCGCGAGCATGCCGCAGGCTGCGGCCAGGCAGGACATGAGGCTGCGCCGCAGCGTCCAGACAAGGCCGAGCCCGAAGAGAATGAAATCGATCTTGACGTCGGCGGCCAGGCCGATCAGCGCGCCGCCGGCCAGCACGCGGCCCAGCCGCGGGTGAGCGGCAACCTGTGCGGCCGGCCAGCCGCAGGCCACTATCAGACCGAGCATTCCGGCGGCGGCGGCCAGCACGTCTAGGTGTGCGGCCGCGATCAGCTGCCAGATCAGCAGGGGGTTGACGGTCCACAACAGGTGTGCCCTCAGCCGCAAGGCGGGATCCGAGCGCAGCAGCCGGTCCGCGGTATAGCCGACCAGGCCGAACGCCGCCGCGTTCGCGAGCTTGAGCCAGAACACGATGCGCGCTGCCGACGTCCCGCCAAGCTTGGCCGCCACGAACTCCTCGACGGTCGCTGCGGGGCCGTAGAGCGTCGTGTTCCGGCCCCACTCCCAGGGGATGGACTTGCCCACCGGGTCATGGATGTGGATGAGGTCCCAGGGCACCATCACGTACGGGCTGTGGCCAAGCGCCACCATCCGGCCGAATGCCATGTAATCGAGGGGGTCCGTCGAGCCGACCGGAGGCAGGAGTGTCAGCACGGCGACCACAGTCGCCGACGCGATGAGCAGAAGCCGGATCGGCGGCCGCGCTCCCTGCCGGACCGCGATGAGGCCGGCCGCGACCCCGAGACCGCCCGCGATAGCTGACAGCCACAGGGCAACTGCCACGCTGTTCAGCGACAGGTGAACGCTTGCTAGCTGAAACGGGGGGCCGATCCGCGGCATCGGCAGGGGCGGCCCCATCCAGGACTTCCGCGCAAGCGAGACCACAACGATGGTGATGAGCGAGGCGCCGATGCCGGCCATGGCAATCCATAGCCAAACCCGCGCCGACCGCGGTCGCGCTGCGACCGTCGTGAACAGCGCCGGTGCCGACCCCGCCTGTGTCGGCCCCAGCTGTGCTGGTTTCAGCTGGGCGTGCCCGTGCACGTCAAAGCTCATGCGAAAGCTCAATCCGCGTGACTGAAGAGTTAGCTGAGCCTTGAAACTCAAGGCAGGGGTAGTACCTGTAGCCCCCCGGCCGTCAGTCTTCCGGGACCCCGCGACTGACGATTGTGGAGCCCAACTTAGCAGCCGCCGGCAAGGTTTCCGCGGGGAGGATACCTAAGCGGAATCGAATAAAGGGTGCGCCTTTCGGCGGCGCCGTTGCCAGATTAGGAAGCTGCCAAGAACAGCCCCGGTCAGCATGGCGGTGAGGTGTCCTACTGCCGGTACCTGAAGCTCGGCGATGCCGGCAAAGATCTGTCCGACAAAGATCAGCAGCAGCAGGTCAAGAGCGGCCGCGGCTCTGGCCAGCCACCCGCCGTAGAGCAGTGCGACGGCGATCGCGGATACCACTACGTAGGACATCCCGACGTCGATCAGGTGCCGGTCCGCTGCCGGGAGGCTGCCGTGCGACACCCGGTAAGCGACGATGCCCTCGCTGACCAGCGTGCCGGTGACCTGGGCAGCAGCGCAGGTCAGGGCAGTGCGCCAGTTGCCGAGGGCGTGGTTGGCGCCGAACACCGCGAGTGCGACCACGGCTGGCCATGCGAGCAGGTGGCTGCCGGAGAAGAACGCCGAGGCGATCAGGGCCGCGACCGGATGGTGCCGCAGGTTGTGAACGCTGGTGCTAGCCCATCGCAGGACGGCGGCTCGGTCCTTCTGGGGCAGCAGCGTGTACGCTATCTCGGCAGCGCATACTGCAGCCAGATAAAGCCACGAGAAGGCATACCTGGTAAGTGCTGACTGCTTTACGCTGGCCGGCATGCCGCACAGGCTAAGGCAAGGGCGTTGAATACAGTGATGCGCGTCACACCTAGTTTGCGACATATTCAAGCGCTGGTGTTGGCAGCTTCATGTTAGTTCGTGCTAATGGCAAAGGCACGGTAATAGATATTAAGCATTTTATGCTAGTGATACTTGGTCGTTAACGGCTCGAGAGTGTTTCTGAGCGATCATGGGCCGGACTACGGCGGCCGTAATCTGCTTGCGCGGCTGTGCGTGCCCGCCTACCGTTCCGGCATGATCGTGTTGCCGCACCGGGACATCCGCCGCATCCGGCACCTAGTCGGCGCGCAGCACCTGAGCCTTGTGATCGACGCCGTCATCGCGGGCAACAGCCCTGCGCGGGCCTGGGCGGACGACCCATCAGAGCCGCGGACGGCCATGGTATGGGACGGGGCGCATTGCATTTACCTTGTCGGCGGGTTAGGTCACTACGACGCGTGCCGGCAAGTGTTCGAGCGGGACATCGCGCCGGCAGGCCGGGGTATTTTCAAGCTGTACGCCACCGAGGAGGCCGCCAGGGCGGTGGTCGCCGGTTGCCCGCTGGACCGGCGGGAACGTGTCTTCTATCGTGGCGAGCGACCCTCAGTGAATGGCTGGCAGCTGCGGATGCCGGCCGGATTCCGGATCAGCGCGATCCACGACCACCGTCCCGAACTGGCCATGCTCAGCAACTTCGCCGCGGTCACCGCGGAGATCGGGTCCTGCTGGACCTCGATGAGCGCCTTCCGGCGGGCTGGTTTCGGGTTCTGCGCTCACGACCGCGCCACGATCGTGTGCTGGTGCACTGCCGAGTACGTCAGCGATGGGCAGTGCGGCATCGGCATTGAGACCGCGGCGGCCTACCGTGGCCGCGGCTTCGCGACGCTGACCGCGAGCGCGCTAGCCGAGCACTGCGCCGAGCGGGCCATCATGCCGCATTGGGACTCCTGGTCAGCCAACCTGCCGTCGGTGGCCGTTGCTGAGAAGCTCGGCTTCCGCAAGATCGAATCCTACTCAGTCTTCGTCGGCACTTTTGGCACAGCTCAGGCCGCCCCCTAACAGCCGAGCAGCGGCCCCAAGATCAGGCAGCGACCAGTTCAGCTGGCTCAGCGATAACGTCCACCAGCGCGCCGTTCCGCATGACGGTGATGGCTAGCGGGCGCCCGATCGCCTCGCTGAACATCAGCTTCTGCAGGTCTTGTGCTCTGGTCACCGGCCGGCCGCCCGCGGTTAGCAGCAAATCGCCAGGTCGTAGTCCAGCCCTCGCGGCGGGGCCGTTCGGCACGACCTCGGCGACTCGCAGACCACTGGACCGTCCGAACCGCTCGCGCAGCTTCTCCGGCAGCGGGGCCGGCACGCTCACGATGCCGAGATAGGCGCGCCTGACCTTGCCATCGCGCATAAGCGCCGCGATGATCTTCCGGGTCGTGGCGTTGATGGGCACGGCCAGGCCGAGCCCTACCCCGGCGACAGCGGTATTGATGCCGACGATCCGGGCATGCGAATCAGCGAGGGCGCCGCCGGAATTCCCGGGATTGAGGGCGGCGTCAGTTTGGATCACGTCCTCGATGAGACTCGCCCTGGCGCCGGCGCTCGTGGGCAGCGACCGGCCAAGTGCACTGACGACTCCTGCCGTCACCGAGCCGGTCAATCCGAGCGGACTTCCCACAGCCACGACAAGCTGTCCCACCACAAGCTCGTCAGCCTCGCCGAGGACGGCCGTGCTGGGCGTCGGGCTGTCGGCCCTGACTACCGCAAGGTCAGACAGCGGGTCCGCGCCGACGACGCGGAAGTCCGCGCTTGTGCCGTCAGCGAACAGTGCCGTACCGTGCTCGGCCCGCCCGACGACATGCGCATTCGTGAGCAGAAACCCGTCAGGCGTATAGATCACCGCCGATCCGAGGCCCTCGCCGCGGGTCCGGCTGGCGGGACTCGGCACGCGCAGGCTTGCCACTCGGGGAGTGAGCTCGGCCGCGACCCCGGCCACTGTCCGGGAGTACGAGTCGAGGGGTGAATCAGGTGTCATGCTGCTCTCCAGGTCAGGAATTACAACATTACATCTGACGTCAACACGTTACTAGCCGCGACTATGCCAGGACGTTTTGCGGCTGCGGCGGGTGGTGGTTGCGAGCGTGACGGTGATGCTGCGGTGGTGGGCGGGGAAGCGATGCAGTGGGCTCGGTCAGTGCCCCTGCTGGAAGTCCGGCGTCAGCCAGATCTTCTCGCGCAGGTACTTTTTGACCTGGGCGATGTAGCCCCGTGCACCCGGAGTAAGCCACTGGCCAGCGAACCAGCGCCCGACGCAACCCCAGATGTCTCCCTTCTGGTACTGCCTGCCCCTGGGCATGGTGTTGAGCCAGGTCTCGTAGCCGTCGTAGCAGGACCGCCAGATCGCGTACGCCGCGTCGGCGTTCATCGCGGTCGACCTGGCGATGGCTGGCCAGCCGCCGGGCTCGTACGGATAGCTGTCCTGCAGGATGCCGTAGCTCACCGGGCATTCACCGGGCTTGCCATCCTGGCCGAGCTTGTGACCGGGCATGCACTTGGACGGGTCCGTGACCCAGCCGCCGAGGGTGTCCTGCTGCCACCAGCTCTCTACGGCGGCCTGGGCGAAGACGATGTCCTGGTCGATGCCCCACTTGCAGGCCGCCCACCTGAGTATGTCGATGGTGGTCCCGGTGAAGTCGCCGTTGATCCGGCTGGCGAGCTTCTGCGCTTTGGGGCCGTCGTAGGCGAGGAACTTGGCGGTGACGGGCCGGCCCCGTCGCTTGTTGTACGGCTTGTTGGCGGCCTTGTCCTCGGCACGCGGCGCGGCGTTGACGAGCCGGGCGCAGGTCGCGCCACTTGGCAGCTTCGCGTTGGGTGGCAAGGTGCGGAAATAGACCGCTTTCGTTGCTGTCCCGGCTGGCGCGGCGGCTGCCGCTTTGGGCGTCGTCCCGGCTGGCGCGGCGGCTGCCGCTGGCATCGCAGCTGCGTGTGCAACAGCCGTGGGTGCGACAGCCGTGGGCTCGGCCTGGAGCAGGGCGATCACCCCGGCAATGACCACCACGAGCGGCACGATGACCCAGGCGAAACGTCGCTTGACCGGTTTGCGCCTGCGATGCCTCATATAGGAGGTTTACTACGAAAGACGGGTTCTGGCATGCGATTCGGCAATGTTCGAATAGACCGCCGAGCCGAGACTTGACTAGCTCGAATACCCGTTCGATAGTGGTGGGATGGAAACGGGGATAGCTCAAGTCATCTCGCTATCCCCGGCGCGCCACCGGGACGACGTGCTGACCGGCGCGGGCCTGCTGCCGGTCCGCCCGGCATTGCGAGAGCTGTTGCCGGGCGGCGGGCTGCAGCGCGGTTCGGTGGTGACAACGGGGGACTGGGGATTGCTGCCGCTGGCGCTGGCTGCGGGTGCGGTAGCTGACGGTGCGTGGTGCGCGATCGTGGGGGTACCGGCCGTCGGCGTGCGGGCAGCGGCGCAGGCCGGGCTGGACCCGGAGCGGGTGCTGCTGGTCGCCGAGCCTGGACCGGGCTGGACGCAGGTGGTGGCATCACTGCTTGACGGATTCGACGTCGTGCTGCTGCGGCCGCCGGAGCAGCCGTCTGCCCAGTTGCGGCGCAAGCTGGAGGCAGCAGCCCGCCGGTACGGGAGCGTGCTCGTGATCGCCGGGGACTGGCCTGGCGCGCAATCCCGGCTGCTGGTGGCGGACGCGGAGTGGACCGGGATCGGCACGGGATACGGACGGCTGCGCGCACGCCAGGCGCAGGTGATCGCCTCCGGGCGCGGGGCGGGAGAGCGGGCGCGTTCGGCATGGTTGTGGCTGCCGGGTCCGGACGGTGCTGTCGCGGCAGCCGCTGAGCCGGCTGACGTCGCCAGGGACAGCTCGCGCGGTGGCTACGCCGGTACTGTGCAGGCCGATCCAGGCGAGCCGCTAGTGAGCAGCGGATGACGGGTCGGGCCGCTGCTGCGCGCCGGGTGCTCGTGCTGCGCTGTCCGGCCTGGCTCGATAGTGACAGCGCGAGCAGCGACAGTGTGAGCAGCGACAGGGCTGACAGCGATCGGGCTGACAGTGTGATCAGCGGCAGTGTGAGCAGCGACAGGGCGGGCGGCGGCAGTGCCGCCGCCCGCGCCTTCGAGTCCGTAGTCGCCATCGCCCAGGACTTCTGCCCGCAGGTCGAGGTGCTACGGCCCGGTGTCTGCGCGATCGCGACCCGCGGCCCGGCGCGCTACTTCGGCGGTGAAGCCGAGCTGGCCAGGAAACTGACCGAAGCCGTCGGCCGGAGCGGAGTTATCTGTCAGGCCGGGATCGCCGATGGCCTGTTCGCCGCCGGGCTGGCAGCGCGGGCCGGGCCGACCGGCTTGCTAGTGCCGCCGGGAGAGACGCGCGAGTTCCTGGCCGGGCTGCCTGTGGGCGTGCTGGGCATGCCAGAGCTCTGCGAGTTGCTGCCCCGGCTGGGCATCGAGACGCTGGGCCAGCTTGCCGCACTGCCGTCGGCTGAGGCCGCCGGCCGGTTCGGGCCGCCTGGCAAACTCGCCAGCCGACTGGCCCGCGGGCTCGACCCGCGACCGCTGATCCCGCGGCCGCCTGCTGCCGATCTGTCCGTGCAGCTGGAGTTCGACCCGCCTGCCGAGCAATCCGAGCCAGCGATCTTCGCGGCCAAGGCACTGGCTGACCAGATGCATGACCGGCTGGCGGTCGCCGGGCTTGCCTGCGTGCGGGTCCAGGTGCTGGTGCGCTGTGCCGACGGTCAGGAGCTGAGCCGGCTGTGGCGGCATGACGGGCTGCTGTCGGCGCTGGCTGTGGCCGAGCGCGTTCGCTGGCAGCTCGATGGCTGGCGTGGCGCGGCCGGGATCACTCTGCTCCGGCTGGTCCCGGATCAGCTGGTCCGCGCCACCGGGCGGCAGCTAGCGCTGTGGGGCGACTCGGTGCCGAGCGACCGGGTGGCCCGCGCGGCAATCAGAGTGCAAGCGATGCTCGGCCACGACCGGGTCACCCGGCCGGTGCTGGCCGGTGGCCGCAGGCCGGCCGATCAGGTACTGCTCGTGCCGTTCGGCGATACGGGAGTACCGCAGCGCCCGGCCGATCGCCCGTGGCCAGACCAGATCCCGGCTCCGGCTCCGGCGACCGTGTTCGACGTGCCGCTGGCGGCCAGCGTGACCGATGACTCGGGCAGGGAAGTGACAGTCAGCGGACGAGCTCAGCTGTCCGCGCCGCCAGCCTGGCTGGCGGCGGCCGGCGGCCAGGCCAGGGCAGTTACTGCCTGGGCCGGGCCCTGGCCGGTCACCGAGCGGTGGTGGGATCCGCGGCATGCCCGCCGCCAGGCCAGGTTTCAGCTGGTTACTGAAGACGGAGCGGCCTGGCTGGCCGCCTTGCAGGATGGCCGCTGGCTGATCGAGGCTAGCTACGACTAACCGGCGCGCGGGTCATCCGTCTCACGCAATGTGGCCCGCCACCGGTTACCCGGCGGCGGGCCACCTAGGCCGCGCAGCGTTAACTGTGCGGGCCCCCTTACTCGTGCGGTCTAACTTCTAGCGGACCTACTTGCGCGGGCTGAGGTGCAGGATCACCACCTCGTCGGTGCCAGCGCCGGCGCCGGTGTTGGTGCCGCTCGGCTGCCCGGTCTCGTACGGATTCTGCTGGGTCGGCCAGCCGACGAAGTTCTGCGAGTCGTACTCGAACCACTCCGATGCCGTCGTGACCGGGATAACCGGCAGGTTCTTGGCCACGTAGGCCTCGATCGGGGCGAGATCAGCGGTCTGCTGCGCCACGGTCGAGTCTCCGGCCAGTTTGGCCAGGGCGGCGTCCATTGTCGGGTTCTTCAGGCCCTCGTAGTCGCCGGTGTTGGACTTGCCATTGTTCAGTGAGCTGTTCAGCCAGTTGTCGTACAGGTTGTACGGCGTCAGGCCGTTGTTCGACCAGTGCTCGGCCAGCGAGAAGTTACCGCTGGCCATGTCGGCGTTCCACGCGTCCACGCTGATGCCCTGGAAGCTGGCGTTGATGCCGGCTGCCTTGAGCTCGTTGGCGACCATCGTCCCGACCGCCGCGTAGTCGGTGTAGGCGGACGGCGAGATGAGCGTGACCGTTACCTCCTTGCCGTTCAGGGCGTAGAAGCCACTGGAGTTCTTCTTGTAGCCGGCGTTCTGAAGTACCTTCTCAGCGGCGGCTGCGCTGCCGGTGGCCGAAACCGTGTACGAGGCCGCGGGGCCAGCCCATGCCTGGAAGGTCGGCAGCGTGATGCCGCTGGTGTTGGTGACCGGGTTCTCCAGGCCTGCCTCGCCCTCGGAGGCGAGCAGGCTCCGGTTGACCGCCAGGCTGATGGCCTGCCGGACCGGTAGCTGGTTAGTCGGCCACTTGTTCAGGTTCGGCATCAGGGCGTTGGTGCTGCCCGGTGCCTCCCAGAAGTGGTGATACTGCGGGGAGGTGCTCACGAAGTCCTTCTGCAGGCCGGGGATGAAGTTACCCGTCCAGTCGATCTTCCCTGAGTACAGCGCCGACAGCGCGCCGGTATTGGTGGTGTACACCGGGAAGAAGACGTTCGCGATCTTCACCATTGACGCCTGCCAGTACGACGGGTTCTTCGTCAGCGTGAAGCCCTGCGGGGTGAAGGTCTTCAGCACGTACGGGCCGGTGCCGACGGGCTTAGGGTCGGCAAATGTCGACGGGTTGCTCACGCTGCCCCAGACCGACTGCGGCAGGATCGGCACGCCGGCGATCTCCTGCAGGTTGAGGTACTGCGCTGAGCTGAAGTTGATCGTGACATTGTTGCCCGACGCGGTCGCGCTGGTGATCGGGAGCCCGGCCAGGTTGATGGCCGGGAACTTCTTCACGTAGTTGTAGGTGAAGGCGACGTCGGCCGGGGTCATCGGCTTTCCGTTGTTCCACTTCACGCCCTGCCGGATCGCGAAGGTGATGGTCTTGCCGCTGTTAGTCCAGTTATAGGACGTCGCCAGCCACGGATAGTACTTGGGTGGCGCGGGGAGATCGAACTGCAGCAGCGGCTCGTAGACCAAGCCGGTCGCGCCCATGCCCTGCGGCGCGGCAGTCGGAACGAACGGGTTGAAGTCGTCGGTGATGGTGGTCTCCGGCGAGCTTTCCATGGTCAGCGTGGTCGAGGTCGTCGACGAGTGCGAGGAGCCCGACGGGCTCGAACCGCACGCGGCGAGACCGGCCGCCAGGAGACCAGCCGCCGCGACGGCGACAAGTCTTCTGGAGCTCACATGATTAGCGATCATTGTTACCTTTCCTGTCTTGACTGCCTAATGTGCCGCCTGGTGTGGGTTCGTGCGACCGGGAATTAGCCCGTAATGTCCCCACCCCCTTCGCGTCCGGCATAGACGGAAGGAGCTGCGACGTCCAGCCGCCAGCACGCGGCAGCCCTGGACGACGAGATCTGCAGCAGTGGCGGCGCCTCCGCGCGGCACCGATCGTCCGCGAACGGGCACCGGTTGCTGAACGAGCAGGCACCGTCGGCTGGCGGGCTGCTGCTGCCGTTGGCGCTGCCGTTCCCGCCCTGCTGTTGTCGCTTGGCGACATCGCGCAGCGCACCGCCGAGGTTGTCGGGGTCGGGCGCCGAACTCACCAGTAGCTGGGTGTACGGATGCGCGGGCTGCTGCGTCACGGCCTCGGCCGGGCCGCGCTCGACGATCTGCCCGGCGTACATGACCAGCACTTCGTCAGCGAAGTACCGGGCGGATGCGATGTCGTGGGTGATGTAGAGCATCGCGAGCTCGAAGCGCGTGCGCAGGTCATCGAGCAGGCTCAGCATCTCCAGCCGGATCGACACGTCCAGCATGGAGACCGGCTCGTCGGCCAGCAGCACGCTCGGCTTGGCGGCCAGCGCCCTGGCGAACGAGACCCGCTGCCGTTGCCCGCCGGATAGTTCGTGCGGGT
>DASXIA010000500.1:0-6077 GCA_036488155.1 Streptosporangiaceae bacterium | reverse complement strand
TGTATGGGCCGGGCGCCACCGACGATCAGGTCAAGCTCGTGCGCAAGCGGATGTTCCCGCTCGTCGGGGGTGGCACCGGCTACTTCTCGTGGGTCCATCTGGATGACGCTGCGAGCGCGACCGTCCTGGCCATGGAGCAGCAGGCGATGGGCGTGTTCAACATCGTTGACGACGAGCCTGCCCCGGTCAGCGCGTGGCTGCCAGTTTTGGCCGCGTGCGCGGGTGCGAAGCCGCCGAGGCGGATTCCGAAATGGCTGGCCCGGCTGCTGGCCGGGGAGATGGTGGCGGGCATGATGACCGAAGGGCGTGGCTTCTCCAACGCCAAGGCCAAGCGTGAGCTCGGCTGGGAGCTTCGTTACCCGTCGTGGCGGCAAGGGTTCAAGGAAGAGCTCGCGTGAGTAGCCGGGCCGAGGAGTTCGAGGAACTGCGGCCCCTCCTGTTCGCGATCGCCTACCGGATCCTCGGCAGCGTGAGCGAAGCCGAGGACGCGGTCCAGGAGACTTGGCTGCGCTACGCGGCTTCCCCGGCACTACCCGCCTCGGCCAAAGCCTTCCTGTCGGCCGCAGTCACCAGGGTCTCGATCGACGTGCTGCGCTCGGCCCGCGTCCGGCGGGAGCAATACCCCGGGCCCTGGTTTCCTGAGCCGCTGCTAACCGACCCCTATTCCGACCCCGAGCGGTCGGCGGAGCTGGCCGACTCGGTATCGACGGCGGCCCTGTTGCTGCTGGAACGGCTCAGCCCGCTGGAGCGGGCAGTTTTCGTGCTGCGTGAAGTGTTCGGGTTCGGCTTCCCGGAGGTCGCGTCGGCCGTCGGGCGGTCAGACGCGGCGTGCCGCCAGCTCGCGGTTCGAGCACGGCGCCACATGGCCGCAGGCCGGCCCCGGTTCGAGGCAGACCGCAGGGAGCGAGAGAAACTGGCGGCGCAGTTCTTCGACGCATTCCGGGACGGCGACATCAATGGGCTGCAGGAGCTGCTCGCCGCTGACGTTCAACTGGCCACCGATAGTGGCGGGAAGACCCCAGCGCTGGCCAGGAGCATCATCGGCGCCGAGAAGGCGGCCCGGGTGCTTGCCTCAGTCTCTCCCTGGCTCGTCCGGATTGACGTGACGTTGGAACCACGCGAGGTGAACGGCCAGCCCGGAGCGATCTTCCGCGACCGGGACAACAATGTGCTCTTCACCTTGACACTCGACATCCTGGACGGGCAGATTCAGGCGATCCGCTCGGTTAGCAACCCCAGCAAGCTATGGCACGTGGGCCCCGTGGCGGACGCCTGGGCGGTCGCCCGCGAGGCGAGGCAGGCGCCCGGCCGACGTATTGAGCGGAAGAGCCGCGCCGCCAAGAACATCGTCACGGGCAGGTGAGCGGCTCCCGCCCGCCCCGAAGGCCTCCCGCAGCTGCGCGTAAGCCCAGCGCATCGTCGAACGCCGCCTGCGCAACGCCCAGCGCGCTTGTTCAGCCGGTTCTGCGCTGCGCCGCTCTAGAGGTGCCGCATCCACAGGTTCGGCTCGGTATAAGTACCGAGATCTTGCTCGCAGTCGATCTCGACGAGGTCCAGCGCCTCTGGCACGACGTAGCGACCGGTCTCGGGAAAGGCCATTCCGGTCCACTTCTCCCACTCGGTGACTGTGCCCTTGATGATCATCGAATCTGGCGCGGGACCGAGGATGGTCGCGCCGAGCCGTTGATGGGTCCGGATCCACGGATCGAGATGCAGACCATCGCCGCGATCCCAGGCGGCGAAGCGCTCCATGGGCGTCAGCGGGTAACGAATCTTCAGTGCTGGGCGTACCGGCGCGATCACTCGTTGCAGCCCTGCCGACGTTGCCCGCTCTCGCAGCGCGGTCAGCGTACGTCCGGCCAGGCCACCGCCCTGGCGGTCCCGCCTGACAGCCGCCGCCATGATGCACAGCGTGTCGGGCACGATGCCCTCCTCGTGCCTGGTCACCGCCGCGACAAGAGCGCCGTCATAGCCGCCGGCAGGCAGAGCGGCGACAGTGCCATCCCAGCTCAGCGGCACTCCCCATCCGCCTGCCACCACTGCGCCGTCATCCAGCAGCATGATGTTGTAATACGGGAAGTAGGTCTCGACCCGGCCGGTGTACTGATTCGAGACGGGGTCGTGAAAGATGAACTCCGGCCATGTCTGGCGGAATGCTGCTTCGGCCTCGTCATCGAGATCATGCCGCTCGCCGCTCGTCACTATCGCCAGATCAGCCATCGTTTTCTCCTCTTACGTGACGGTCTGGCCTACCTTAGCCCGGTGCCGTGGTCACGGGCGAACGACATTTGATCGCGAGCGCTATCGGGCGAGCGTGAATGGCAGCTTGCCTGTCAGATCAGCCAGAGTCAGTTGGAGAACACCGCCGACGAGGTCATTCCCGTTCTCTGAAAGTCCGCGCGGAGGTAGGCCACCTCTGCGGACCCTCGGCAACTGGCCGGCGCATTAGACTGCGGCCGTGCAGCACGTGCGGTGGACGACGGTGGTGCTGGATTGCGCCGACCCGGTGAGCCTCGCAGGCTTCTGGTCCGAGTTGCTTGAAGCCGAGCACACTCGCGTCAACGACGACTTCCATGTCGTTCGGTCGGGTACCACATGGCTCGCGGCTGCGCGGGTCCCCGATCCGCAGCCAGTCACATGGCCAGATGGGCTGCGGCCAAAGCAGACGCACTTGGACATCGCAGTGGCCGACCTGGACGCGGCAGTTGCAGAGGCAATACGGCTCGGCGCGACCGAGGAGCACGTCCAGCCCGCGCCCGATCGCTGGCGGGTAATGAGGGACCCGGCAGGTCATGTGTTCTGCCTCTCCGATCGAATCCAGGAGTACCTGCCCGTCGAGTTCGGAACCGAGTCCCTTTAGCTAGGGCATTCACGGCAAGATGATCGCCGGCCGGTCAACGACGCCCGGGGGACCATACCGAGAGGTAACCGCCGACTGCCGAGACGAAGGCTTCGTGAGCCGCCAGAGAGGGCGAGAGAGATCCGATTGCCGTGCTCAGTGATTCGGGGCGATCTGGTCGGCAGGCAATCCAGCAGGCGATGGCAAACGCCGCGCCGTCTGGTAGCCGGCCCGCCTTGAGCTGGGCTTCGGCGACCGGCACGATCCGCAGTGAGAGCTTGCGAGTGCCGTCTTCGGCAATCTGTGCGAGCCGGTGCTCAATGCGGGAGTTGAGGAATCGTTCGCGCAGCGCGGCACGATAGCTATGGACGCTAAGGCCAGCAGGAAGCAGAGCTGAGGATTCGTCCCAGAGTTCCTCGACCTTGGCGCTGAGAAGGGGGTCGCCTATCGCCTGGGCGATGGTTTCGTGACCGCGCAGCAGGCCGCCGAACGAGAGCAGGGTGTGCGCGCCGTTGAGCAGCCAGAGTTTGCGGCGCTCCCACGGTTCGATGTCATCGACGAAGCGCGCGCCGGCATCCTCCCAGGCAGGCCTGCCGGCGGGGAACGATCCCGACAGCACCCAGTCCCGGAAAGGTTCGGTGACGACAGGGGCCGCGTCGGCCCACTCCTGCTGCGCGTTGAGCCGCTGCGCGTCAGCGGCAGTCGTGCGCGGCGTGATGCGGTCAACCGAGGTGCTGACAAACGACACGTTCTGACTAATCCACTCGGCCAGGCCGGCGCTGACGATCTCGGCAGCCTTAACAGTGCCGCGCGACATCAGCGGTCCGTTGGCGGGCAAGTTATCGCAGGGCACGACCGCGATGCCGGGCCCCGATGCGCGGCGCCGCGCTTCCAGTCCGGCGAGCAGCCGGCCGAGCATCGTCGTCAGACTGAGGCTTCCGAGCTGCGCCTGCGATGACACTGCCATGCCCAGAGCTGCCAGATCCTGGCCGAGCGCCGCGTCGCTGGTATCGGGCGAGCCGTCGGCGCGCAGCCGGTAGCCCGCCTCGGTGACAGTGATGGTCACAAGGGCCACGTCGGGGCTGGCGAAGAGCCGGGCCAGCCGCGAGATGTTCGCGCCATCCTGTGCCTCCGCCAGGGAGGTCACGATCTCGTGGCGATCTGCGGTGGAACTGCGCTCGATGACGGTGTAGAGGCCGTCCTGACCGGACAGCACATCAGCCATCGCAGGGCTGCGGCCGGTGAAGGCGACTATGCCCCATTCGCGGGCGTTTCCTGCATGTGCGGTGTACCACGCCTGGTGCGCGCGGTGGAAGGCCCCGAGCCCGAGATGGACGATGCGCGCTGGCGGCCGTGGCACAGCACATCCTCGGGAGGCCAGCAAGCCCCGGGTCAGAGCGGGCCGGGCTGCGCTCACAGCTTGAACGCCGTTACCGGGATGCTGTCCACCAGGTCGCAGATGATGCGCTCGGCCATGGCCAGCTTGATGCGCCCCTCCGCCACATAGCGGGCCAGGAAGGACGCGTCAGTGCGCCGCGACACATCGTGCCGGGCAGGAATGGACAGGAAGGCGCGCGTGTCGTCGATGAACCCGGAGGTGCGGTAGAAGCCAGCAGTTTCGGTGATGGCCGACCGCCAGCGCAAGATTGCGTCCGGGGCGTCAAGGAACCACCACGGAGCCCCGATGTAGACACTCGGGTAGAAGCCCGCGAGCGGAGCAAGCTCGCGCGAGAAGGCTGTCTCGTCAACGGTGAACAGGATGAGGTGGAGGTTCGGCTCAAGGCCGAACCGGTCAAGTAGCGGCCTCAGCTCCCTGGTGAAGCCGGTGCGAACCGGGATGTCGTGGCCGGTGTCCGGGCCGAACCGGTCGAACGTCGCGGTGCTGTGGTTGCGGACCACGCCAGCGTGGATCGTTAGGACCAGCCCGTCGTCGACGGACATCCCGGCCAGTTGCAGCAGCATGTGCGCGACGAACATCCGCTGGTCGTCGGTGCTGAGGTCCTGCGTCAGCGTCCGCTGAAACAGGCTCTCGGCCTCCGGTGCGCTCAGCTCCGCGGTCGCGGGATCGGTTACCCCGACATCGACCGAGACCGCACCGCGGGAGATGAAGTACGCCCGGCGCTCTTTCAGAGCGCTCAGGTAGCCCGCGAAAGTGGCGGGAGCCCCGGCACCAGACAGCAGTCTCTCAACGTTGGAACGGAAGTTCGCGGCGGCCGGATCGATATAGGCATCAGGCCGCGGCGTGGGCACTACCCGCCCGGTGAACGCCGCGCTGTCGCTCAGTGCCTGGTGCGCGTCCAGCGGGTCGAGCGGGTCGTCGGTCGTCGCGAGCACGCGGATGCCGAAGCGGCTGAACAGCGCACGGGGCCGGTACTCCGGTAGCCGCAGCAGCGCGGAGATGCGGTCGAACACCTCGTCCGCGTTGCCGGGCGTGAGGTCATCATCGATCCCGAACACCGATGCAAGCTCATCGCGCAGCCAGAAGCCTGACGCGGTACCGGCCAGAACGTGCGCGTATCCCGCCAGCGTGCGCCATACCTCCCGCGGATCGGCGCCGTGCGCCACACTCAATGCATCCAGGCGCACTCCGTTTGCGTGAAGCTGACGCGTGACGTAATGGTCCGAACTCACGAACAGCGTCGCCGGATCGCTGAACGGCTGATCTTCGGACAGAATCCAGGCGGGAACGTGGCCGTGCGGCGAAATGATCTGGGCACGCGCCACCTGTTCGTACAAGTGACGGGCGATGTCCCGCATCGCCGGTTCCGGTGGCAGCAGGCGATCATCGCGAGGAGTCGGGCTCATCGGCACCCGACACATTGTAAGCAAGCACGCAATGAGGCCCTGACCAGGCAGTCAGGCCTGCCCGAGCGGGATGGTGGCCATGAGCGAGGTTCCTCCGCCAGGCGGGCTGTTGATCTCTAGCCGGCCGCCGGCCGCCTCGACGCGATCGCTCAGGCCGACGAGCCCGGAACCGCGAGACGGATCCGCTCCGCCCACCCCGTAGTCGGTCACGACCAGGCGCAGCACGTCGCCGGCCACGCAGGCCTCGACGTTAACCACAGAGGCCCGGGAGTGCTTGGCGGCGTTCGTCAGAGCTTCGGACACTACGTAGTAGGCGGCGACCTCGACACGCTCAGGTAGCCGGCCGCTGACTTGCACGTCGAGCTTGACGGGCATGCTTCCGCGCCTGCCCAGCTCCCGCAGCGCGGGCGCGAGACCGCGCTTCTCCAGGACA
>DASXIA010000418.1:0-8781 GCA_036488155.1 Streptosporangiaceae bacterium | reverse complement strand
CGCTGCGGGCCGCTGGTTTTAGCGGTGCCGGCGGTAATGCAGCCCGATGGTCCCGTTGTTCCACGCGGTGCTGGAGATCAGGTCGAGCTGGTAGGACTTTGGGACGTCGTCGAACAGCTGGGTGCCCTCTCGCGCCACGTAGGGGAACAGGTCCAGGTGGAACTCGTCGATCAGGTCGAGTTGCATGAGCGACCGCCAGAAGCCAACACCCCCCAGACCACGATGTGGCCGTCGCCGCCTCGCCTGAGCTTGTCTATCTCTTCTGCCGTGTCACCAGCGGCGATGGCGGTGTTCGCCCAGTCGGCCGTCTTCATGGTCCGGGAGAAGACGACCGTGTGCCCGGCGTTCAGGATGTCGCCGACGGGGTGGTCGGGGTGCGCCGGGAGGTTTACGGCCATGCCCTCGTAGGCGGTGCGGCCCATGATGTGCGCGTCCGCGCTCCGGAGAAAGTCGAGTGACTGAACCAGTGGCCACCCGAAAGGTCCCAACACCCGCCGACAAGTTAGCTAGCAGGTTTCGGACTGCGTGGCGGGCGATACCGGATCGAGGAGCAGCACTGAACACAGGCACTACTCGATCCCAGCTCTGCAGAGGCGCTCACGAGCTTCGTTCTCGGAGAGCGAGGTGACTGGATGCCCGCACGCGTGCTGATACTTGGCGTCATAGGCCCTTGTCCAGACACCAGCCGCCCATGACCGCTGCAGTTCGTCTGCGCTGAGCGCTTGGCCGCGCGCTTGGCAGTACCCGTCGAGGAACCGCTCGGTCTCCGCGGCGGTGGCAAGCTCGTCCGGGCTCACGGTCGAGAACAAGGCCGCGGCAAAGCCGACGAGGACATCCTCACTGTCGGCGGCCGTGCTGTCCCAGTCGTGCACCACCAGCAGCTCGTCGCCGCTCCAGCGCAGGTTGCCGGCCAGCCAGTCGCAGTGGCCGATCACGGCCTCGGACGCGCCTGCTCGCAGCCGGTCACGGGCACAACGCCCGGCCTGATCAATCCACTCCGGACCGTCGACCCCATTGAGGTCGATGTCACAGTCGTCGGGACGAGGCCACAGCCCGGCCTCAGCATGGTTCCACGCCGCCCATGACGGTGCGGGGTCCAGCGAAGGCACGTCGGCCGGGCGGGGGGCTAGCCTGATCAGGCGCGCAAAGGCCTCAGCGGATAGCCGAGCCGCGTCGTCAGCGCCCGGGAGCACGGCACCGCCGGGCACGTAGACCTCGGCGGTTGCCACGCCGTCACCCAACGGGGCAGGGGCCGATAGCGGCTCGGGACACGGATAACCGGACTCGAACATCCGCCGCTGGACTTCGACGCATGCCGAGATCCGGGGCGAGTCGGGGCGCACCTTCACCACGACCTCGCGGTAATCAGCTAGTTGCAGGCCGATCACTGCCGAGAGATACCCGGACCTGAACAACTCCGCAGCAGGAGGACTGCCCAGATGCTCCGCGCACCACAGAGCAAGGCGGGCGGGGTCGACAGCCGACGCGCGAGGTGACATCTGACCATCCTCACAGCTACTGTGCCGGTGTTCCCGAACCGCAGACAAGTTTCCGGCCGGGAATCGGCCGACAGGTCAGTGACCGGCTCTGCACAACCGACGGTGATCAGACCAGGTCCCCACTCGTGCCTGTGGCGGCAGGATGTCGGGGTACCCCCTAGCCGACTCCGGACAGGTCAGCGACTAGCCCGCTGAGCAGGGCGTTTGATGTCCTCGTGGACGTCAGCGGCGGGCGCCGCCGCGCAACCTGCGCGTGCGCGGCGTTTGAGTCAAACTGCATCTCCCTCGCTCGGCGCGAATGGTCAATAGTGCGATCGCTTGTTCATCATTGGCGACGACGTCGTGCAACTCGACGCGGCCTGTGCCCCCGGATAGGTCGAAGAGGCCGCCGTACAGGCGTAGCACGTGAGCGACGCCCCTCGTAATCAGCCGAGATTGCACTGCGACCGGCGACGTGATCCAGCGGCATCCGGGGCCCGGCAGGTGACGAGCCGGTGACCGCTGACCGCCGTCCAGGAGTTCTTCAAGCACGCTGAGAGCGGCCGGTTGCTTGGCGGACGGCGACTGGACAGGTGAGGTGGGGCACCGGGGTTTGGATGAGGGCCGGCCGTGCCGGGGTGGAGCGGCTAGGCCGGGTGATGAAGGTTGCGGCGAGCGCCGCGGCGCTGGTGAACGCTGCCGCGCAGATCCAGCTGATCTGGGCGAAGCTGGAGGCGAACCGTGCCGGGTCGGTGTAGGCCGCGCCGGTGAGGCCGGTGATGGGCGGCAGCGCGGCGATCCAGAGCAGGCCTGCGACCCGGGCCACGGCGTTGTTGACCCCGGAGGCTAGGCCGGCCTGGGCGTCGGGGGCGGAGTCCATCGCGCTGGCGGTCAGTGGCGGCAGGAGGGAGGCCAGGCCAAGGCCGAACAGCACGGCCACCGGAAATACGGCCGTCCAGTAGCCGGCCTGGGAGCCGATGCGCACGGCGAGCATGGCCGCGGCCGCGCAGACCAGGCAGCCGGCCACTATTTGCGGCCGGGGACCGATGCGCTGGGCGAGCCGGCCGCTGGCCCCAGACAGCAGCAGGGTCACGGCGGTGACCGGCACCAGTGCCGAGCCCGCCGCCACCGGGCTGTACCCGGCGATGATCTCCAGGGCGGGGATGAAGACGAACGCGAAGCCGCCGAGGGCGCCGTTGACGACGAAGGTGACGGCATTGGCGGCGCGGAACTGCGCCGGAGCGAAGATCGCCGGCGGGAGCATGGGATGGCTCGCGCGCCGTTCGGCGACGGCGAAGGCGGCCGAGGACACCACGGCGAGCAGTACGGCAGCAGCGAACTGGGGCGAGGTGACGCCCGCGGCAGGCAGGACGATGATGGCGTAGGTAATCGCGGCCAGCGCTGCGACGCCAGCCAGCGCTCCGGGCCAGTCCGCGCTCCCGGACAGCGAGGTGTCCCGGGATTCGGGAACGTGGCGCCGGGTGGTCCACGCGGTCAGCGCGGCGACCGGGACGTTGATCAGGAAGATCGCCCGCCAGCTGCCGGCTTCCAGCAGCCACCCGCCCAGGAAGGGCGCGATCGCGGCGGACACCCCGCTGAAGCCGGCCCACGTCCCGATCGCGCGGGTGCGGTCGCCGGGCTGGAAGGTCGCCTCGATGACGGCCAGGCTGGCCGGTGTCATCAGCGCGCCTCCGATGCCCTGCACGGCCCGCGCGGCGATGAGCCATCCGATGCTGGGCGCGGCCGCGCACAGCACCGAGGCCAGGGTGAACCAGCCGAGGCCGGCCAGGAACACCCGCCGCCGCCCCCAGCGGTCGCTGAGCGAGCCGGCCAGCAGAATCAGTGAGGCCAGGGTCAGCGTGTAGCTCGTGACGGTCCATTGCAGGGCCTGGAAGCTCGCGTCCAGGTTCCGTCCGATCGCGGGCAGCGCGACGGCGACCACCGTTGAGTCAATCCCGGCCACCGACGACCCCAAGATCATCGCCGCGACCACCCACCGGCCGCGCGCGGAGCGGTAGCGGAGCAGCTCGCCCGGGCCGGAGACGTCAGCCGAACTCAGGTCGCCTGGCTGAGCCCGCCGATCATGCGCCACTAGCCGGACCTCCACGTCGGTCCGGGCGGCTTGTGACGAGCGGGCAGCCCAGCCGCTGCTGTGCCGCCCGTGCTAGTAGAGGGTGCGGATGATGCGCTCGCGGACGTTACCGCCTTCCAGCTGAAAGCGGGCCTCGGCGGCCTGCCGCATGGGCGTGGATTTGTGCGCGCGCACGCGGAGCCGGCCATCGGCCAGTGGGGCCATCGTGTCATTCAGAGCACCGGGAGCACGGTCGTTGCTGGGCTGGGAAAGCGTGGCGCCGAAGTCAGCGGCGGCCGGCTCGGACAAGGCTGTCGGGACGGCGGCAAGCGGCCCCGCGCCCAGGGCCCGTTCCGGCTCCCATCACCTACTCAGGCTCCGTAGGCGGGCACGATCGCACCGCTGACCGGCGCGGAGGCGTCGCTCACGAGGTAGGCGATGATGTCGGCGACCGCCTTCGGCGCGACCGCATGCGCTAGCAGGTCCGGCGAGAGGTACGGACGGTTCTTGGCGGTGTCGAGCAGCTGGGGCGCGACGGCGTTCACCCGGATCCCCAGCGGGCGCAGCTCCAGGTCGAGCACGCGGGTGAGGTGAGCCAGGGCCGCCTTGCTGACGGCGTAGGTGGCCATCCCGGCAGCCGGCTCCAGGCCTGGGCGGGAGGCCACGTGCACGATAGAACCCGAACCGCGCTCCCGCATGTAGGGGACCACCGCCTGGGTCAGCCACAGCGCGGCGCCTACGTTGACGTCGATCATGAGCCGCAGGTCTTCGGGCGTCGCCGTGAGCGCGTCACCCAGATGGTACGTGCCGACGGTGTTCACAAGCACCTCCGGTGGACCGACCTCGGCGGCGATCCGGTCGACGACGTTCCGGGCCGCGGTCGGGTCGGTCGGGTCGGCCGCCTCGCGCCGGATCCCTTCTGGCAGCTCCTTGAGCCCCTTCTCGCTCCGGTCGACCGCGACCGCTGTGTACCCGGCGGCCGCCAGCTTCTCCGCCGTCGCGCGGCCGAGCTCGCCGCCTGCGCCGACCACGATCGCCACGCGCTCGCTCATGCCGCCACCTCCGTGGAAGCGGCGCCGAAAACAGATGACATGGCGTTTCTCCTCCCAGTAATGAACGGACCTGATCGTTCAGTGCGTGTTCAGGTTCACAGTCGGGAAGGTGAAAGGTCGTCACCAGATTCTGGTGATCTACGCGGGTCTCCGATCTTCTGGGACCGTGCTTGCTAGGGGAAGACATGCCTGTCCGGGCGAGCCGTCGAATGGCCGCGCGGCCGTCGATGCTTATCAGGGCAGAGGACGCAGTCGAGCGGAACTGATCGCGGTGCGCCGCCAGGTGGCGGGCGTTCAAGGTGATCGCGGAACAGTCCG
Organism: Streptosporangiaceae bacterium; assembly: GCA_036488155.1. GTDB lineage: Bacteria > Actinomycetota > Actinomycetes > Streptosporangiales > Streptosporangiaceae > JAJYUU01. Next base: position 3,862 of record DASXIA010000418.1, on the reverse strand, counting down.
TCTCGTAGCCAGCTGCTAGGGCTCGCCGCGTAGGCTCGCGATGCGGGCAGCGAGCGCGGCACGGGAGCGTATGCCGAGCTTGTCGTAGGCGTTCGAGAGGTGGTACTCGATCGTCTTGACGCTGAGCGTGAGCCGTGTGGCGATCTCCCGGTTGGACAGGCCTTCGGCGACGAGATTCGCAACGGTGCGCTCCTGCGGGCTGAGAGTGCGGTGCGGTGCGGTCGCCGGCGTCGCGGCTGAGGCTGGCCTGGGGCGCTTGCCGCGAGTCTTCGCAACGCCCGCCATGGCACGATCGAGGTACGGCGTGGCGTGCATCGGTTCGAGTAGGCCAGCCGCGGCAGAGTAGTGCGCGCGGGCGGAGGCTGTCTGGCCTGCTGCGAGCAGAGCGTCGGCATAGTCGAGGCGCAACCGCGCCTCCTGCAGCGGCTGGCCGAGTCCCCCGATGTGCCGGAGACCGGCATCGAAGGCGGCGAATGCGGAATCGGACCGGCCGCGCGCAGACTCCAGGCGTCCTCGGGCCCGCCCAGTCTCGGCGAGCGCTGACTTCCGCCCGAGGTGAGCGGCCCGTTCCTCGTAATCGGCCAGTGACGCCTCCGCGTCGCGGAGCCTACCGAGTGACATTAAGGCGTCGGCTGCAGCGGGTCCGATGGGATGCACGCCGGGCTCTGCGCAGACCGGATGCTGAGCCGCGACATGGAGGATGTCGGGTTCGTGGCAGCCAGCCGAAGCCAGGGCTGCGGCAGCCAGCGCCGCGAATTGGATCGCTGTCCCGGAGCCGGACGTGCGGGCCCAGGCTAGCGCCTCCTGGAAGTGGGCTCTGGCCTCGGGAAACTCACCGCGTGCAGCGCGGGGGAGCGCGGCGAGTGCGTGCATGTGGGCGAAGTCCCAGCCGCGACCGACCTCGTCCGCGATCGCGCAGGCCAGTTCGGAGTAGACGACCGCTTCGTCCAGGTCGCCTGTCCGGTAGCATGCCTCGCCCAGACGCCCCGCGACGCGCCCCGGCAGGCGGTGCGTCTCCCCGGCCTCCGCGCGAGCAAGCACGCAGGACAGGTCGCCGCGCGCACCAACGAGCTCGTCGTTGTACATGCGGAGGACGCCACGGGCGGCCAGGCGGCTGAGTCCCCCAGGCGGGACAAGCTCAGCCGGACCGAGGTCGGCCAGCACCGTTCGAGCCCGGTTACTCTGGCCGGCAGTGCAGAGAATCTCGGCCGCGGCGCCTGCAATCAGGTCATTGCCGCCCCCCATCAGCAAGGCTGTCTCTGCCCACTGCGCGGCCTCATCGAACCGCAGCATCATCAGCATGAGGAAGGCGAGCTGGATCGCAGTAACGACGAAGAGCCGGCCGTCCCGCGTGCCCGCGCCCGTCTCGTTGTCGAGCCGCTTCCACGCGTCCGACAGCGCGGCTTCGGCTTCGCCGAATCGGCCGTGCCAGATGGCGATATCGCCGAGGAGGGCCGACCGGCGCGCGCTGGCAGGGAGTTCTGCCAGTTCGTCACGAGCGGTCAGCGCCTTGGCCAGGTCGCCGGCGTCAAGCAGGTCCTCCAGCGCTGTGAGCATGCGCGCGTCGCGCAGCGGACCCAGGGTACTGAGTCTGGCGGCCTGCAAGCGGTAGCGACCGGCGCTGGCGAGGTCACCGGCGTCGGACCGGTGATCGGCCATCCTCATAAGGTCGTCGGCGAGGCCATCGTCCGTGCCCGGGGCGGCTGCAACCCGATGCGCGATGGCGGCGGCATCCGTGAGCACGGTTGCGGCCCGGAGATGGAGTTCGTTCCGGCGCTCCGGGCCAATAGCGGACAGGACCGCGGCACGTATTAATGCATGCGGGAAGGAGACTTCGGCTCCGGTAGGACCTTCTGTGAGCAGCCCAGCCGCGCAAGCCAGGGCGAGCGGCCTAGCATGCGGCCCGGTCAATCCGGCCACCGCAACTGCGTCCGTAAGCCGTGTCCGTTCGCCGAGCACAGCGGCAGCGGCGACAAGGTGCGCGGCGGCGTCAGGGCAGAGGTCGAATTTCGCACGGACGACTCCGGCTATGGAGCGAGGTGCGGGCAGCGGACCGTCTTCGGCGGCAAGCAATGCCGGGTCGACTTCACGCAGCAAGGCGAGCGCGTGCAGCGGGCTGCCGCCGGTGTGGCTGGTCAGCCGCCGCGCAGCATCCGCATTCAGGCTGACTCCGTGCAACCGGCCGAGGTGGGCAATCTCAGCCGGTTTCAGGCCAGCGAGTCCGATCCGGACGGCATGGCTCGCATCTAGCAGTCGCCGCCAGCCCTCGCCGAGCCCTGCGGCCTCGTCCTGGCGGAACGCGACCAAGACGATGACGTCGTCGAACACCAGGCGCCTGGCGGCGAACAGCAGTGCCTGGACCGACTGCCTGTCCACCCAGTGCAAGTCGTCCACGACGACCGCAACCGGTCCGCTGGCCTGGAGATCTCCCAGGGCGCTCAGCAGCCTCGCTCCAGCCTCCAGTGGGTCATCGGCGGGAGACGGAGCTGGCCACTGCACTTGCCTGGTCGTCCGCGAGGTGGCCGCGAGCTGGCCGCTGGTGGCTACGGCCGCGGCCCGCAGCTGGGCGATCACGCCGAACGGCAGCTCGGTCTCGGTCTCCTCGCCGCTGGCGGACAGGACGGTCGGAATCGCGGCGACAGCGAGGAACCGGCGCAGCAGCGCCGACTTGCCCATTCCGGGCGCGCCTTCGACAGCCACAACCCTCGCCCAGCCCGACCGCGCCGACGCGAACGCTGCATTCAGCTCGCCGAGCTCGCTCACCCGGTCGATGAACGCCGGATTGTCGCTCACGTCCGGGTCCTCCCCGCTCCGTCGCGCCTGCCGCGGCGCATTATCCCGCACTGCGCCGGGCCCAGGGTGAAGACTAGGGATTTCCCTCGGGACAGTGCTGCTATAGGCATTTAAATTCTCCAATGCGGCTGTCCGCAATGGGCGGGTAAAGGGCTGGTCATGTTCCTGGCAAGCGCTCTGGAGGGGAAGTCATGGGCGGCAGGAGCGCATGGGTGTGCTTGCTGGGACTTCTGGCATGACTGAAGCATGGACCGCGCGAGAAGTAGCTTGGCCGGCCTGAGTCGCCAGGGATAGGAGCGGATTCATGAGGATCAAGAGATCGGCGGCGCGGCTGGGTTCGCGCTACTTGCGCGCGATGCGCGCGCTGAGCCCGGTGGCGATCGCGTTGACGGTCGGCCTAGTTCTAGGCGGGGCCGGCCTTGCCGACGCGGCCACTGGGGGGAACTTCATCCTGGGCAGGGCCAACCACGAGACGTCTGCTGCGTCGCTGATCAACTCGAGGGGGACCCCGCTGAAGCTGTCGGCGTCGGCGCACCACGCCCCGCTGTCGGTTAACAGAAAGGTCATGGTGAAGAACCTGAACGCGCAGTACGTCGGCGGGCTTAGCGCATCGGCGCTTCAGTCCACCGGCGGCGACGCCTTCACAGCTCCATCTAGTGACGTCCCGGTCGATAGTCTCACGAAGGTGGTAAGCACGGGGCCTCTCGCGGCTGGCACCTATTACGTGACGGGTAGCGCCCTGGTGGCTGTGGCGGCAGGCGGTACCGAGGGATTCTGCACTATCGTCAAAGGCTCCGCCCCCAGCACGTTTCTCCAGTGGGGTGGCGCAACAGTGCCTAGCTCTACGGGCTCGCAATATGTAACCTCCGCCGAGACGCTGGCGGTCCACGTGAACAGCGGCGACACGCTCGAGGAATGGTGCGAAACCTTCAGCGCCTCCTCGTTCGTATACAACGCTTCCGTGACGGCGATCCGCATCAATGCCTCGTCGGGAACGACGCCCGCCGTCGCCGGGCGGGCAGGAGACGCTAGCAACCCAGGCCGTTAGCAACCTCAGACGCCGCAGGGT
>DASXIA010000414.1:0-14275 GCA_036488155.1 Streptosporangiaceae bacterium | reverse complement strand
TTTCCCGGCCAGCAGCGCGTCCGGGAACGGCTGCAGCCACGGCACCTCCAGCCCCGCCACCACCAGCGCCCCCGGATCCTCCGCCGGGCCGCCCAGCCCGGACGGCAGCGGCCGGCGGCCGCGGCGCTCGATCGCGGTCAGGCAGGCGTTCGTCGCGATCCGGTACAGCCAGGTCCGCACCGACGAACGGCCCTCAAACCCGTCAAACGACCGCCACGCCCGCAGGTACGTCTCCTGCACCAGGTCCTCGGCCTCGTCGGCCGACCCCAGCATCCGGTAGCAATGCGCCAGCAACTCACCCCGGAACTGGCCGGTCACACTGGTGAAATCCTCGCTGACCGTCATCGGCTACCCCAAACCCTCCCGCGCGAACACCGGCCACACGCTGGCCCTATATCTACAGACCCGCCGGGCGTCCCAAAATCGCCGCCACCGGACCCATCGCTGACCATGACCTGTGCCAGCACGCATCACCAGCCCAGTTACACAATGGACTGGCGTCGTTCAGGCCGGGCAAGCCGATCCGCAGCCGGGCCAAGCTCCGTGCTGGGTCGTGTGCGCGCCGGCACAGCGGCGGCCAGGACGCGTCGCGCGGGCAGCGCCTGTGCCACACAAGTGGTCGCGCCATGTGCTCAGCCCCGAGCATGCCACCTGGCGCATCGATTGCCGAGCGCGCCTGCACGTGATCGCAATCGCGCGCCACAGTCCCCAGATCCTGGGCGCGGCGGCGACCACCCTTACGATGCGGCCCATCATGGAAAATTAAACGAATGTTCAACTGATTCGCCAATATGTACCTCCAGCAGCGTCGGTCATGATGGTCGGAAGCTGAGACCGAGGGAGCGCCGAGGCATATGAACGAACGGCGGGTCGCTGTAGGCGACATTCACCTGTCGATCGCCGAAGCCGGGGCTGGGCAGAGTCCGCTACTGCTCGTGCACGGCTTCACCGGCGCGAAGGAGGACTTCACGCCCTGGCTCGATCGCCTGGCCGCTTCGGGCTGGCACGCGGTAGCGCCCGATCTGCGTGGCCACGGCGCGAGTTCCAAACCTGCGCATGAGACCGACTACTCCTTCAAGGTCATGGCTGACGACATGCTCGGCCTCGCCGACGCACTCGGCTGGCAGCACTTCGTCCTGCTCGGACACTCGATGGGCGGAATGGTGGCGCAGTTCATGGCCTGCGAGGCACCTGCGCGGCTTGACGGGCTGATCCTGATGGACACCGCGCACGGGCCGCTGCGCAACCTGGATCCCGACCTCGTCGATGCCGCCGTGACGATAGTGCGCAGCCAAGGAATGGACGCACTCGCCACCATCCTCACTGAGCGGCAGGGACCGCTTGAGACCGCCGCGCACCGGCGCCTGATCGATGGGCAGGCCGGATACGCGGAGTTTTGCGACCGGAAGCTTCGCGCGACGTCACCGGCGCTGTACGCCGCAATGGCCCCGGCCTTTATATCCGCTGCTGACCGGCTGGATAGCCTGCGGGCTCTGCCCGAGTCGTTGCCGGTGCTCGTAATCGTCGGCGAGATGGATGAGTCGTTCCTCGGCCCGTCTAAGCGCATGGCCGCTGGCGTCGGCGAGGGCGTCCTGGAGATCATCCCGGACGCCGGGCACTGTCCGCAGTTCGAGAACACGCAAGCGTGGTGGCAGGCCCTGAGCAGATTCCTCGCCACAGTGGGGCCAGCGGACGCGTTCCCGGCTTGAGAAAAGGCCGTGGACAAGACCGTCGACGGCCTGCAGCTTCACCCGTGAGCCCGCGCCGGCTCCATGCCGCAACCAGCAATCGAAGGAACGGGCCGACGTTTCCCGACTGCAGGTGAGCAGGCCCCAAGGCGGCCGGACTGTGCTAGGCACTACCTATGCCGGAGAGCAATGTGCGGGTCGTCCCGGCCAACGAGGCGAGCTGGGAGGACCTGCAGGCGGTGTTTGGCAGCGGCACTGCGGCGAAATGCCAGTGCCAGCGCATCAAGCTGGGCGACCACGACTGGTTTGCCATGCCGGTCGAGGAGCGGGCACAGCGGCTGCGCGAGGAGACCGACTGTGGTCATCCAGAGGCGGACAGGACCAGCGGCATGGTCGCCTACCAGGACGCCGAGCCGGTTGGCTGGGCCGCGGTCGAGCCGCGGGCGAACTACCGGCGGCTGCGTGGGTCGTCGGTCCCGTGGGCGGGCCGGAGCGAGGATCCTGACGACCCGGCTGTCTGGGCAATCGCGTGCTTCGCGATCCGGCCCGGATATCGGGGGCAGGGGCTCACCCGGCCGCTCACAACCGCGGCAGTTGATTACGCGCGAGCGTGCGGCGCGAAGGCAGTTGAGGCATACCCGATGCTGCACAAGCCAGGCCAGATCGTGTCCTGGGGCGAGATGAACGTCGGCTCCCGCAACACCTTCCTGGCGGCCGGATTCCGCGAGGTCAGCCACCCGACTACGCGCCGCCTAGTGATGCGGCTGGACCTGGACTAGAGGCAAGCCAGCCCGCCGCTACGCCGCTCACGTTGTTGCGCCAGCACTTGAGCGGCTAAAACCTTCGCAGACGGGTCCCCGGACCAGGTCTTCCCAGCCGCGGCCGAGGCGGTCGCAGACTTGCCCGGCGGTTTTGGTCAGAACGGCGGACGACGCAGCCGCCGGTTGCAGTAGGCGTCGGTGCGCTCCGCACTACGGTCCTCAGGTTTCGGGCTGGCTTGGGAGCTCGCTCTTCGGTCGCGGAATATAACCGGGGTAAAGTCCGGTTAGTGACTCAGAGTTGACACTTGGATGGGAAGGGACCAGCCAGATGAGCACGTCCACCAGACCTGGGCGGTTCACCACGTTGCTAACGAGCGGCCGCTCACGGCCGCTGGGCCCACACTGGAAGAGAACGGGTTCAGCGTGGAAGATCCGCCAGATCCACCAGGAAATTCCAGGCCGCATCCAGGTCGTGCTCGTCCGGCAGCCGGTCGGTTTCTGATGGCCCGATCACGCAGGCTCGCCGTGCTCGGCGCGGGCCACGTCGGGCCGGTCATCGCCCGGCTGGCCGTCAACGCGGGCTACCCGGTGTCCGTCGCCGCGTCGGGCGACCCCGCAGACATCGCGCTGGTCGCCGAACTGATCATTCCCGGGGCGCGGCCACAGTGGGCCGCCGACGCAGTGGCAGACGCGGACATCGTGGTGCTCGCGATACCGCTGCATCGCTTCGCCGACGTCGATCCCGGGCTGCTGTCGGGCAAGCTCGTGGTCGACGCGATGAACTACTGGCCGGCTAGCGACGGCGTGCTCGATGCTTTCGAAGACGGCACGAGCAGCGAGATCGTGGCTCGGCGGCTACCCGGCTCGGCCGTGGTCAAGGCGCTCAACCACATCGGCTACCACGAGCTGGAGGACCGCGCCCGGCCGCCGGGCGCCGCGGACCGCCGGGCCGCCGGCGTCGCTGGCGACGACCCTGCGGCGGTGGCCGCAATCGCTGGCATGGTCGACGGGATGGGCTACGACCCGGTGTGCCTGGGAAGTCTGCGGGCGGGCCGGGTGCTGCAGCCGGGCGGGCCGGTGTTCGGCGCGGTGCTGTCCCGGGCTGAGTTCGAGCTGGCCGTGCGCGAGGAAGCGAGGAGCCTGCCATGACCTACACCTTCGGGCTCGACACCTTCGGTGACCGGAACGGCGACGACGCCGGCGTGCCGCTGTCGCATGCCCAGACGATCCGCAACGTGGTCAAGGAGGGCGTGTTCGCCGAGCAGGTCGGGGTGGACTTCTTCGGCATCGGCGAGCATCACACGGACTTCTTTCCGATGCCGGCAGGGGACGTGGTCCTCGCCGCGATCGCGGCCCGCACCGAGAAGATCCGCCTCGGCTCCGCCGTCACGGTGCTGAGCTCTGACGACCCGGTCCGGGTGTTCCAGCGCTATTCCACGCTGCACGCGATCTCCGGCGGGAGAGCCGAGGTGATCCTCGGCCGCGGCTCGAGCATCGAATCGTTCCCGCTGTTCGGCTACGACCTCGCTGATTATGAGGAACTGTTCGAGGAGAAGTCCGCGCTGTTCGCCGAGCTGCTCAAGGGCGGGCCAGTCACCTGGGCGGGCAAGACGCGCGCGCCCTTGCTGAACCAGGATGTGGTGCCGCATGCCGAGTCCGGCCCGTTCCCGGCGTGGATCGGCGTCGGCGGCAACCCCGAGTCGGTGGTCCGCGCCGCCCGCCTGGGGTTCTCGCTCATGCTGGCCATCATCGGTGGCCGCCCGGCCAGGTTCGCCGCGTACTCGCAGCTGTTCCGGCGCGCCCTGGACAAGTTCGGCCATCCAGCGCTCCCGGTGGGCGTGCACTCCCCAGGGCATGTCGCGGCCACCGACGCGCAGGCCAAAGCGGAGTTCTGGCCGCGCTGGCGGAACATGATCACCCTGGTCGCCGCCGAACGCGGCTTCGCGATCCCCACCAAGGAGTCGTTCGACTGGGACACCGGGCCCGACGGATCGCTGTACGTAGGCTCACCCGAGACCGTCGCCCGCAAGATCGCCGCGAACCTCCGCCTCCTGGAGGCCACCCGATTCGACCTGAAGTACGGAATGCCCGGCCTCACGCACGACCAGATCATGACCAACATCGAGCTCTACGGCCGTCAGGTCGTCCCGCGCGTCCGCGAACTACTCGGATGAGCCGGGCCGGCCGTAAGGCCGGGAACGCCCGCACACCGACTCTGCCGACAGCGGCAGACTCAACTGCGCAGCTCGATGCAAACGCCGAGCAGGCGGGACAAGTCTGCCGCGCGACTGTGCTCGCCCGGGCTGAACGGCTCGTCGCTGCGGCTGAAGTGCAACGGGCCGACAGCGCCGCCGCTACCCGGCCGGGCGTCACCGGCGTGCGGACTCGCTGAGGTGCCAGTGCCTGTACCGAACCCGTTCTCAGCCGGCGGACCCGGCACCCGGGTGCTCAGGCGAAGTCGAGCCCCGTTCGGCCAGGTCAGCTCAGCGACTGAGCCGGCGCCTGTGCCCGCCTGGCTCACGACCTCGCCATCCAGCGCCGACTCGAACAGCGCAGTAGCGGCGCCGATGTTCTCCACGTACTGCTCGACAAGAGTGAACGCCGACGGCGGGCCAGCCGGGTCGAGACCGGCTGGCGCCGCGAGCTCTGGCGGCGGCCCGGACTGCTCAGCAACCTGGATGACAATGCCGGACGCGTCCCTGGAGCGCAGGAACGCCTCCTTCCAGCGAGGGTTATCGAGACTCGCCTGAACTGGCTCGATCCCCAGCGCGCGTATCCGCCGCAAGGTCAGGTGGATGTCACTGACCATGAAGTTGAGGTGATGCGCGCCAGGCCCGTTCCGAGCCAGGAACCGCTCCAGGAACGCCGAGTCCGGCCCCCCGGTTGGCGTGATCAGCTCGATCTTGGGACCGGTGCCGAATCGCACCTGTCCCCACCAGAATCCCGGCGAGTCGCCGCCATACTCCCAGGTGCCACCGAGCAGTCCGCCGAACAGTTCCCAGCCTTGAGAGAGCACGCGGGTCCCGATCGAGACGTGATCAAGGATGGTTTTCGTCACGAGCGCCCGCTTTTCAGCACGAACGAGATGCTAGCGTGCGCGGCACTCGCGCGGCCGCGGCAGTCCGGGGTTCCTGCGGGTCGGCTGCGGGTCGGCCGCGGCTCGCAGCTGACGGCCACCGGCCCAGCCAGAACGCGCCGGGCTGTGTCAGGACTGCCGGCCGGCCTGACCGCGACTGGCGCCGAACTCATTCACTGGCCAGCCGGCTGGACGTAGGCGACGATGCCCTGGTCCAACTGGTACGCCGGCCAGCCCCGCGCATAGGAATGTGGCTGCTTGGTCCCCTGCACCAGCACGATCACCCGATCGTGGCCCGCAGCACTCGGCTTTTTCAAGCTCCACTTAAATGTGCAGTCGAGGTCATAGGCGACGGGCTCGGCGAACCCGACGCCCGAAACGGACGTCACCACGCACGGCGCGGTCACGCCGCGCTGGCGCAGGATGTCGCTGGCTCTTGCCGACGGACTCAGGCTCAGCGCGGTATGGACATGGCTATGCAGTACCGCGTGCTGAGTTCCGACCCCGACCACCAGGAAAGCTGCGGCCGCCGAGATCGACGCTAGCCTGACTCGGCCCCGCGGCCGGGTGAACAGCCACGCGAGGCCGTCGGCAGCCGGGATGGCTAGCAACGCCCACGCTGGCAGCAGGTAACGATTGTTGTCCCTGACCGGGAAGGTATAGAGCAGGTACTCGCAAGCCGCGCAGAAGGCTGGTGTCAGCGCCAGCAGCCAGCCACTGGCACGCCAGATCGCATACACGCCGAGAATGGCGATGAGCGCGAAGGCGAGCCACCACAGCAACAGCCACGGGTCGCTCCAGCCCGTCAGGCTCGGGTGCCCTGGCTCCGAAGCGACCCGGCCGCCGCTGAGTATCCGCAGGCTGTTGATCGGATCGAACTTGGTGCCGCCGACTGCGCCGCTCTGCGCCTTCAGCCGGTGCAACGGTCCCCCGAAGTACAGGAAGGCCTCGACTATCCACTCGCCGATCCCGACGGCAAGGCCGATCACGATCGCGATGACAGGACCGGCTACCCGTCCGAGCTGTGCCCGCCAATCGGCCCCGCTCCGCAGCACAAGCACTGCCGCGGCCAGCACCAGCGCGCCCAACAGCACAACGGAGTCGGTCGTTCGCATCAGCGAGGCGAAGGCAGCAACCACGCCGAGCAGCACGACACTCCCGCGACCGCCGATTCCGGTCACGCTCCTCAGGAACAGTCCGACTCCGGCCACGGCGGCGAGCGCGAGCCAGAAGTTCGGATGCACGCGGGAAGCCTCCGATTCGGCCACCCACAGGCCGCCGAACACGAGTCCGGCCAGCGCGAGCACCCAGTCTGGCCGGAGGCGGCGCCAGCAGAGCAGAGCCGCAAAGAGGCTAAGACCGGCCAGCAGCGTCAGATAGACCCGCACCACAGTGGCGGACTGGGTGAGCAGCGTGACCGGGGCGATCAGCAGCGGCATGCCGCGTGCGCGCTCCGCACTCCACAACATCGGGACATGCTGGCTAATCTGGCTGGCATAAACGTTCTCGTCCCAGGCCAGGTTCAGCCGCATCGAGGTAAACGCGAGCACCGACAGCGTGAAGGCGAGCGAGACCCCGGCCAGCATGGTAAGCCCGAGGTTGCCGTCCCGCGCTCGCATGCGGCGCTCCGCGCGACCGCCAGCCCGGTCGCCGCCTGCACCGGAGGCAGGCTCAGGCAGCTGCTTGAAATCAGCCGTAGTCGGCGGTTGCGCTCCCATATTTACCTTATATCGTAGTAAAGCGTCGGACATGGACCATAGTGGCAGACGCGCTGGTCCGGCGGCACCCAAATCGGATTCGACTTGCCGACTTCGATGACCACTTATCGCTGGGGCAATTTTGCACGGTGACGAACGTTACCCTAAATCTGAGATTTCCCAGCTACGCACGTGTCGGTCGCCTGCCTCGATTGTTCAGCGATCGGGAGCACCCATGCTGCATCTCCGAGAGTCGCGCAGCTGAGGAGGATCCCGGTGGTGATCCGTGACCGAAACCCTCGGTCATCGCTGCCGCCGTTCCCCGTACTTACGCCGTGCGGACTCGGCCGCCACTTCGTCGAGCTCGGCCTCCGACAAGATCCTTGGCGCGCCGTGGGCACGCGCGAGCCGGTAGACCCTGGCCAGCCACTCGAGCAGCACCGCCCGCTCATATGCCTCCGGCAGCGTCCGGCCGTAGCAGATCGCGCCGTGGTTCTGCAGGATCGCAGTACGGCGCCCGTCCAGCGCGGCAACCGCCGCCTCCGCAAGGCCAGCCGAGCCGAACCTTGCATACGCGGCAACACGGACCGGGCCGCCGAGCCCGTTGATCGCGTAATGCACGGCCGGCAGCTCAGCTGAGGTGGCCGACACCGCGATCACCTCGGCCGAGTGCGTGTGCACCACGGCGGCCGCGTGAGTGGCTGCGTAGACGGCCAGGTGCATCGCCAGCTCGCTGGACGGCGTCTCGGGCGCGTCGACTTCCTCACCGCACAGCGTCGTGATGCAGATGTCGGCCGGGACCAGCTCGGCGTAACTCACCCCGGACGGCGTGATCGCGACGAGGTCACCGACGCGAACGCTCATGTTCCCGGCCGCGCCGACGGCCAGCCCGTCCGCGACCATGCGCCCGCAGTAGCTCACCAGTTGCTCGCGGGCAGTTTGCAGTTCCGCGTTGTCATGCATCAGAAGGGATGTTAGACGGACTGCTCGCGCGGGATTGTCGGACACTACCTCGGCGACATGAACCGGCCGCGCGGCCGCCTGAAGGAAGCGGGCGGCGGACCTGATGCCGCAGGGACTGGTGACGGCGGGCCGGCTCACCGGAGCGGAGCGCTGTTTCCATCGTCTGACCGCCCGCACTAGGAGACGTGCAGCTGCGGCGGCGTGCCTGCCGCGAGAGCGTGCCGGAGTGCCACGTCAGCAAGGTTCGGTTTGCCCCCATTTACTGTGATAGCGGCCACCTTTAGATGCCGGCTATCTCAGTAGCCAGAATCGCGAGCTAACGTGTCAGCGTGGCCAGCCGCGCAGAACGCTCGATGTCCTTCGGAGCTGTCGCAGGCGATTACGACCGACTCCGGCCAAGCCCGCCGCCCGACGCCGTTGACTGGCTGCTCCCTGCGCGCCGCGACGTGGTCGTGGACCTAGCTGCCGGAACGGGACTGCTGACCCGTGCCCTGGCAGGCAAAGTCGGCCACATCATCGCGGTCGAGCCGGACGAGCGGATGCGCTCGGTGCTGCAGGCACGCTCCGGCGACGTCGAGGTCCTGGCAGGCCGCGGTGAGGCGATCCCGTTGCCGGATGCAAGCGCTGACGCCGTGTTTGTCTCGTCAGCGTGGCACTGGATGAACCCGGAACTTGCCGTGCCCGAGGTTTGCAGGGTGCTGCGTGACGGAGGCAGGTTCGGGGTGATCTGGACCGGCCGCAACCCGGACATCGAGTGGCTGCGTGCGGATCAGTGGTTCGCTGAGGCGCTGACGGAACGTCCCGCCACCGGCCAGCAGCTGGCGGCCTTGCCGCCCTTCTACCGTGGCCCCGCTGGCGAGATCCCAGCCGACGAGCTCGCTGTGGTGGAGCGGATTCCTGACGGCGAGCGCCGCCAGGTTCGGCTACCGGACCGGACGCTATTCACAAATATCGAAACGCACGTGTTCCGGTTCAGCCGCTACATGCCGGTCACCGATATCGTCGACATGCTCGGGACCTACAGCGAAGTGATCACTGCCAGCCCGGAACTCAGGAACATCGGCCGGGCGCGAGCCGCTGCCGCGCTGGCCGAGCAGTTCCCCGGCGCAGCAGAACTGGAGATGCCCATGCGCTCCCGCTGCTGGCGGGCGGACCGGGTCTGCCGGAACGCCCGGTAGGCCGGCAAATGGTCAGTTCTCCAGCGGCAGCATCTCGGCTGCGAATTCGGCAATGAACTGCTCGACGCCGGAGCCGGCGGCAGCTGGCAGAGCGGGCCTGACCACGAACTTGCTGAGTCCTGCCTCAATATAAGCCTCGATCATGCTGCGCGCCTGGGCCCAGTTAGCCGGCGCCAGCGTGGCCGGGTCGACACCGGGTCGGCGCCGCTCGATCGCACGGGCGAAGTCCGGCGTGATGGCACCGACCGCAAGGCTGATACCGAAGTGATCGGCCTCGATCTCGCGCCCGCTCGCGGCCGCCGCCTCCTGGATCTGCTCGCGTGCTGCCCGAGCCTCCGCCGGGGTCAGGAAACTGCCCAGCCAGCCGTCGCCGTACCTGCCAACCCGGCGCAGCCCCTCCGGCGCGCTGCCACCGAGCCAGATGTCCAGTGGCTTGGCCGGCAGCGGTCCGACACTCGCGCCCGTGACGGTGAAGAACTTGCCGGAGAAGGACACGTCCTGCTGCGCGAGCAGCAGCTTCAGCAACTCCAGCGACTCGTCAAAGACAGCAGCGCGGTTGCCCTGGATCGGGAAGGCCGCTATCTCGGGCGGGCGTGCGGGGCGCAAGCCGAACACGGGCAGCACGCGACGTGGAGCGAGCGCAGCCAGCGAAGCCAGCTCCTTCGCGACCAGCACCGGATGCCGGCCTGGCAGCACCGCGACCCCCGTGCCTACCTTGAGGCGGCTGGTCCTGGCCAGCGTATAGGTCATGCCGATCAGCGGCTCGACAAGCTCGCCGTACACGACCTCGCTCAGCCACAGCGAGTCAATGCCCGCGGCTTCAATCGAGCTGACCGCGGCCGCAAGCCCGTCGGGCGTAGCCTGCGGGCCCAAGCTAATGCCGATGCGAACCTTCATGACTCCATCCGATCACAGGCGGCCGGGTGGTCCCGCACGACCTGTCCGGGTCAGAGACGAGCAAGTGCCTCGCGCAGCGGATCCAGCCCGAGTGCGCCGAGCGCCAAGGCCTGACTGTGGAAGTCCCTGAGGCTGAAGCTCGCGCCCTTGCGCTGGCGGGCATCTTCCCTTGCCTGCAGCCAGATCCGCTCGCCAAGCTTGTACGAGGGTGCCTGGCCAGGCCAGCCGAGATACCGGTTGAGCTCGAACCGAAGCATCTCGTCCTCCATGTGCACGTGGCTGCGCAGGAACTCCCAGGCCAGCTCCGCAGTCCAGGTCTCGCCCTCGTGCCAGCCCGTGCCCGACGGAATCGGCAGCTCCAGGTGGACGCCGAGGTCGACGACAACTCGCGCAGCCCGGAGTAGCTGGCTATCGAGCATGCCAAGCATGGCGCCGGGATCTGCGAGGTAACCGAGCTCCGCCATCAACCGCTCGGCATACAACGCCCAGCCCTCGCCGTGCCCGGATACCCAGCACAACAGTCGCTGCCAGCGGTTGAGCGACTCCTTCTCGTAGACCGCCTGGCTGACCTGCAGGTGGTGCCCGGGCACACCCTCGTGATAGATCGTGGTGATCTCTTTCCAGGTCGAGAACTCGTCGACTCCGTCAGGCACGGTCCACCACATCCGCCCCGGCCTGGTCCAGTCCTCGCTCGGGCCGGTGTAGTAGATGCCGCCATCGCTCGTCGGGGCGATCATGGCCTCGATCCGTCGCGCGGGCTCCGGGATGTCGAAATGCGTCCCGTGCAGCTCGGCAATGGTGCGGTCAGCGAAATCCTGCATCCAGGACTTCAGGTTGTCCGCACCGGTGATCTGTCGTGCCGGATCGGCGTCCAGTTGCGCGGTCGCCTCCGCGACAGAGCCGCCGGGCACGACGAGGCCGGCGACTCGCGCCATCTCAGCCTCAAGCCGCATGACCTCGTCCCAGCCCCAGGCGTAAGCCTCGTCTAGGTCGATCGCTGCGCCGAGAAAGCTCCGGGACGCCAGTGCGTACCTATCCCGGCCAACGGCATCCCGGTCTGGCGCGAGCGGCAGCAGCTCGGTTTCCAGGAACTTGCCGAGCTCCGCGGTCGCCGCGCTGGCAGCGCTGGCGGCGGCTGTCAGTTCTGCCAGCAGCGCGCCGGTAGCGCCGGTGCGATCAACCAGGCCGCCGTAGAAGCTGTTACCGGGCGCAGACCACTGCGCGCACTGCTTCGCGCACTCGATGACCTGACGTCGCGCCGCGACCCGATTGTGGCGCGCAGCTTCCGCGTATGTCTGCTGGAGGCTGGCGTAGGCAGCGGGGATAGCGGCCATTCGGACGGCGATGTTGTGCTGCGCTTCCTCGCCCTCGGTCGGCATCAGGTCGAACACCTGACGCACTCCCTGGATCCAGCTGGCGATCACATTCAGTTCGCGAGTGGTCTCGTCCGCGTCATAGAGCTCGACAGCAAGGCCGAGCCGTTCCAGCATCGCTGCGCGCGCGACGCGTTCCCGCTCGGTTTCCGGCTCGGCCGCGGTCAGTTCGGCAACCGTCGCCCGGTCCAGCTCCGCTCTTGCGGCAAAGCCAGCGATGCTCAGATCGGTCAGCTGATCGTCGTGGCCAGCGATCCCGACGCTGGTGGCCATGACGGGGTCCAGGTCAGTCGCCCGGACTACGTACTGCTCAGCGATGTCGTTGATAACGCCCATAGCCGACGTACTTTACCGATCCCTGCCGCGCCGTGGCGCCTTTAACGTTGGCAGTTTCGAGAAAGCGCAAACGCTAAGTGCCCAGGCTCACCGGGTCGTGCCGAGGTCACTGGCGGCAGGGTTGGGCGTTCCCTTAGAATATATCTTGACATCGAGATACATACCGAGGTGAGACTTCGTGATCCACCACGTCCAGCTGGCCTGTCCCGCCGGGTCCGAAGACTCCTCGCGGGCGTTCTATGGCGGCGTGCTCGGGCTGGATGAGATCGACAAGCCGCCGGCCCTCGCCGTCAGGGGCGGGTGCTGGTTCCGCGGCCACGGGTTCGAATTGCACCTGGGCGTAGAGGCCGACTTCAGGCCTGCCCGGAAGGCACATCCCGCACTGCTGGTGTCCGGGATTGGCGAGTGGGCCTCGCGGCTGGCAGCAGCCGGGTACCCGGCCAGCTTCGACGACGGCTTCCCGGGCATGCGCCGGTTCTACACCAGCGACCCGCACGGGAACAGGCTTGAGTTCCTCGAGCCGCTCGCCGACAGGTAGCGCGGCTTTCGGCTACCTCCTTGACCTCGGAACTCGTGCCAGGAAAGCTAAGTGTGCCGTCCCTAGCCTGGAGTGACCATGCACGTGGTCGTTGCCGACGTCGTTGGCGGTGCGATGATCGCGACGGGGGCGTGGCGGCTCGCGAGGTCTCTTATGAGCCGTCCTCTCGGCCGCGCTGCAGATCCTGAGCCCGGCGGTTGGCGCAATGCCTGGTGGGGTATCGGCTCGGTGCTCGGCGGGGCACTTTGGATCGTCGGCGTCCACGGCCTGATCTGGTGAGTCGGGCTGGGCGCCCTGACCTTGATCTTCGTTGTGACCTTTCCGTTGTGGGATCCATTCTCTCGAGCGAGACATCGTATGACGCGCAACTCAGCCGGCTAACGGACTGGAGCCTTCGCAACCCGGCCCCGAGGGCGGGTCCGAAGTCGTATGCCATCGGAAGGCCTACTTCTGGTGCCGGACTTTACGTGCCGTCGCGGACTCGGTTGACTACAGCTATGACTGACCAGCCTGCGGCCCTGCGCACGTGGCACGCCATAGTCGCGGCACGCGACCCGGCGCTGCTGGACGACCTGCTGGCTGAAGACGTGGAGTTTCGGTCGCCTGCCGTGTTCGCGCCGCAGCAGGGCAAGGCGCTGACCACGTTGTACCTGGCGGGCGCGCTTGTCGTGCTCGGCCCGTCGCTGCGGTACGTGAGCGAGTGGCACGACGACCGCAGCGCGGTGCTCGAGTTCGAGGCGTCCCTCGACGGCCTCTACGTCCAAGGCGTCGACATCCTCCGGTGGAACGCCGAGGGCAAGCTCGTCAGCTTCACAGTGATGGTGCGACCGCTGCGCGGTCTGGAGAAGCTGGTTGAGCTGATGGCTCGGCAGCTGGCCGCGTCCCGAAGTCCCGGAACCTCTACCGGCTGAGCGCCCACGCCAGGGTTGCGGCAAGCGTCGCGGCGGGGAGGAGGCAGAACGCGCCAGGGCCGTAGCGGTGCGCCACGAGTCCCGCGAGTGCCACCGAGATCGGGATCATGCCGTAGCTCGTGGTCAGCAAGGGTCCGACGCGACGATGGTTCCGATCTGCCGCGCGGGAACAGTCACACCGGCCAGGCCTCGCGACGGTAACCCATGTCCCAGAACATCCACTCGTAACGGCTAGTCGCGCGGAAGTGACGGTGGATGCGCTCGCGCTCGACGGCCGCAATCTCCTGGCCGAGCCTGTTGGTGACGGCGATCACCTCGCGGACCTCATCGCCGAACTCCTCTGCCGCGTAGGTGTCGATCCAGCGCTGGTAGCGAGGGTCAGGCGAGCCGCGTTCGAGCAGGTGCTTGCCCACCTCCCAGTAGATCCAGTAGCACGGCAGCACCGCGCCGACTCCCTCTCCGTAGGAGCCGCCGGCAGCGGCAGCGATGAGGTAGCTGGTATAGGCGAGGGTGGTCGGAGCAGGTTCGGCGTCGGCCGCGGCTGCAGGATCGATATCAAGGTCGGCCAGCAGCGACGTGTGCAGACTCATCTCGACCGCGACAATGCCCGCCGCATGACGGGCGAACATCTCGGTCTCCCCCGGATCCGGCGCCCGGCTCGCGACCACGGCCAGCGCCTGCGCGTACTGCCGCAGATACAGCGCGTCCTGGATGACGTAGAACTCGAAGGACTCCCGCGGCAGGCTGCCATCGGCTAGCCCGGTGACGAACGGATGTTCCAGGATGGCCGAGTAGATGCCGGTGATCCCGTGCCACAACTCGGGCGCAAAGCTCTCGTTCATCACGTCAGCGCTCCT
>DASXIA010000402.1:0-7000 GCA_036488155.1 Streptosporangiaceae bacterium | reverse complement strand
GCAACTGCAGGACCGCCGACGATGCGAAGACCGTCCACCTGGCGCGCGAATCTCCGCCGCTGGGCGCGCGCGGCGCTCGAAGCGTACGGCGCCGTTCTGCCATCGGCACACGGGCTGAGCTACGCGTACCTTGGGTGACCGGGTCGATGGGCTGACCCCCGCTGGCAGGGCGTCCCCTCGATGGCGCGGCACAGCTCGCGGTACTCGCCGTGGGAGAGGACGAGGCTGGCCAATTCGAGCACTTCGGCGCGCGCTAGGTGGCTGGGGATGGCGACGGTGACATCCGCCCGGGTTTTCACCCGGACGACTGCCGGCGGACCGGTCCAGCGAACTATCCGCGTGACGCTCTCCTTCGCAAGTGCGCGGGCCTCGTTACCATTTCGTGTCCTTCGACCACGCTATTGCGGTCCTAGATCATGCGCTAGGGGCCGGCTCGCCATTTATTGGCTGCGGCGCCGTTATGACGGTGAGTCGGCCGCAGCCAGCAGGGAGCGCACGAGGGCGGCAACGTGCTCGCGGTCATTCGGGCTCAGGCGGGAGAGCGAGGCGACTAGCACTTCGATTTCCGGATCGCCGGACGGCTGACTGGCCAGTACCAAGCCGACCGCGGAAGCGGCGGCGGCCCGGACGACTTCC
Organism: Streptosporangiaceae bacterium; assembly: GCA_036488155.1. Taxonomy (GTDB): domain Bacteria; phylum Actinomycetota; class Actinomycetes; order Streptosporangiales; family Streptosporangiaceae; genus JAJYUU01. The sequence continues at coordinate 6,364 of DASXIA010000402.1, read as the reverse complement.
AGCGGAAGCTCAAGTCCGGTGGCCAGGTGCTCCAGCGTGAGCGGGTTCGGCAGCCGGCCGCCCCGGCCATGCGTTGCCAGGTGGTGCACGGTTGACCGCGGGAGCCCGCCGCGGCGCGCCACCTCGGCGTATGACCGGTGCAGTTCCTGCATGCGGGCGCGGATTAGCTGCTGCAGCGCGTCCATTCCCGGATCTGTCATGACCAGGTTCCCACGGCGAGAAGACTACTCGAGTGAAGATCGGCCTTGCGAGATCGCGGCCGGCGACGTAGTGTCCAATGACGTCGGACAGTTATCCCACTACACCGGACAACGTGTCCGGTAGACCGTCCGCAAAGGAGGTTCATTCATGACCGCCTCGACCCAGGGCCTTACCGCGCAGGGTCTGGCTGGCGTCGGCCTGCAGCCGCAGCATGGCGCCTTCAGCCCGGGATTCCCGCAGCCGATCGGCGTCGAGCAGTACTTCGGCATGGCGCAGCCGTGGATCCAGCAACCATTCGGGACCCAGCAGCAGTTCGGCACGCAGCAGCCCTACGGGCTCCAGCAGCAGTTCGGCACGCAGCAGCCCTACGGGCTCCAGCAGCCCTACGGCACCCAGCCTTACTCGATGCAGGTCCCGGCTCAGGTTCAGCATCTGGCCAGCCAGGTCCACTGGCCGGTGCAGCAGATGATTCTGCCGCAGGTCGCGGCGTTTGCCGTGCAGCAGATCCAGCAGGTACTGCCGCGACTCATCACGCAACTGGTCGCGCAGCAGCAGCTCGCGTGGCAGTCGCCCTACGCGTTCGCTTCCTGAGGGCAGACCGTGATGATTGCAGCGGCCGGGGCGCAGCCGCCTTTCACTCCGGAGGCAGGGCGTCAGCAGATCGCAGCCCTGCTCCAGCACACATACGGCTGGACGCGCGCCGCCTCCGTGGTCGCTCCGCCGGTGGCGGAGCAAGTTGCCCCGGCTCTGACCACGGCCGCGCACCTCTACGCCGCCCGGCAGTACGGCGCGGCGCAGCGGCAGCTGTCAGGTGTCGCCTCGATTCTGCAGGTTGCGCGCCGCGCCTACCCGGCGCTGCCCGAGCTGTAACGCTTTCCGAGGTGTGACGCGGCCCGTTCCGGGCGTGGCGTCTGTTCGATCTGCGGATGCCACGCCCGGCCTGACCGGAAGACACGCCCGACCTTTACGGAAGAAGGAAAGACAATGGCGGAGCGCAAGCCACCCGAGCGCGGCCGGGCTGAGCAACGGCCACCAGGCGGGCCGGCCGAAGCCAGGCAGCAGGCGGATAGGCCCGAGGGACACGAAAGAGCGAGCCGCGCGAACCGGACGGGCAGAGGCGGTGTGGGAACCAGGCCGGAGCGCTACCTGGTGGCGGCCGCGCCGCCGGCTGATGCCAGGGCCCTGGCCGCCCGGCTCGATCAAGACGCCCAGATTACCGTGGTCCGGACCATCGGCTCGGCCAGCGCGGCAAGCAACTACCCGCATATCGCGGTGATCGAGACCACCGCCGAGCGTGCAGGCGCGCTGGCTCGTGAGCCCGACCTGCATGTCGAAACAGACCAGCGGCTCAGTTACGGGATCCCGGCGGACCCGGCGTTCGCCCACGTATCTGTCGCACCGGCCGGCGAAGTCGACCAGATCACGGTGCGGGTGCGCGACGATGGCGGACGGCCGGTGGAGCACGCCGCCGTGTCTGTGCTGTGCGCCGGGTTCCCGGCCATCGGCTTCACTGGTCCCGACGGCCAGGCGGAACTCATGATGCCGGCCGGCGCCGCGGCCAGCGCAACGGTCATGCTGGTCCGGCCGGCCCGCGGATGCTGGCCGACGCGGATCATCCGCCCGGTGCTGACTCCGGGCGTGCCAGTGGCCGTGGTGTGCAACCGAATCACCACCACCTATCCGGACTTCCCGGAGCACGGCCTCGATTCCTGGGGCACCCGTGCCATGGGCTTCGGCCGGCTACCGCCGACGCACCGCGGCAGCGGCGTGCGGGTTGCCCTGGTGGGCTCCGGCGTTGCGGCAGGCCACCCCGATCTCGCCGACCGGATCGCCGACGGACGCGACGTCGTCGGAGAGGACGACAAGAGCTGGCGGCGGGATCTCCTCGGCACCGGCACTCACGAGGCGGTACTTATCGCCGGCCGAGACGACGGGGCCGGTGTAGTCGGTCTCGCGCCGGAAACCGAAGTGCATATCTGCCGCACCGTGCCTGACGGCCGGGCGTCCGACCTCATCGAAGCGCTCGACTACTGCATCGATCTGCAGGTCGACGTTGCCATGATCTCCGTCGGCATCGCCGAGACGTCGCCGCTGCTGAGCCAGAAGGTCCAGCACGCCCGCGCCCGGGGAGTTGCGTGCATCGCAGCGGCTGGTGACTCGGCCGGGCCGATCACCTACCCTGCCGCCGAACCAGGTGTGCTGGCTGTCGGCGCCGTCGGACAGCTCGGATCCTTCCCAGCCGACAGCGGCCACGCCGCGCATATCAGCGCGCAGGTTGCGCCGGACGGCCTGTTTGTCCCGGCGTTCGCCAGCACCGGCCCGGGCCTGGACTGCTGCGCTCCCGGCGTGGCAATCGTCTCCGGGCTGCCGCCCGCGAGCTACGGCCCGCTGGACGGCAGCGGCGCGGCGGCGGCACACGTCGCGGCGGCTGCTGCGCTGATCCTGGCTCACCACCCGCGATTCCGGCCCGAGCAACGGCGCGGCGCAGCAATCCGCGACGTGAGCCGGGTGGACCACCTCTTCCAGGTCATCCTCGCCGCCTGCCGACCGCTGCCCTTCCTCGACCCGATACGGTCCGGTGCCGGCGTGCCCGATGTGGCCGTCGCGATGGGTCTAGCGCCGCAATGGCCCTACTCTGCGCCGCTGATGCCGGCTGCCGTCGCAGCGGAACCGGCCCTGACCTGGCACGGCCACCAGGCCACCGCCGTGATGGAGCCGCTCCGGGCAGCCATGTGGTCGGCTGGCCTGCTGACGGATTGCCCGGACGCCGGGTAGCAAGGCGGGCAGGAACCGATGCAGAGCGCGTCGGACGCGACCGCGATCACATCGCCTGCGGGCCGCGGCTTAGTCGCCGCGGTCCGCAGCGTCCGCTCATCGGCATTGAGCGAGCGCTGCGGGGCGGTTCTCGGACGCGGTTGGCTGGCTAGGCGGCCGGGCCGAAGAACCGGTGCATGACCACCATCGCAGCCGCGCGTCACAAGACGGCAGCCATCCATGACCACCACTTGCACCGGAATCGGCAGGCTAGCGCCCATGGCCCCGGCATCGAGCAGCTCTTAATCCATGGTGCACGCCGACGAGCATGGCCTGGCGGTCGATCGAGCTGGTCGTCATCGCTGCCGCAGCGAGTGACCTCTTCCGTGTTTGGGAAGTCTGTTGCGTAGCGGAATGAAGCCTAAGAGCGCTGAGCGGCCGCAGTTTGATCGTTCCGCCTCCCTCACCGGGACGGGTCCCAACAGCCGTTGCACCTGCCGCCGGCAAGTCGCCGTCCCGACCTCGTCACGGCCAGCATCCCCACGATGGCACACGGCTCCGGAGAGGGTTGCCGGGTAGTCCGCTGACCAGCGGAAACGCTTAAGCGCGTGCCGTTTCGGGGCGCGTATCGGGCGCAGGCCGCCTAGCCGAGGATGCCGGGCATGCCGAGCGGGAGGCGCGCGCACGGGGTCACCGGCAGCAAGCGGTCACAGGGATCGGCAGCATCTGCAACCAGCACAGAACGATGCCGAATCTGCGCTGCCAGTGGAGGCCTGCGGCATGTCGCCGGGGACGCGCAGTGCTGAACAGCTGGATTTCGCTGGGCGCACCTGAACGGGCCTCGGCCTAATGGCTGATCATGCCCACAGTGGACGGCGCACCTTGTTCAGCAAACTGGATGATCTAACGGGTTTCCTGACACGTCATTACCGGCACCCCATGCCGCCCCGGCCGAAGCCCGCGCCCCCAGCGGGCGTCCCCGTTCGGGCGGCCCCCTGGCCGAGTCAGTAAAGTTTCATGGGGAGGGCAACGCTGCGCAATTGCGGTGTGGTTCGCGGAGCCACCGACCGAGTTTGCGGGCGGTCCTGTCGACGGCCACGAAACGATCACCGGCCGACTCCGATGCGCCGAACGGCACGGAGCGGCTTCCCGTTGCTTTCCAGGAGAGTGAAACGATGAAGATCGGCACGGGGCTTCCCAACAATGTCCGGAACATGCGTCCCGAGGTGGTTCCAGGCTGGGCGAGGCAGGCAGAGGAGGCGGGCTTCTCCTCGCTGGGCACTGTCGGCCGGTACGCCTACCCCGGCATCTCGGACACCGTCGCCCTTGCGGCCGCGGCAGCCGTGACCAGCCGGATCGAGCTCGTCAGCGGCGTGATGCTCGGCCCTACGTGGCCTGGAACGCTGCTGGCCAAGGAGCTGGCCGGCATTGACGGTGTGTCCGGTGGCAGGTTGACCGTCGGCCTCGGGGTCGGCGTGCGGACGGACGACTTCGTCGCCGAAGGATACGGATCACGGGGTCGGGGTGCCCGCTTCGACCGTGATCTGGAGACCTTCCGCGAGGTCTGGCAAGGCGAGCCGGTCGGGGACAGCTCGAACCCCGCAGTGCCGCCGACAACACGGCAGATTCCCATGTTGTTCGGCGGATTCGCACCGGCCGCATTGGACCGGATGGCGCGCTGGGGCGAGGGCTATGTCGGCGGCTCGCTGCCTGCGCCGGCTGTCGCCCCGAGCTTCGACGCGGCCAGGGCGGCCTGGCAGAAGGCCGGCAGGGAAGGCTCGCCGCGACTGGTCGCGCTGGTGTACTACGCCCTCGGCGACAGCGAGGCAGGGCGGCAGAACGTCTACGACTACTACAGCGCCGCCGGTGACGAGTTTGCCGGCATGGTCGCCGCGGCGGTCTGTACCTCGCCGGTGATGGTCACCGACGCGATCTCGTCGTTCGCCGACATCGGCGCCGACGACGTCATCTTCAACACGGGAACGGACAACGTGGACGACGTGAAACGCCTGGCCGAAACCGTCTTCTGACCTGTCGGCGACGCGGGCAGACCGCGGGATCGGTCGCTCGTTACCCGACACCCCTGACCAGCGGCCACCGACATCGGAACGGCACCGCTCGATCGGGCCCGGGTTGCTCGCATTGCCGCCGGGCTGGGCGGGCTCGTAACCGGTGCCGACATCATGGCGCGAGCGGATGAGCGGGTCGGCTCCCGGCCCTGCACCCCGGACGGCCTACCTGTGATCGGCGCGACCCGCTCGCCGCGCATCTTCCTGGCGGGCGGCCACGGCATGTGGGGCATCACCTTGGGCCCGGCCACTGGGCGACTCCTCGCCCAGGCCATCGCGACCGGCGTGGCGCCCCCGAGCTGGCCCCATTCAGCGCGTTCCGCTGAGGACGTTGACGCCGCCGGTGAGAGTGCGGTTGCCCTGGCTTGAGGCGCTGTCCGGGGCGCGTAGCGAGATTGGCTCATTTAACGCATAAGCATCCGTTGCACTTTCTCCCTGCTGCATGAGCGAGCGCGGCCGGTGGTTCTCATTGCGGGTGGCTGGTTAGGCGGCCGGGGCCGGAGAACCGGTGCACCACCACCACTCAGCCGCCCAGCTCAAGACAGCAGTCATCCATGACCACCACGTGCACCGCAATCCGCAGGCTAGCGCCCATGGCCCCGGCATCGAGCAGCACTTAATCCATGGTGCAATCGCAACTGCTCGTCATCGCCGCTCTCGCGGGCGTCATCCTCAGCGCGCTGTGGTGCGCATTCTCGGCACATCGCAATCTGCCCGCAACCGGTCCCGCAACCGGTCCCGGCACCTGAGCCCTGCCGGTCAACTTACGGCTGCATCCCGATCCCAGGCCGGCATCGGCGTGGGAAGCGCGACTCCGTTGGGCCGCCCGGCAGCTTTGCGCCAGAGCAAGAGCACCAGGCTCATCGCCGTCATGCCTGGTACCGCCTCTGACATCCGGCTTCCCATTCCCTGCCCCTGGGTTGGACGCTGATCCGGATCCCGTCCAGGAGCGCCCGGCTGAGCCGGGGACCTCTTCCGTTTCCGGGAAGCCCGGGTAGCTGGTGCGGTCTGAGAGCGCTGGGCGTGGTGTCTAGCTGCAGCGTTCGTGGCCGGACGTGGCTGTGCGTCGCGCGACATATTTCTGCGTTGGCTGATAGTTTGGCTCTTATCGTTACCCATGCTAACGAGCGTGTTAGCTAAAAGAGTGCTCTGAGCAGCGGGCAATACTGGAGTTGAAACAGCGACCTTTTTCTGTTCCAGGGAAGGATAACTGGCCTGTCGCTGGATATGCCCTGAAAGCGCTGGGCGTGACGTCGAGCTTGCGGCGCTCGTCGCCTTACGTGGCTGTGTGTCGCTGGACGTCGCTCAGACCCGCTCTGTGTCAGCGAAGCCCGGCCGGA
>DASXIA010000387.1:0-2330 GCA_036488155.1 Streptosporangiaceae bacterium | reverse complement strand
GGCTATGCGATCACCCAGGACGTCGCCGAGACCATGGGCGTGACGCTCGGCGCCGGGACGCTGTACGCGGTGATCTCGCGACTGGAGGCGCAGGGCCTGATCGAGCCTCTGGACGCCGTGGACCGCCGGCGGCCGTACCGGATCACCGCGGCCGGCGTCGAGGCGCTGGCTCAGCAGTCCAGCCGGATGAGCGAGGTTGCTTCGCTGGCTCAGGCCCGGCTTCGGAGCCGGCTCGGGATGGCGGGAGCGTGACCGGGATGAGCGCACCACCAGTCCCGCGGCCAGGTAAGGCCAGGCTCGCGCGTGTTGCGCTGCGGCTGTACCCGCCTGCCTGGCGGGCCCGGTACAGAGCTGAAGTCCTGGCCCTGCTCGATGACACCGGCGGCGGCCTGGCGGCTGCCCTGGGCCTGGCCTGGCGAGCGCTCCCTGCCTGGATCTGGCCGCCCTGGCAGTTGCACGACCGGGACGCGCGGATGCGTGCCTCGCTTGGCACCGTGCTCGCGGCCGGCGCCATGCTGGCCGGGGTGTGCCTGGTGTTCGCCCAGCTCACCCAGTTCCAGGGTTTCCGCGCGCACGGCAGTGCGGTCGTCGCCGGTTCCTACGCGATCTTCGATGCGGCGATGGCCGTCTGCGCACTCGCGGCTGCCGCAGGCGGCTTGCCATTGTGGCTGGTGATGCTGCGCCGTGCCCGTCGCGAGCACCGGGTCCGCGAGACTGCTTACCTGATGCTTCCCGTCGTCGCTCCGGCCGCGTACCTGGCGACGGTCGCAACCGTAGCCCGGTTGCTGGGCGGGCCCGGACGGCGTCAGCGCTGGAGTGTTCTTCGCGGTGACGCTGCTGGGCTTTGGCGCGGCAGCGGCGGCGTGCGCCGGGCCCATCCTGACGATGCAGCGGCTGCGCCCGCGGGGCCCGGCTGTCCAGCTCGCCGTGCGGGCTGCGGGAGTGGCGACGGCGGCCATCGTGGTGGCTGCCGCGGCCAGTGCGACCGCACTCACCGGACTGTGCCTGTGGGCGCGCGGCTTCGCCGGCTACCACAGCGGCGCGGTGCCGAGCGGCTATCTGGCAGTGGTTGCCGCACTGGCGATGGCCGCCGCTGTCAGCGCGCGGCGCGGCACCCGGGCAGCTCGTTCTAGCTAGCCCTGACCTCGCGAGCACTGCGCGCGCTGCCATCGAAGGAGAGGGTGAACATCCAATGAAGATGCCTTGTGAGGTGTTGAACTAGGCTCCGCTGACCTTCTTGAATAGAACACGCGGCCATGGTGCCCATGTCGTCCGTGCCAACACAGTCCCTTGCCATACGCGTAAGCCTGGGAGGCAGGAGAAATGGGCACCGTCGCGCTGGGAAATTCGACAATCAAGCTGTCCTACGCCTGGAACGCCTTCTTCTTCTGGGGTGTCTGGGCGGTCTGCATCATCGGCCTGGGGATCGTGCTCTGGGCCGCATTGCGGTCCAAGCGCTGGCAGCGCTGGACCACGCAGGACATCCTCATCATCGCCGCCATGGGCGTGCTGCTTGAGGTCTACGACAACGTCATCGGTGATCAGTTCGTCAGCCCGGTCATCGAGCGAATCCCGGGAATGGACCTGGTCCAGGCCCATGACCTGCCATACATGTTCTTGCTCATGGTCGGCGTCGCGCTGGTGCGCAAGCCCGGCTGCGTCACGGCGATGGTGTTCGTCAACTACCTGCTCGCGCAGTTGCTGTTCGGCAGCGGGCACGGCGCGCTGGACTGGACCGACGGCCTCACCCAGGGCGTTTTCTGCGACCTGTACATCGTGGCCAGGCGCGGCCGGGTCTACGCGTCCGACGCAACTGTCCTGGCGATGATCATCGACGGCTTCATGATCGGGGGGTTGCGCGGGGGCCCGAACGCGTTCCTCACCGACTGGACGTTCGATCCGTACCTGAACTCGCAGTACTACACCTGGTACCAGATGTGGACGGACACCTGGTCGAACTGGATCCCCAACGCCGTCGAGGCCGCGATCAGCGCGACTCTCGCGCTGCGCGTCGCCCGAGCCGTGATCCCCTCGCTCGGAGCACGCCGGGCCAGGGCCGCCGACGCGCCCGACCCATTCGCCGAGCCCGCTGCCGCCACGACGGCCCAGGACACCGCTGGTTCCGACAGCCTGCCCTCGGAAGGAGAACTTGCATGAGGCGGCTCGCGCTCACCACATCCGCCATTGCCGGCCTGGTCCTCATCCTCGGCCTCGTCGAGTACCTGACCGACTTCCACTGGTCCATGGGCGACCAGAACCCGTTTTTCGGCAACCCGCGACTGCTGCTCAACGACGGCGCGGTCGCGCTGATCGCTGGCGGGTTCCTGCTC
>DASXIA010000378.1:0-12422 GCA_036488155.1 Streptosporangiaceae bacterium | reverse complement strand
ACCGGGCGGCTGACCGAACTGGCGCAGCTCCATGATCGATGTTGATCCGCCGGGGCCATCGCCCCCCTGGATCAACATTGATCATGGAGTCATCCATTTAGAATGCGACGTGCCACACGTAGCTGACGACCTCGCACCTTTCCCTGACTGGCGGTTCGCGCCGAACATCGGCGGGCACCCGGCCAGTTATCAACTTGAGAACGAGGCGCTCGACCGTGCCGGGCACGTCCTGACCGCGATGCGGACGATCGCGCCGTGGGCCGGCCGCACCATCGTCGACCTAGGTTGCGGCACCGGATACTGGCTGCGGCGCTATGCGGAGCAGGCGGCGCGGGTAATCGGGATCGAGCCCGACCCGGTATTGCGCGCTGCGGCCGCCCGGGTGGCCCGGGATCTTGCCAACATCGAGGTACTGACCGGGTCGGCCGAGCATATCCCGCTGCCCGATGCGAGCGTGGACGTGGTGCACGCGCGGTTCGCCTATTTCTTTCCGCCAGGCACGGATGCGGGGCTGGCAGAAGTGCTGCGGGTGCTGCGTCCCAGCGGGCACCTGGTAGCAGTCGACAACGACTACCGCTGGGGCGAGTTCGCGCTGCTGCTGGCCGCGGCGGCGGTCCGGCCCCCGCGGCAGACCGCCGCCGCCGTCGACGCCTGGTGGCGGGACCGGGGAGCAGCCAGGCACGAAGTTCGGTCAGAGCTGCGTTTTGCCAGCCACGCAGACCTCGCCGCCGTGCTGCATATCGAGTTCCCGGCCGAGGTGGCGACGGCTTGGCTCCGCCGCCACCCGGCAGCCACCGGGCTTAGCTATGGCTACGTGCTGTTCTCCGTGCGCAGCTGAATCCCGGCCGGACTGATGGCGCACAGCTCGGACTCCACGCTGGCATGCTCCCGGACGGCTGGCACCCGGCTCGCCGGCCCCACGGGCGACTGGTGCCGCCGCGGCCGCGCAGCTGTGCTGGCCGGCGCCGCTCCACTGGCCCGCGCGGGTGCCCTGGCGACAAACAGGACCCCCACGCACACCATCACGGCCCCGCCAACCTGGATAAGCGTCGGCCGCTCGCTGAGCACGATGTCGGCGAGCACCAGTGCTGCAGCAGGCTGCAGGAGAAGCAAGAGCGACGAGATCGCGGCAGGTAGCCGGGGCAATGCGGAGGTGATCAGCAGCCAGCCGATTGTCTGGCTGAGCAACGCGAGAATCAGCAGCCAGCCGAACGATGGCCAGGGGATGTCCACCTGCAGGCCGCCGATGATCAGCCCGAGTACTGCGGCGCCCGCTGTTGCGCCGACCGTCGCATCGGCCAGTTGCCCCGCGACGTGGGGCGCCTGGCCGGAAGTCGTGCGCAGTATGAGCAGGAAACAGGCGTATGCCGCTGATGTGGCGACACCGAATCCGATTCCGGCCATGGGATGCAACCCTGCGGCGTGGCCGCCGAGCATTCCGGACACCAGCACCACGCCCGCCAGCACCACAGGCAGCATGACGAGGAAGCGGCGGCCCGGCCGTTCGCGCATCACTAGCCATGCGAAGACGCCCACGAACAGCACCTGCAGGTTGCCGAGCACAGTGGCCACGCCGGCGCCAACGTCGCTGATCGCGTGATTCCACAGCACTAGGTCGATGGTGAGGAACAAGCCGGCCAGCATCGCGTAACCCCGGCTAGCGGCCGGGCGGGGCCCGAGCCGGCGTTGTTCGAGCACGGCGAGCGGCACAAGGACCGGCAGGGCGAGCGCGCAGCGAAAGAAGGCGGTGGTGATCGCACCGACATGCGCAAGCGTCACCAGGATGGCTGATGACGAGATGCAAGCTGCACCGAGCGTCGCGGTCAGCACCGGCCGCCCGGTCACTCGGCCGTTGCCGGTCATGACCGTTCTGCCGTACGGTGCTGACATGAGCACAACCCTACGGGCCGTGGGCGACAGGAGTCAAAGTCATTTTGATGCTGACCAGCTGGAGGCCATGACCGGCTGCGTGGAGCTGATCAACACTGGCAGGTCGGCTGCGGGCGAGGGGCTTGCCAAGCTCGCTGACCTGCAGGAGATGGCGGACAGGTACGCGTTCGCCGGCGTCCGGGGCAAGGCCGCCGACCTTGCCAGAGCGCGGCGGCACCGGGCACGGCTGGACTCGATCGTGGCGAACTGCGAGGCGGGACACGAGACGGCGGCCATTGACCAGATCAATGCCCTGCTATCCGAGACAGGCGCCAGCCCGCAGGTCGTCGCGCACGACGGGCGCGGCCCGCACCTGCACGTGTCCAGGCCGACAGCGCCGCTAGCCGACCGGATGGCTGCGCATTTCGCCATGGGGCTGGCCTGGCTGGTGGTCGCGGGCGAAGCGGGCCGGATCCGCAGCTGCGAGTCGCCCACGTGCCGCGCGGTGTTCGTGGATTTCTCGAAGAACCGGTCGCGCCGCTACTGCGACAGCCGAACCTGCGGCAACCGGCTGCACGTGGCTGCCTACCGGGCCCGCAAGCACGGTCCGGTGGCGACTGCCCGCGGCTAGGTCGTCCGGGGCGGAGGCTGGCCGCCAGTACGGAAAATCGCCTGGGCCGGCTTGGCGATGACCGAGAGCGGGCGCGCAACGTCCTCCAGCGACTTGCCTTCCGCATCGACGCCAAGGAAGGCCGCCACCAGCCCGCCAAGAATCATCGCGCCTGCGCCGATCATGTATCCCCAGTACAGGGCGTTCGGATCCTTGCCGGTGCCGATCAGGTGCCCGTACAAGTGCGTGCCCAGGAATCCGAAGCATTGGGCAATGGCGAAGAACACGGCGATTGCCTTCGCCCGGACCTCCAGCGGGAAGATCTCGCTGACGGTCAGGTAGCCGGCGCTCGCGCCCGCTGATGCGAAGAAGAAGATCACCACCCAGCAGAGAGTCTGCGTGGTCGCGTTCAGCGTGCCCGCCTTGAACAGCTGGGCGGTAATCACCAGAAGGACGCCCGACATTAGGTAGGTGCCCGCAATCATCTTCCGGCGGCCGATCGTGTCGAATAGCCGCCCGATGGTCAGCGGGCCTGCCAGGTTGCCGACCGCGAACGCAAGGAAGTACCAGCCGGTGTCCTTGGGGTTGACGTGGAAGAAGAACTCCAGCACCAGGCCGTAGGTGAAGAAGATCGAGTTATACAGGAACGACTGGGTGATCATCAGCGCCGCGCCCAGGACCGCGCGGCCTGGGTATCGCGCGAACAGCACCCGCAGAAGCGGTAGGTACCCGATCTGCTGTGTCGGGACGATATCGATGGCCCTATCGTCACCGACCGGCGCCAATTGGCCCTTCGTAGCCTTGACATCGCTTTCGATCTGCGCGATCGAGGCTTCGGCCGCCTGTTCCCTGCCGTGCATGATCTGCCATCGCGGGCTCTCCGGCAGGTTGCGCCTGACGAAGATGATCACTAGGGCCAGTACCGGTCCGGCGACGAACGCGATCCGCCAGGCGGTGTCGGGAGCTATGTTATTGAGCAGGGAAAGGGTCACGATCGTGCCGATGATCGCTCCGCCCCAGTAGGTTCCGTTGACAGCTATATCGACTCGGCCCCGGTAGCGCGCCGGGATCAGCTCATCGATCGCGGAGTTGATAGCGGCGTACTCGCCGCCGATGCCCATGCCGGCGACAATCCGAGTCGCGTACAGGAAGATGAACCACTTGCCCCCGGCCGGCGTCGCCGCGGTGAGGCCGCTGCCGATGAGGTAGACGCCCAGCGTCACCATAAAGAGGTTCCGTCGACCTAGTTTGTCGGACAACCGCCCGAAGACCAGCGCGCCGATCACCTCGCCAATGAGGTACCAGGTCGCGATGTCGGCGACGGAACTGGCCGAGAGGCCGAGAGTGCTTTTCTGCGTCAGGAGCGGTCCGACGTTGCTGGCGATCGTGATCTCGAGTCCGTCCAGCACCCAGGCCACCCCGAGCGCGATCACCAGCCTGGTGTGGAACCGTGACCACGGCAGTCGGTCGATCCGGGCCGGGATCAGACTGCGGATATCCGCATCGCTAGCCGTGTCAGTCGCCATCGCTGCCTCCACCGGAGTAGAAGCATCCCTTACCCGACGCCGAACCGAGCATTCCGTCATGATCCGGGAGACTTATCCACCGCGGGGAGCATGCACAACTCTCCCGGATCATGGTGCGCGCCCGATTTGTCAGGCTGCTTAATCCCGCGGCGACACAACGGGCAGACCCGCATCAGTCGCAGCCTTACTGAGCCGGTCATCGTAGGTGAGCAAGCCATCAAGTTCTGGCGCCAGCATCCGCGCGGTCGCCAGGTGGATTGCGTCCAGCGAACGGAGTCCGCGATCAGGCTCATTCATCGCACCGTCCACGATTTCGTCGTCGATCGCGATGTAAGAGAACGCGAGCAGCAGTTCGCGGGCGTCGGGCAACAAAGCTGGGACGGCCCGGAGAACCGCGCGCGCCAGTTCGATGCGAAGCAGCGCCGAACTGACCCACTCGGCGTCATCGTGAGCGTCATAGAACGTGGCGAACGCCCTTGAATCGGTTTCTTCGGTCAGAAGCTTGATCACCGCCGAGGTGTCGGCGTAATAAAGGCTCACTAGCGTTCCTCATCACGGAGTTCCGCCAGCGCCCGGGAGAGCCGGTCAGTTCCGTCACCTGGCCGCATCCGCGGCCGGTAGCCAGGCCGCTGCGCGAGAACCGCCCGACCGGACGCGACGAGCCGCGACAGGATCGGTGTTGGCTCACGCTGCCCCACCGGGACGATCCGCGCGATCAGCCGACCGTGCTCCGTGATATCGATGGTCTCGCCATGCCGGACCCGCGCCAGCACCTCACTGGTGTGATGCCGCAGGTCCCGCAGACCAACCGCATTCGTGTCCGCAGCCATGGCGTGAATGTACCACATTTTTGTGGCCACATGCCTTCGCGGCCGGCTTGCCCCATAGTTAGTTCTATGCAGGTGATCGGAGCAGGCTGGGGCCGGACTGGGACGACGTCGCTAGCGGCCGCACTGGACCGCCTCGGATACGGCCCGTGCCTCCAGATGCAGGAACTATGGTCGCACCCCGCCCTGGCTGCCCTCTGGAACCATCACCATGAGGGTGGTTCCGTTGACTGGCGGACGGCCCTTCGCGACTGGCAGTCAACGGTCGACTGGCCCGGATGCTGGGAATGGGAAGAGCTCGCAGCCCTGTGGCCTACGGCACCGGTGGTCTTGACTGTCCGGGACCCGGGCGCCTGGTATGACAGTGTGCGCATATCGATCCACAGCTGGACCGCGCCGGGACAAGATGTCGGTCCACGGCCCATGGCCCAGTTGCTCAGCTACATGTGGGACAGAGAATTCGGCGGATGGGAACGGGTCCTCGATCGAGAGCACGCTATCGCCTGCTACCAGCGGCACAATCAAGAAGTCAGGACGAGATGTGCACCAGACCGGCTCATCGAATTCGATATCCGCGACGGCTGGGCGCCCCTATGCCGGGCCCTGGCGGTTGAGATGCCAGACGATCCTTTCCCCCACCTGAACCAGAGCCGCCAATAGGTGGCCTGCCCTGATGACCGCAATCCATGTCGGTAGCCATCAGGCGCCCGTGGTGTCATCTAGGCCGGAAGGATGCCAACCGGGCAGGAGACCCCAGTTCCGTGATCGGACGAGTTCCTGAAGCTCCTCGATTAGCACGCCAACGGGCGACCGACCAGAAGTGTCGGCCGCCCGTGGCAAGGATCACTTCTCCGGCTTCACGCCCTGAACTGGGCCGCTAGCCGTGACGACACCGATCGGGCAAGACACGCCGGTGCCGTGATCGGGGCAGTACCCGTACGGGTTCTTGGCCTCGCTGAGGTACTGCTGGTGATAATCCTCGGCGAAGTAGAACTCGCCAGCCGGCACAATCTGCGTGGTGATCTCGCCGTAGCCGGCGTCGGTCAGCCGCTTCTGGTAGGCCGCGCGTGAGGCCTCAGCCTCGGCCTGCTGCTCCGGCGAGTGGTAGAAGATCGCCGACCGGTACTGAGTGCCGACGTCGTTGCCCTGGCGCATGCCCTGCGTGGGGTTGTGCGACTCCCAGAAGACCCGCAGCAACTCGCCGAAGCTGATCTTCGCGGGGTCGAACACGACGCGGACTGACTCGGCGTGCCCGCTGCGGCCACTGCAGACTTCCTCGTACGTCGGGTTCGGGGTGAAGCCGCCTTCATATCCGACAGCAGTGGAGACCACGCCTGGCGTCTGCCAGAAGTTCTTCTCAGCGCCCCAGAAGCAGCCAAGCGCGAACTCGGCGATCTGGGTGCCTGCCGGGTAGGGCGGCAGCAACGGCGTTCCGAGCACTTCGTGCCGGTCGGGCACAGCCATCGCGGTGCTCCGGCCGGGAAGGGCATCCTCCGCCGTCGCCATCTGCGTCTTGTGGAAGCCGAAAATACTCACAGGTCCTCCCTCGGTCCGGCAGGCACAACCACCGGAGGCGGCGCCGTGTTCCCCGCGAGATCAAGCCGGGAACGCCCGCGTGCCGGCCGGTCAGCTGAGCAGCTAGCCGCCATTCAGGTGAAGCAACTGGCTGACCGGCGGCGGTTTCGGCGCGGGCACCGAATCCCACTGCGAGAAGGTCACGACCCGATGCGGGCTCCTGCCGCTGCTGGCCGCGAGCGGATAGTGCTGGGCAGCGGCACTGACCGCCACGGTGCTGCCGTCGCCAGCGCGCAGGACCCAGGCTGGGTGCCCGTGCACCGTCGTGCTCCCGGCCACGGTCAGCTTCGGTGCCTGGTCCAAGATCAGCGGACTCAGCAGCTTCTGCATGCTGAAGTCGCCAGTCAGCTGGCTGGCCGCCCCACTGGTGAGTTCGATCCACTTGCCGCAGGCCGTGGCGCACGCTGCCGCCGGCATGCTGGCCTCACGCAGGAACGCGGGCGTCACCTCTATATAGATCTTGCTGCTCGCCGCGACGACGTGCAGAGGCGTCCGGTGCTGGCTGATGGTGCCAGCCGCGTCACCGCTCCTTGTGACGTCCAGATCGACGCCAAGTGGCACGCCATCCCGCGTTAGCTGACCAGAAACGTGCACGCCGCTCGCGCTGCGAACCGAATTCTGCATCGCGCTGGTCAGGCTTTCGGCGCTCGGCTCCCCAGGCGGCCTGCTCATCGAGCTGCTAGCCGCGCTGGTCCCGCCGGAACCGCTAGCATCGCAGCCGGCCAGCGCGAGAGCTGCGCAGCCGACCAGGCCGACCGTGAAAGCCCTGGCAGGCATGCCCATAATTGCTGGCCCCTTGATCCCCGATGACGCAAACCCGGTCGTTCCCGGCATAATTTGCCGACTGGCGGTCCCCTCGCCCAGTCGCGGCAGGTAGAGCCTGCCTGGTCCCTGCCTACCCCGTCCGTTCGACGACGAACTCGCAGAGCGCTTCGAATGCCGCCCTGGCAGGGACCTCTGGCAGACTCAGGATCTGCTCCCTGGCCCGCTCTGCCCATTGCCTGGTGTCCGCCCTGGCCATCGCCATGGCCGGGTGCTCGCGGAGCAGGCTGAGCGCTTCGGAGTGCAACGCCGGGTCGGTCAGCTCAGGCATGCTGAGCAGTTCGACCAGCCTGCCGTCCGCCGGGCCAGCTGACCGGAGCGCGTGCAGCATCGGCAGCGTCCGCACGCCTTCCCTAAGGTCGGTTCCCGGCGTCTTACCGGACTGAGCGGACTCGCTTGCCACGTCGAGGATGTCATCGGAGAGCTGGAAGGCCACGCCGATGGCTGCGCACGCGGGCGTGATCCGCTCGATCACACTATCTGGCGCGCCAGAGAACATGGCGCCGAATCGGCCGGCCGTGGCGAACAGGGACGCCGTCTTCTCGGTGACCACGCCGAGGTAGTGGTGAAGGGGATCCTCGCCCGGCTGGCAGCCGACCGTTTCCGCGATCTGGCCGTTGACCAGCCGCGCGAATGTCTCTGCCTGGATCCTGATGGCTTCGGTGCCCAGATCAGCCAGGATCTCGGAAGCGCGGGCGAACAGGTAGTCCCCGGTCAGGATCGCAACCGTGTTGCCCCACCGGGAGTTGGCGCTGGCGCTGCCACGCCGCACATCGGCCTCGTCCATGACGTCATCGTGATAGAGCGTGGCCAGGTGTGTCAGTTCGACAGCGACTGCCGCCGGCACGATACGCGAGTCCCGTGGATCGCCGAACTGCCCGGCCAGCAGCACCAGCGTCGGCCTGAAGCGCTTGCCGCCCGCCTCCATCAGGTGCTCGGCAGCGTCGGTCAGCACGGCATGCTGAGCCTTGGCAGCAGCCCGCAGGCCGTCCTCGACGCGCGCGAGTCCGTCCACGACGTCGGACGCGAGCGCTGCGTCGGTGAGTTCCATCGGAATAGCGGCAATCACGTGCGTCCCCTCATGGGCCCGCCGGGACCGCTGGCAGGCCATTCATAACTGAGGCTATCCTCCAGCCTTCCCGAAGATATGCAGATAGCTGGTAGTGACCGACCACCGCGCATCTCGTATCGGCTCATTCCTATCGGATCAGCAGGGCAAGCATAGCGGGGACGTGCGCGCCCGCAGCTAGCGCTGCTCGCAGCCGGCCTCAGGGCACGTCGACGACGTGGCTGGCTTCAGCACCTGCCAGGTACGCGCAACGGCACGTGCCCGGGCGCGGGCGAGCGCCGACCGGCCACTCAGGGTTAGCGCACGAATAGCTGGCTGGCGGCATGATTGGCCAGGCTGAGCAGCGGCTGCGGGATGATGCCAAGGACGACGGTGGCAGCCGCCCCGATGGCCACTGCCAGCCCGGTGTAAGCGCTCGGGCGTACGACAACTGGCCCCTCGGTGGCCGGCTCGCTGAAGAACATCAGCACGATCACCCGGACGTACGGGAACGCCAGGATGGCGCTGCTGATCACGCCGATGATCACAAGCGGCAGCGCGCCGCCCTGGATTGCCGCCCGGAAGACCGCGAACTTACCGGTGAATCCGCTGGTCAGCGGGATACCGGCAAAGGCGATCAGGAACAGGGCGAAAACGCCGGCGACGAGCGGCGACCGCTTCCCGAGGCCAGCCCAGCTCGACATGTGGGCCGCTTCCCCGGCCCGGTCGCGGACGAGGGTGACGATCGCGAACGCGCCGATGGTGGCGAAGCCGTACGCCGCCAGGTAGAACAGACTGCCGGACAGGCCGGCCGTGTTGGCGGCAATCACGCCGGTCAGGATGTAGCCGGCCTGCGCGATCGACGAGTACGCCAGCAGCCGCTTCACGTCGGTCTGGGTGATCGCGATCACCGAGCCGACCAGCATGGTCACGATAGCCACGGCCCACATCGCTGGCCGCCAGTCCCAGGTCAGCTGGCCGAAGGCGACATAAAACACGCGCAGCAGCGCACCGAACGCTGAGACTAGCGTGCATGACGCCATCAGCGCGGTGATCGGCGTTGGCGAGCCCTGGTATACGTCGGGCTTCCACGCCTGGAAGGGCACAGCGCCAATCTTGAACAGCAGGCCGACGCCGAGCAGCGCGATGCCGGCGTAGAGCAGCGTTGACGACGCGAGTCCGCTCTGCGCGGCGGTGGCGATCGCCGACAGCCGGACCGAGCCCGCGTACCCGTACAGCATCGCGATGCCGAACAGGAAGATCGCCGATGAGAACGCGCCCAGCAGGAAGTACTTCATCGCGGCTTCCTGCGACAGCAGCCGGCGGCGCCTGGCCAGGCCGCACAGCAGGTAGAGCGGCAGCGACAGCACCTCGAGCGCGATGAACATCGTCAGCAGGTCGTTGGCGGCCGGGAACAGCAGCATGCCTCCGACAGCGAACAGCGTCAGCGGGTACACCTCGGTGTGTGACAGTCCGGCCAGCAGGCCCTCGCGTTCCTCGGCGCTGCCGGGAACCGCGGCAGCCTGCGGCGTGAACGCGCTGACCTCGTGGGATGACTCGGCGATCAGCAGCACGCTGACGAAGGCCAGGATCAGGACGGTGGCCTGGATGAACAGCGTCGGCCGGTCCACTCCGACTGTCCCGATCGCGGCCACGGCGCCGGTCTTACCGGCGGCGAAGATCGAGCTCGTGGCTGCCAGCACCACGGTTAGCGCGAACGCACCGGCCAGGCTGCCGAGCGTCAGGGCGACGTGCATCGGCCGTCGCAGGTCCCTGGGGGCGAACGCTTCGATGAGCACTCCGGCCAGTGCCGCCGCAAAGACCAGCAGCATCGGGGAGAGCAGGCTCCACTCGATGTGCGGGGTGGCGATTGTCGGTGCGGTCGCCGCGACGATCCCGGTCACGCCGAGCTCCCTTGCTTGCGGTGTGTCTGTCTGCTGCGCTGACCATGCTGATGATGGACCAGGCTGGTGGTCCCGGCTGTGCTCGTCTTGTTTGCTGTGCTGGTCGTACTAGCTGGCCGGGCCGGGGAACTAGCCGGATGCGGCGGAACGGGGTCGCTGCTGTGCACGCCGACCAGCGTGCTGTGCACGGCCGGGTTGATGATGTCCAGAACCGGCTTGGGGTAGACGCCAAGGACGACGATCACCGCGATCAGCGGGCCAACCGCCCAGAGCTCGCGCGCCTTAAGGTCCGGCATGTGCGCCACTTCCGGACGCACCGGCCCGGTCATTGTCCGCTGGTACATCCACAGGATGTAGATCGCGGCAAGGATGATGCCGGCCGTGGCGAGGATCGCGGCCGCCTCATACCTGGTGAAGGTACCGACCAAGACCAGGAACTCGCTGACGAACGTCGACAGGCCCGGCAGTGCCAGGCCGGCCAGGCCTGCGACCAGGAACAGTCCGGCCAGCTTCGGGGCTACCTTCTGCACGCCGCCGTAGTCGGCGATGAGGTGCGAACCGCGCCTGCTGACCATGAATCCGGCTAGCAGGAATAGCGCGCCGGTGGCGAAGCCGTGGTTGACCATGTACAGCGTGGCGCCGGTCTGTCCCTGGCTGGTCATAGCGAAGATGCCGAGCGTGATCAGTCCCATGTGAGAGACCGAGGTATAGGCGATCAGTCGCTTGATGTCGGCCTGACCGATCGCCACGATAGCGCCGTACAAGACGCCCACCACCGACAGGACGATCACCAGCGGCGTAAAGAAGTGCGCGGCGGACGGGAACAGGTCCAGGCAGTACCGGATCATGCCGAACGTGCCGACCTTGTCCAGCACGCCGACCAGCAGCACCGCGGCGCCTGGTTGCGCCGACGTGGCCGCGTCAGGCAGCCAGGTATGGAACGGCCAGAGCGGAGCCTTGATCGCGAACGCCACGAAGAAGCCGAGGAACAGCCAGTCCTGCGTGGTGTGACTCAGCGCCAGGTGGCTCAGCTGAGTGAACAAGAAGGTGCCCTGGTGCCCGCCGGTCGTCGAGTAGACGTAGAGCGCGATCACCGCGACGAGCATGAGCAAGCCGCCCAGCAGGCTGTAGAGCAGGAACTTGACTGCCGCGTACTGCCGCTGGCCCACACCGTAGCTGCCGATCATGAAGTACATCGGCACGAGCATGGCCTCGAAGAACACGTAGAACAAGAAGACGTCGGTGGCGGCGAAGACGCCGATCATCATCGTCTCGAGCACCAGCATCATCGCGAAGTACGACTTAGCGCTTCGCGTCCGCGGCGCCCGGGCGCCTGCTGCCGCGGGCCGTTCGTCAATGCTGGCAGCCAGGGTGGCGGTGACGTCCTCCACGTCATTCCAGGACGCCAGCACGACTACTGGCATCAGCACCGTGGACATCAGGATCAGCACCAGCGCGATGCCGTCCACTCCGACGGCATAGTGCACGCCGAACTGCGGGATCCACTGGTAGACCTGCTGGAACTGGAAGCGCGGGCCGCCGGCCTTGAACTTCACCGCTATCACGATGGTCAGCGCGAGCGTGATCAGCGAGAAAACCAGGGCGATCCGCTTGACCAGCAGGTCGCGCGCGCGCCGGTCGGCCGGGCTACCCGGCGCCGACCTGCCGGGCGTCAGCGCGATCACGATCGCGCCGACCAGCGGGATCGCGCCCGTTACCGTCAGCCAGGGGAATGTGCTCATCAGTTTGGCAGCCTCACCGTTATCTACAGGCGCACCAGCAGGAACGTGCCAACCAGCAGCACGGCTCCGACCAGCATGGACAGCGCATACGAGCGGACGAAGCCCGTCTGCACCTTGCGCATCCGCCCCGACGACCCGCCGAACGCGGCGGCGATGGTATTGACCAGTCCGTCCACGCCGCGATTATCGAAGTACACCGACAGCCGGGTCAGCCACTGGCCGGGCCGCATCAGCAGTCCCTCGTTAATGGCGTCGCCGTACAAGTCCTTACGCGCCGCGATCGTCACGAGGCTGCCCGCTGGCGCCGTCACCGGTACCTCGCGACGCCCGTACAGCACCCAGGCGATGCCGACACCGACCACGACCAGCGCAAGCGCCCCGCCTCCGGCCGGAGTCCAGATTCCGTGCAAAACCGGCGGCACGCCGGTCACTGGCCCGAGGAAGTTCATCAGCCGGTTGGCGAGAATGAGAAGGCCGCCGGCCGCGACCGAGCCGATAG
>DASXIA010000369.1:0-10662 GCA_036488155.1 Streptosporangiaceae bacterium | reverse complement strand
TGGCGCTCCCGCGGTAGACGTTGGCCTCCGTTCAGATCAGGTCACTATGAGTGCGGGCCCGGCGCAGAAGTCGGGGGCTGAGCGTCGCCGTCGTGGGCATCCTGAGCGGCGGCTCCCAGCTGTACCGCGACGGTGAGGCGCGGTTATGGTGACCGCTGTGGAGCGGTCTGTGGTGATTGACGCGGCGGGAAGCAAGCACGGCTTTCCGGCTGCGCTGACCAGTTTCGTGGGCCGCGCTTCGGTGGTGGCCGAGGTCGCTGGCCAGCTGGCGCAGTACCGGCTGGTGACGCTGACCGGGCCCGGCGGTGCCGGGAAGACGCGGCTGGCCGGCGAGGTGGCCAGGCGGGTGGCCGGCCGGTTCGCTGACGGGGTGTGGCTGGCGGAGCTGGCGGCGGTGGGGGATCCGGCGCAGGTGGCTGCCGCGGTGGCGGCGGCGTTGGGGATCCGGGAGCTGCCCTCGGTGGCGGCGGCCGACGCGCTGGCGTACGTGCTGGCCCGGCGGCAGTTGTTGCTGGTGCTGGATAACTGCGAGCAGGTGATCGGCGCGGCGGCGGAGCTGTGCG
The DNA here is from genome assembly GCA_036488155.1 of Streptosporangiaceae bacterium. Classification (GTDB taxonomy): domain Bacteria; phylum Actinomycetota; class Actinomycetes; order Streptosporangiales; family Streptosporangiaceae; genus JAJYUU01. The sequence continues at coordinate 10,099 of DASXIA010000369.1, read as the reverse complement.
GCAGGCTGCTGCTCGGCGCCGACGATGTGCGGGTGCTGGCTACCACCCGGGAGCCGATGCGGATAGCCGGGGAGGCGCGGTACCGGCTGGGGCCGCTGACGCTGCCCGACCCGGGTAATCCGGCGGATGGTGACGGGTCGGAGGCGGTTGCGCTGTTCGCGGACCGGGCCCGCCGGGCTGACGCGAGCTTCGCGCTGGATGGGGAGACCGCGCCGGTGGTGGCGCGGCTGGTGGCGCGGCTGGACGGGATGCCGCTGGCGATTGAGCTGGCTGCGGCCCGGGTCGAGGCGCTGGGGGTGGCGCAACTGCTGGACCGGATCGATGACCGGTTCACTTTGCTGGAGACAGGGGACCGGCTCGCGGCGGCCCGGCAGCGGTCGCTGGCGGCCACCGTGGAGTGGAGTTACCGGCTGCTGGGTGAACCGGAAAAGCAGGTGTTCCGTGCGGTGTCGGCGTTCCCTGGGCCGTTCACGCTGGAGGGGGCCGAGGCGGTCGCGGGGGCCGGCGCCAGGCCGGCTGTGCTGCATCTTGTGGACTGCTCGCTGCTGGTCCCGCCGCGGGCCGGCCCGGATGGCCGGTCCCGGTACGTGATGCTGGAGACGCTGCAGGCTTACGGGGCGGGGCTGCTGGCCGAGGCCGGTGAGGCTGACGCCGTCGCGGCGGCGCTGGCCGGGTACGCGTTGCGGGTTGCCGAGGATGCCATGTCGGGGCTGACGGCCGGCACCGGCGAGGTGGCCGCTGCCCGGTGGCTGGATGCCGAGGACGCCACGATGCGCCGGGCGCTGGACTGGGCCCTGCAGCACGATGCGGCCCCGGGTCGTGATGCCGTCGTGGCACCGAGGCTGGCGGCGGCACTGGCGTGGTGGTGGCAGATCCGTGGCCGGCTCGCGGGTCAGGTGCCGCTGCTGCGCGCGACCGTCGACCGCGCCGCCGCGGGCAGCGACGCGTGGTGCGCCGGCCACACCTGGCTCGGTCAGGCGTCAATGGATTCGGCTGATCCGGCCGGGGCGCTGCGCCACTTCACCGCGGTCCGCGACGCCTGCGGGGACCGCGGGCCGTTCCCGCTGCTGGCCAGGTGCCTGAGCGGCCGGTCGGCGACGTTGCTCGGCTTGGGACGGATCGCCGAGGCGGCCGGCGACGCGCGCCGATCCCTGGCCCTGGCGCGGGACGGTGATCAACCGGTTGCCGAGGCGCTGGCCCTGGCGGTCCTGAGCCTGGTCGCCTGTGTCGGCGGCGACCGCAGCGGCGCCGTGCAGCTGGCCAGGCAGGCGGAGCGCATCTCGGCCGGCCTGCACGGCCCGACGGCCCGGGTGTGCGGCCACACCCTGACGACCGTGCTGATAGAGGTCGGCGATCTGGCGGCTGCTGAGCGGACGTGCGCCGCCGGGCTGGCCCGCGCTCGGGACGCGGGCGACCTTTGGAGTCTGGGGAACCTGCTGGAGAAGATGGTGGTTCTCGACCTGGCCTCAGGCCGTTACGCGGCCGCCGCCGTGCACTTGCGGGAAGCCCTCCAGACCGCCCTGCGGACCGGCGTACGCAGAAAGGTGATCGAGGACCTGGACTGCTGCGGGTACCTGTGCGCCCGGACCGGGCGCTCCGCCGAGGCCGTCACGGTATGGGCCGCGGTGGTCGTGCCAGAGCGCGAGGGGTTCTCGGCCCCGTTGCATCCGGATCTGCCCGAGGGCTGGTTCCAGCGGCAGGAAGCCCTGCGCGAAGCCCGGCAGGCGCTCGGGCCGGCTCAGACGCAAGCGGCAGAGGAACGCGGCAAGGCGATGAGCCTGGCCACCGCGGCCGAGTACGTTCTCATGCTCACCGCTGCGAGCCCACAGCCGCCGGCCGCGGCACCTGGCCTGGAAGCGCTGAGCCCCCGGGAACGGGAGCTGGTCACCCTGGTCGCCCGCGGCCACACCGATGCGCAGATCGCCGGCCAGCTTCACATCAGCGTGCGCACGGTCAGCTCGCACCTGGACCGCATCCGCGATAAGACCGGATGCCGGCGCCGCGCCGACCTCACTCGCCTGGCCCTCAGCGCCGGCCTGGTCTGACGCAGCCCCGGGTTTGCGCAGCCTGCGCGGCCGGGCAGCCGCTCGCCGCGGGCGGTGTGTGGGTGATTCAACCCCGGCCATGGCTGCGCGGCAAGAGGGGTGATTCCACCCCTGCCGCCGAGGCGGGGAGGCGGGCCAACCTATCCCTGAAGGCCGGGAAGCCGGCCAGTTCCCAGCAGACAGGCAGGCAATGACCGCACAACTCGCCCATGAGGCAACCCGAGCCGAGAAGACAGAGCCGGCCACCCCGGCCGGCCGCGGGCGGTTCCGGGAAGCGTGCCAGCGGATCCGCCTGACCGTTCAGGAGATGAACTACGCATCCCGGCGGGTCGTGGAGCTGCAGGCGCCGTGGAGCGTTGACGACCAGCGGTACCGGAGGTAATGATCATGGCCGTGGACTCGTTTACCGGCAAGCTCGCGGTGGTGACCGGCGGGGGTTCGGGGATAGGCCGCGAGCTGGTCCGCCAGCTCGCGGCGCAGGGCTGCTCGGTCGCGGCGTGCGACCTGAATCCGGACTCCGTCGCGGTCACCGCAGCCACAGCGTGGGCGGCCGCTCCGCCCGGTGTCCGGGTCACCGGCCATGTCTGTGACGTCTCCGATGAGGCGCAGTTCCTGCGGTTCCGCGACGAGCTGCTCGAGCAGCACGCAAGCGATCACGTCGACCTCGTCTTCGCCAACGCCGGCGTCTTCGCCGGCGCCAGCTTCGTCAAGGACTCCCGCCAGGAGTGGGAGCGCACCTTCGCCATCAACTGGGGGGGCGTGTATTTCTGCGCCCGCACGTTCCTGCCGCTGCTGATCGCCAGCGGCGACGGCGTCCTGGTCAACATCAGTAGCGTCGCCAGTTTCTGGGCCACAGCAGGCCCTGGCGCGCCGCCGATCACCGCTTACAGCACGTCGAACTTCGCCATCAAGGGCTTCTCCGAAGCACTCATCGAAGATCTGCGCTCCAATGCGCCGCAGGTCCGGGTCGTCGTGGTCATGCCGGGTGTCGTGAACACCGACATCGCCGAGAACTCCCGCCGCGCCCTTGGCCTGCCAGAGTGGGAGCAACTGAGCGACGCCGAGCTGCTGGAACAGATCCCCGATATCGGACGGGCCATTCTCATCGGGATGGGCCTGCTGACCGAAGACTTCTCCGCCGATGACCTGCGCCGGGCGATCCCGCGGCTCAAAGACGCGTTCCGGGACCAAGGGTTCCTCCCGGCGCAGGCGGCGGCCGTCATCCTGGACGGGGTGCGATCCGGAGCGTGGCGGATCCTCGTTGGCGACGAAGCCAAGATGCTCGACGAGCAGGCCCGAGCGAACCCTGAGGCCCCGTTTAACTACGACAACTACGCGGAGATGTACGGCCCTCTGATCGCACAAGCACAAGCGGAAGCGGAAGCGTCAGGAGCACGGGAGCCGTAAACCGCAGCGGGCCGACGGCCCGAGATCCATGGCGGGCCGCCCGGCAGATCTACGCCAACCGCGTCCCCGGCCTCCGCCTGCCTACGCCCGCGGGTCCTTCTCGCAGCAGAATCCGCGAGCTGACATTCTCTGCCATTCGGCCTGGTCACGGATCAGGCGGGGAGTTGGCTGCTCCCCATTTTCGAGCGAGTCGTCAGCCAGGACCATTCGGTCACCCTGGCCATGCGGGGCAACCGCGCCGATTAGACAAGCACGGCTTGGGGTCAATGCTGACGCGAGCTTCGGCAGAGGTCGTTAACTGAGACACCATCAACTTCGATCCGCGGCCAGATGATTATGCTGATATCAATCCGGCGCGCGTCAAGTGAAGCTAGGCAGCGGGCACGCCCGGCCGTCTGACTCCGGTTGATGTGCGTGAAGGGCTTCGCGGCCACAGCAGATGGCAACGGGTACTGGCTCATCAGAGTGGATAGCCAGGGCAACGGCACGTTTCCGCCTTCGGCGACGCCACTTCTGATGCCGACACCCTTTCCGGCTTCCTCGGCGCTGCCGGCAATTCCGCCGTGTAGACCGCACCTCCGCAATGCAGCCGGTTGGCGCCGTGCAGCCGTGGCTCCTGGATCGTCTCGGTCCCATAGCGGTTAGCGCTTCGGTTCCGCGCAAGCGAAGCCTCGTGCAGCTGGCTTTAGGCCACGGGGCGGGATTCGAACTCACCCGATCATCGGTTCGTGAGCTGCCAAGCGCCAAACTGCTCCGGTCAGCTGCCCTCGAGCAGCGGCAGCGCATCGTGGGTGCTTGACGTGGATATCGGGGCTGGTGTAGTTCAGCAGACAGATCCGCTCCACGTCGATACCTGGTGACGGCTCCGGGCCGGCACCGCTCGTGAGGAGAGCAGATGACGAGAACCAGGTTTGCCTTAGTTGCGGCATGCTCCGCGGTCGTGCTCGGGCTTAGTATGTCCGCCGCAGTCGCGGGCACGAGGAGCAGCGCAGAAACTGCTATCTCGGGGACAGCGGGTGCGAGCGCGGCCTTCTGTCTCGCGCACGTCCCTGGCGGTTTGGGCGAGGACTGGTACGACGCCTACACGCCGGGGTGCACGGGTCACGACGAACCCGAGCTCGATCCGGTCTCGTCGGCGTCGCGGTCTGCGGAGAACATCACGTGGCACGTGCAACTGCCTGCAGACGGGACGTTCCCGGTATCGAGCGTCGGGCCGGCGTTCTGGTTCGGAGGTACGGTCAAGGACTCGAACCCGCACAAGATCGGCCAGGAGGGATTCCTGGAGCTGCAGTTCTATCCCGACTCCTTCACCAAGAACTGCGGGTCAACCGGAAGCTTCTCTCTTGTGCACGCGCCCAACGTCTATACGGCGTGCTCGCCGGTCTGGACGCTGGCGAAGAAGGGATCGCAGATCGCCGAGCCGGCCGCGTTCAACGGGATGCTCATCGACGCTGCGGGCAAGGCGGCGTTCGTCATGCACGCGCTCGACATCGTCGACGTCCACATCTGGGCGCCGGGCCCGAGCTCGCCCTACCAGGAGCAGGTCACGGACGAGACGAGCGGACAGACTTCGAGCGTGCTCGTGCTCATCAGCCCGAAGGACGGCCCGCTGACTCCGGAGTTCAGCACGCAGGAGATCGGCAATGCGCTCGACTGGGGCGGCGTGTGGGACACGCCGATGGCATTCGTCTGGGAGATCGGCCACTCGGACCTGTACGGTTCCACTCCGGGCGCGTTCTGCGTTCCGGGTCAGACAAACTGCGGCTCGTTCAATAACGACAACTGGGCCGGCTTCCAGCCGATCCGGATCTTCGACGTCACCTTCGGGGACGGCTCACACCAGCAGCACTGGGCTGCGGTCTCGGATACCGGTGGGAAGGCCGAGGTGCTCGGCAACTCATTCGTCGGCCCCACCGACTGCACGGCGTACGGCGGCCCGTACTGCATCTACCCGTGGTTCTCGTCGGACGGCGGAGCGATCAACTACGGCGTCGGCTCCAGCAACCTCGGGGGCGTGGACCAGTTCGCGCAGACAGCAACCTGCCCGTCGACCGGCGTCTTCCCGGATCTAACCTATTGCGACAAGATCATCAGCTAGCCACCGGACAGACGCCGAGGCCGACACCGCTTGTCGATCCCCGCAGGGGGATCGACAAGCGGTGTGGCTCCGATACGCGCAGATGCCGCCATGCGCACCAGGACAGCGTCCCGAGACGGATTCCTGGCGCCAGGCCCGTGGAGGCAAGATTGACCTCATTCTCCAGCCATAGCCTGCCGGCGCTTGCTCGAAAAGCGCATGGAGATCCCCAGGTAGCCGGCGACGCATATCGCCAATTCCCGTCGGCTGACGTTCATGCAGCTCATCGGTGCGGGCACGCTCAGATAAGCCAGTTATGTGTGTCGCGCGATGGAATAGTGCGTGGTCTGGAACTCCATCCTGGGTAAGGTTCCGGGGCCGCTCCGGAGTCCTGTCAGTCTCGGTGCGCAGGGCGGCCGGCTCAGCATCTTTCGTCTCGACGACGCGCCGCGGCGTCGGCGATCAGGCGTCGTTCCGCCTTGCCTTCGGAGTGGTTATGGCCGGGCGTGGAAGTGGGCGCTTACGGTGGCTGGGGGAAGGGCGGAGTTGTAGACAGCGAGGTCAGCGATGCTGGCGGCGAGGAAGTTGCGGCCGCTTTGCAGTACGCCGGCGCGGAGGCCAGGTGCTGAGGTCAGACGCTGGCTGCCTCCGTGGCCGGCGCTCACCTGCACGCCGTTGACGAAGAGGGTGAGGGCGCCGGTCGACTCCTTTCGGGTGAATACCACGTGATGCCACTTGCCGTCCGCCAGGCCTTTCTGGGAACGGATTGAGGTGTCCGGATTGCCGGTGCCCGCCCACACCTGGCCGCTGGCGTCCAGCGAGGTGCCGAAGTCGGCGGCGGTGCCTGGAACTTCGCCGTCGAGCAGCCCGGCAGCTTGCCACCACTGGGTGACGTTCGTGCCGGTGCCGCCTCCGGATCTGAACCAGAACTCCAGGCTGAAGTCGTCTTCGATCAGCCGGGGCAAGAGCACATATTGGTCGAGGCCGTTCAGGCGGACCGCGGTCGCTGTGGCTCTGGCTCCGGGAGCTCCGAGCGTGGGGTGACCGATGTAGCTGCCGTGGTTGGCACCGAGGACGTCATAAGCGACCGTCCCGCTGGCCTCCGCTAGGGGCCAGTAGCCGGCAAGCGTGGGAGTGCCGAGAATGGCGTGATTGTAGGGGCTGCCCGGCAATGCCGTACGGGGTGCTCTGGCCAGGTGGACCCAGCGGGCGACCGAAGGAACCCTGTTGTTGCTGGTGAGGAACAGCATGTACCAGCCGGGCGGGGCTAGGTTCGGTTTGGCCGGGACTTCTACCTGCACGCTGCCCGCAGCCTGGGCTGTGATGGGCAGGTCGACCAGCCGCTGGCTGGTGTTGAACGAGTGGGTGGTTGATCCGGGCCGGATCAGGCTGGCCCACTGCAGGTGCCCGGCGTCGGGGGAGGAGATGTTCACGGTCTGTCCGTAGCGCCACTCGGTCCTGACTGCGCTGATCACGGGACGAGGGCCTTTGAACAGGTAGGGCGGAGAGTAGATCTCCAGCCTCATTTCCTCGTTGGGGTCATCGTCCCACTGGACGTGCGTGCCTTGCTTTGGGTTGCCGCCGGCCGTGACCACCCGGCCGTCAGGCAGTAGCAGGGCGACCGAGTGGTACATGCGTGTCACCGAGGCCGTCGCCATCGTCTGCCAGGTGTCTGTCTGGGGGTCGTACACCTCGGCTTGATTGGTCGCCTGCGTCGGGTCCTCGCCTCTCCCGGAGCCGCCGGTGACTAGCACGGTCCGGTCTGGGAGCAGGGTCGCGTTCAGGTGCTTGCGGCCGTGAGCCAGGGCAGCTGCTGGCCGATACGCCGGATGCGGCTGGGAGAAGTCGACGATGTCGACGTTGTTGATGGCATCGCCGCCGCCGGACGCACCCCCCATGATCATGACCCGCTGTGCCTGTGCGGGCGGGAGCAGCACGCTGGCGCACTGGTCGCGGGCGTTGACCTGGCTCAGACCCGGTAGAGGTGTCACGGCCACCGGGTCACGGGTCAGATCAAGGCGCAGCGCGTTGGCCGGTCCGTCGTCCATGTGACCGCCGGCATAGCAGATGGAACCGTCCGCGAGCAGATACAGATGTGCGTAGGTCGGCAGTCCGCCGAACGACGGCGGCGTTCTGCTGACTTGCCAGGAATTCGACCCGGGGAAGAAGGTCTCGATGCTGGTGTTACGCGGTCCTGTCTCAGACTTCCCTGCGGTGGCCAGCACCCGGCCGTCGCCAAGGCTGATCAGGCTGGGATACCAGCGGCCGTGTTGCATCGGCCGGCGCGCCGCCCACTGTTCGGTGGCGGGTTGAAACACCACGGTGTCCGGCCTGCCAGTGAAACCCGCGCCTGGATGAGGGTAGGCAAGGGTGCCGCCCGCTGATAGCAGCCCGCCGTCAGGGACGAACGTCTCCCCGCCGCAGAAGAAGTCGAGAACCTTCCCGGCACTATCGTGAGGTGTAGCGGGATGAAAGAAGTTGGTGTCGTTGCCCGGCGGCGGGCTGATCGTCGGGTCCCAGACCACGCTGACCCAGATCTTCTTGGTCACATCGCCGAAATCCGGCGCCTGGAAGCGGGTAAGGCTATTACCCGAGCCCGCGGCGAACAGCACGTCACCGCTAGGCAGCAACGCGGCGTGCACCGCAAGGACCTCAGAATGGAACGCCAGTACCTGCCATGCCCCCACATCCGCAAAGCTCAGCGCGCTGGCGCCGACGCCCGACTGGACGTCCGCGGAATCAGCAGCATCAGCCATGGTGGACCCCCTGAACTGTCATCGTGACCTCCTGCATGCGGGAACCGGTTCCTGCGTAGGTCCATAAGAAAATCGGCGGCACGCAGTCCGCTGATACAACCGCCGACACTCAGGGTCCTGAGCGCGGGCACAGCAGCCCCTTGACTCGCACTCGCTCATCGGCTAACGAACGTCGATCGACCGAGTCGTCCGTGCTCGTGGCGGCACACAGATCACTCCCGACCGTGGCTTCATCCCTCTTGGAGTACCTGATGCCGGCTGGGACATTGCTGAGTCGCCTGGCGTTTCGGGCACCTACCAGTTCACTGCCAGGTGGCCGCGCCTGCCGACCTTCTCCAGGCGCGCGTGGTGAGGAGGTCCTGGAGCCGCTTCAGGTTTTCTTCGTTGCGGGCTTCGGCGCGCAGCGTCAGCGTGCCCGGGGAGGCGTGCATGGTCACTGGCCCCAGTTCAGGGTGGTGGTCGTGTCGGTTGCTGATCACTCGGTGTGCCGTACCTGCGGGGGCTCGCCGTCGGCGTGGCTGCAGTGCCGTTACGCCATCACCCGGCCACCGGCCACCACGCGGTGATACCTTAGGGGGGTATGGTATTCTGAGTTTTTGTAATGGCGCGCGCCAGGAGCCGCCGGGAGCTGCTTGTACGGCACCGTCCCCGGAGCGGCTTGCCTGGCTGCGGCACCGGGTAGGCCGGCCGGACCGCGCTCGTCGCCCGTGAGCCCGCCAGCATGCGGCGGGAACCGAGGGCCACGCGCGGACCACACCCGACCCTGCTGACAGGGACCGGTAGCACTCATGCATGTTCTAGACACGATCGGCCGGAGCCTGGCCGACGGCGGCGGCATGTTCTGGCAGACGCTGTGGGCGCTGGTGCTGGGCTTCGGCATTTCCGGCGCCGTCCAGGCGTTCGTCTCCCGAGCGGAGATGCAGCGGGGGCTCGGCGACCGCCGGCCCGCCACCATCGCCCGCGCGGGGTTCTTCGGGGCGATCTCCTCGTCCTGCTCCTACGCCGCCTCGGCGCTGGCCAAGACGCTGTTCGCCCGGGGCGCGGACTTCACCGCCGCGCAGACGTTCATGTTCGCCTCCACCAACCTGGTGGCCGAGCTGGGCATCGTGCTGTGGCTGTTGATCGGCTGGCAGTTCGCCGCGGCCGAATTCATCGGCGGCGCGCTGATGATCGCCCTGCTCACCCTGGTGCTGCCCCGGGTGGTAAGCCCGGACGAGCAGGAAGCGGCCCGCACCGCGCTCGCCGGCGGGGCCGGCCGGGACGCAGGCGGCGGCCATGCCGGGAACGGCGACGCGGAGCCGCAGCACGAGGCCGGCTCATGGCGCGCCAGGATCCGGTCGCCGGCTGGCTGGTCCGACGCCGCCGGGTACACGATCAGCGACCTGACCATGCTGCGCAAGGAACTGGTCGTCGGGTTCATCGTGGCGGGCTTCGCCGACGCCGCCGTCCCGGTCAGCTTCTGGCGGTCGCTGTTCCTGACCGGGCACGGGTTCTGGTCGGTGGCCGAGAACGTGATCCTCGGCCCGTTCCTGGCGGTCATCAGCTTCGTCTGTTCAATCGGCAACGTCCCGCTCGCCGCCGCGCTGTGGACCGGGGGGATCACTTTCGGCGGCACGATCGCGTTCGTGTTCGCCGACCTCATCACGCTGCCGCTGCTGCTGATCTACCGCCGCTACTACGGGACCCGGCTGACCCTCAAGCTGCTCGCGGTGTTCTGGGCCACGATGAGCACGGCCGGACTGGTCACCGAGTACCTGTTCACCTGGGCCGGCATCGCCCCAGGGGTCGGCGCCAGGCACGCCGCGACCGGGGCG
>DASXIA010000298.1:0-4110 GCA_036488155.1 Streptosporangiaceae bacterium | reverse complement strand
AAGCAGCAGGTCAATGGAGTCGCGCTCATAAAGGTGGCGTGGCCTGATGGCCAGGAAACCCGCGATCTCGCCGTGCTCGACGGCTACGAGGTTGGCGTGCTGCTGGACTAGTGCCTGGATTTCCCTGGGAGGGTGGAGGGCCTTGGGGTCCATGGCTGCTAGCGCTGACGTCCTGGAACTGCGCTACACGGAACTCAACCATGGATGCAGTATCAAGCGGCGTCCGCGAGCGCCTTGACGCCTGGCAGACACCCAGTCACGATCGCTTGCCGGTCAACGGTCAGGACTGGACCGCTAAGTCGCCTTACACCAGAGGAAGGCCGATGTCTGGCCTCTCTCACTTTCCAGCGGGAAGAAGAAGGGCAGCTCAGGAGGCAGGCCCCGCCTTCGACCCCCGAGCGGTACAAGCAGCGCCAACCCGTGGAATGCGGCATCAACCGCCTCAGGCGCAACCGCGCTGTCGCCACCCGCTACGACAAGCTCGCCGTCCGCTATGAGGCCACTTTCCGCATCGCCGCCATCGGCGAATGGATCAGACGTCTCACTTCCTAAACACGCCCTAGCACCCGCGGGGCCTGATTTGCGGATTCCGCTGAATGACTCGGCTAGCCACCTGCGGGCCGATAGGCAGCGCGACCGGGCGCAGCCAGCCGAGCACGGGATGACCGCGCCGCCCGCCGACCGGCAGCGGTCAGCGTGCGCGCGGCGGGTGCCATTGCCGAACGGCGACCGTGGACGGCGGTTAGAGGCCGTGTGGTCGCGTGATGGGGCCTGCTAGCAGTTGCTGGGGGCGGGGGTGCCAGCGAGCCGGGCACTGAGCCAGGTCGCTACCTGGGACTGGGCCTCGACTTGGGTGGTGACGTGGTCGCCGGGGTAGCTGGTGAAAAGGGTGGTGACGCCCATCGTGCACCATTGGCTGTGCAGCGCCGCTTCGACCTGCCAGGGAATGACCTCGTCGGCCAGGCCGTGGTATTGCAGCAGCGGCACCTGCGGCTTGATGGCGCCCAGGTCGTTGGCGTCGAGTACCTGCTGCCACCTGGGCTCGCCGATGGGGTTGATCCCGCCGGCGGTGTAGTCCTGGATCCGCTGGCCCGCGTAGGTCGCCAGGGCCTGCTCCTGGCACATGGTGTCGAGCTGGGCCAGCGCGGCCCGGCCGGCCGGGGTCAGGTCGCTGAGCAGGTCCAGCGAGGGGTAGGCGGCGTTGAAGCCGATCACCGCGCCGCCGAGGAACGCGAAGAAGGCCGAGCCGTTGAGGTTAGCGGCCACCGTCTGCAGGTTCGCGGGCGTGCCGCCCATAGCGACGCCTTGCAGCCGCAGGCCCGGCGCGTAGCGGGGCTGAAGCTGGGCAGCCCAGCCGGCCGCGCCGCCGCCTTGCGAGTACCCCTCGATCCCCATCGGTGCGGCGGTACTCAGGCCCGCGCCGGGCAGCAGGGTCGCGGCGCGGAGCGCGTCGAGCACCGCATACCCCTCCGGGATGCCCACCGCGTAAGTCTCATCCCCGCGCGTGCCCAGCCCCGGATAGTCGGTGACCGCCACCGCCCACCCCTGCGCCAGCAGGTTGTCCACCGCGAACTGTTCGTCGTAGGTGCCGGACTGCATCTCGCGCGACGGCGCGCACTGATCTCCCCACCCCTGGGTGCCGGACGCGTACGCGGTGACCGGCCGGGTGCCCGGGTAGGGGGCGGCGGGAACGAGCACGGTCCCCGACACCGCGGCGGGAGCGCCAGAGACGGTCGCGGACAGGTACAGGATCTGCCAGGCGTCCGCGCCCGGCGCCGGCGAGGCCACCGGCCGGCACCAGATGATGTCACCGTGCTGGCCGGCCGGCAGCGGGTCCGGCGGCACATAGAAGGCGTCGCCCGCCGGGGCAGACGAGCAACTCGTCGCCGTGACCGCCGGCGTGACCACCGTGGCAACGGCCTGCTGCGGCCTCGGCAGCAGGGACACCGCCGCCGTGAGGAGAACCAGAACGGCCAGCAGCACGGGGCGCCACGTGTGAAGTAACGCGTCAGAGCGCCTCGTCATCGGTGTCTCCTCTCTCGCGGCGGACCAGGTCAGGGCAGCCACGGAAGTTACTTGCGGGTAGCCTGTCCTGAAATTAGTGCGGGGCAGCCGGCAGGTACATAGCGCGACGGTTACATTGGGCTTGCCCGCGGCGTGTGACGATCAGCTGGGCAGCAAGCCGGGCCGCCCGGCCAAGAGGACTCGTTTCGCGAGATGCTTGAGGCGTCACCGGGGTTCGTACGCCGCCGCCATGATTGATGTTTGCCGACTAGGCAGGTCACCGGACCGTTCTGACCGCGAGGACCGGGCGCGTCCGAGCGGATCCAGAGGAAGTCTGTCTGCGGCGGAGGCGAGCAGGAGCGTGCCTGCTGACTCCCGTTCTCCGCTGACCAACGACACCGCTTGGCGCGGAGCTTCCAGCCGGGCACCCCGCCGCTGTGAGCAAGACGGTCTTCAGGCACGCTGCCGGGCGGATCGCCGGCCGCGCATAGCGCTGGCATCCCAGGGTAGGGCGCAGCCTGGAGGAGGAGAACCATGCCGATCTCAGAAACTGGTCGCACCAGCGTTGATTTAGAGGAAGCGGCGCGGCAGCTAGAGCAAGCAGCGCACGACGCCCAGGTCGCCTACGACTCCCTCAGTCTCGGCAACCTCGACTGGGCGCACACCAGCGCGATCATCGCCCGCGCAGAGGCCGATGCCGCCGAGAACCTTCTGCGCGCTGCCTTGCGTGCCAGCCAGGACGGCGCTAACGAACCGGTGACTGCGGTGCACCTCTGACGCTGGCCCGGTCCCGGGTCTCCCGGAACCAGGCCTTCGTGATGAACTGGCTGCTCCAGCCACCATGACGCGACGGACGTGCCCCGCAGCGATACCCGAGCACGTCCTAGTCATGTCGGACTTCTCTGCGGCACGTGACGCTACCGACTAGCTGGGCCGACCGCTCGTGCTTACGCTCCGGCGCTGCCCACGGTTCCGCAGAGTGGAGCTGCGGTCCGACTGCTCGCCCTCGCCGAAGCAGTCCGTGCGAGGGCACGCGACGCCCGGTGTGGCAGGGTCGTCAGTATCAGATGCGGCACTAAGCGAATCCTTCGGAGTATCCCTCGGACCGTGATGAGCCGACCGCCCCACGCTTGCGTGTTCAGGTGGGCCCGGCCGCCGCATGAACTAGACCCTCTACCGGCGGCGGTCAGCTAGTGCGATACCGGACGAACTGCGGGACCTGGCTGATGAAGAGCAGCGAGCTGCGCTGCAGGTAGCGATATGAGGCGCCCTCACTCGGTCCTCGTGGAATAGCGCGAATGATAGTGACGCGTGGTGTGCTCAGTCATGACCGGTGCGCTGCGGTCGGCACGGCCAGGGCGGCGGCAATCTCGGTGCGGGTGTCGACTCCGAGCCTGGTGAGGATCTGGCTGACGTGGAACTCGACAGTCTTGAGGCTGATGTAGAACTCCGCGGCGACCTCGCGGTTGGATTTGCCGGCGGCTACCGCTGTGGCAACAGCAAGCTGCCTGGCGGTCAGCGGAACATGCAAGGCGGCCGCCGGTGCTTGCGGACTATTGCAGAGTTCGGTATCGCAGCGTGCGATGAACGGCTGGGCCCGCAGCTCAGCGAACAGGGAGCGGGCGATGCTCATCTCGGCGACGGCGGCCCGCCGCCGACCGTGACGGCGCAGGAACCTGCCGTACTCTAGCCGGGTCAGTCCTTCTTCGAAGGGCATGGACAGGCCTGCCAGGTGGTCGATGCTGTCATTAAACGCGGCGCGTGCTGCTTCGGGCTGTCCTCGCAGTCCCTCCAGGCAGCCGCGCACCCGGTTGGCCGCTGCGATCGAGGATCGGCGGGATCGGGTCCGCGCGAGATTCTCGAACAACCGTAGTGTGCGGTCGGCTTCGGCGAGCCGCCCGGATTGTGCGAGTGCGTGCGCGTAGGCGGGCCAGAACGACAACAAGCTCGGCTCCAGGTCAGCCAGCGAGCCAATGCCATCCAGGACCGGCTCGGCCAGTGCAACGACGTGAGCGTGGTCGCCTTGGGCGGAGGCGATCGCGGCGCGCGCGTCAGCTAGGTCGATCGTCATCAGGCCTTGCGCGGTTCCCGCTTGCGCGGCTGCGG
>DASXIA010000246.1:0-7428 GCA_036488155.1 Streptosporangiaceae bacterium | reverse complement strand
GGGCGCCGCCGACAGGTGCATGTTGGCCCACAGCGCGTCGGGCGCGTGCGGCGCCCACGACTGCCAGCCGCCGACGACCCGGGCCGCGCGCGACCAGGGCCAGCTGAGGTAGAAGACGCAGAGTTCGGTCAGGTGGTGCGTGCGGAAAGTGAATGAGGTGGCAACCCCGAAGTTGCCGCCGCCTCCGCCGCGGCACGCCCAGTAGAGGTCGCTGTTGCGCGTCCGGTCGCAGTCCAGCACGCTGCCATCAGCGGTCACGATCTGCACCGCTGTCATGTTGTCGCAGGTTAAGCCGTACAGCCGGGATAGCACGCCGACCCCGCCGCCGAGCGCCAGGCCGGCAATGCCGACCGTCGGGCATGACCCGCCCGGTACTGCCAGTCCTCGAGCCGCGAGCTCGGAATAGAAGTGAATCAGGTCAGTGCCCGAGCCGACCCGGATGGTGTCGCTGCTCGTGCGGACGAGATGGATCGCGGAGACGTCCACGACCAGCCCGCCGGTGACACTGGACCAGCCGGCGTAGCTGTGCCCGCCGGACCGAACCCGAACTGGCAGCCGGAACTTCCTGACGAAACTCAGGCAGGCAGCGACGTCGCCTGAGTTGGCGCAGTAGGCAACGCCGGCCGGCTGGAGCGCGTCGAATTGCGGCTCGAACAGCTGCTTCGCCTGCCGGTAGCTTTTTTCGCCTGGCCGCACGAGCTTGCGGGTCGACAGCCGGCGAGTGAGTGCGGCCCAGTCCGCGCTGGTGGGCTTGCCCGCTGCGGAGATAAGCCGGGCCTGCAATGCGGCAGATGCGCGCTCGCCACGGCTTGCCGATGTGGCCGGCTGCCTGGTGTCGGCCAGGGCTCGCGTGGTCACGGCCGCACCTGCCGCGGCCAGGCTGGCTGCGCCGGCGCCGGCGAGGAACTCGCGCCGGGACGCCAGCGGGGATAGCAGCCGGGATTGCCGGCGCTGATCGTTCTGGTCCATGTGTCACCCTCCGAGCACTGAGAGTCTGCGAGCGGCTCGATGGTTGCGCTGGATACCGCCGCGTGTAGCCCGGGGTTTGCCGCGAGTGGCTGAGGCTATGTCAGGACGGGAGGCCCATCGGGCTCGGCGCGGCGAACTCGATCCGCAGAACAGTCTGGCCGTCTGCCAGACGGACCGGGCCGGCGCTGAGCGGAACGTACGGCGCTACCTCCGAGCGGGCCAGTGCTATCAAAGCGCGTTCGTAGGCGGGCCTGGTCAGATGGGCGGCCGCGTTGGTTACGGCCAGGTCGGCGAAGCGGAGCGGCACTGACGTGCTTGCTCCGGGTGCGATGCTGCCGAAGTCCACGATGTCGAGCGGCTGCTCGGCAGCCATGAACGCAATGATGGTCAGAAGTCGCTCGTCGACGTGCCCTTCCGCTAGCTGCGCCCGAGCGGTTGGTGAGGTCCGGATTCTCTGGTTGCGGAGCAGTTGAGCTCCCGAGGATTTCCTGGCCATCAGGTCACTGCGGAGCGCGGCCCGGAACGCTGCCGGCCCGCGCGGTGCTATGAGCCTGACATCGATCCGGTTGGCTCCGCTGCCGAAGCTGGCGATCACCTCCGGCGCGTAGACGGCGGCGAGCCTACTGCCGAACTGGCTCCGGACGCCGGCCGTCGCAATGACCAGTTCGGAGCCATAAGGATCTGGCGCCGTGGGCTGGAGCACATTGAGGTTGCCCGCCGGGAACCCGTGCTGCGCTAGATCGGAACAGATGACGGCGTCGCAGGCAATGATGATGTCGCGGCCGACCTGGCTCGTCAGCCACGTTACGGCGGCCGTCCGGTCGGCAGTTTCAGCGGTGATCGGATGGCGGCTTGCCGTCGGGCCTCGGGCTGCGCCGGACCTGGCAGCTCCGGCATTGACGGCCGGCGAGTGCCGGAATCCGAGTGTGATCACCACGACGGCTGCAACCAGGACAACCGCGATCAGGAACCCAGCCAGCCGCCACCGTCTGGCCGGGCGGGCTCCGCCCGCGGATCGCTGCCGCTGCGAGACAGCAGCCGGCGGGGGAGTCCGGGAGGGCGAGGCAACGGGCGGCGGCACGATCCCGGACGGTGACGCCGGGTGCGGCGGCGCGCTGCCTGACGGCGATGTGGTCCGCTCCGTTGTGTTCTGCGGCCCGGCTGCCTCCGGCTGAGGTGCTGCATCCGTGGTGGCTGGCTCGGTCGGCGTGTTCGAGGTGCCCGCAGAAGTCGGGGACACGGTGGTTGGGGGAGACACGGTGACCGGGGGAGACACGGTGACCGGGGGACGCGCGGTGACTGGGGGAGGCGCGGTGACTGGCGGAGGCACGAGCTGCAACGGAACCGCTGGGGGCGAGGTGGGTGCGGGGGCAGGCGCAGGAGCGGGGACCGGCGAAGGGGCAACCGGCGCGACGGCTTGCGTAGCCGTGGCAGTCAGCAACTTGGCCGCCGAAGACGCTAGCGACGCTGGTGAAGGTCTGGCCGCAGCCATCGACTCCCGGCTGAGTGGTTCTGGTAGTCGCGGTCGCCGCAGATTCTCCGGCGGTGGCTGAATCGCGCTGGCGCCGGGTGCACGCTTGGGCAGCTGGCCGGCCGCTGGCGCATCCAGCGTGCTCACCGATGGCTCCCGACTTGCGACTGGCACCGGGTCGAGGTCCGTCACTGACGTACTTGACGAGGGATCGCCGGGCACAGGCAGGTAGCCGCGACGGATCTGGCCGGGCGTGCGCCCGTTGACTCCGGGAACACGTCGTGGCAGCTCGCAGGGCCGCTCCTGGTGCGGCTCGCGATCATCCACTGCCATGCGGCACCCCCCAAGGGCGCGCTCCCTATGCGCCCAGTCCCATGACAACAGCAGCACAGCTCGCTTAACCGTTCAACCGGAATGGCCGACAACCTGCGATCTTTCGCGGCCGGGGTGCCAGGCATCCGGTCGCATTGGGGTGATCTGAGTCGGCTCCGATATCAAGGCGGGTTTCGTAAGACCGTTCTCATAGCCTCGATGCATGACCGTCCATAAGCTCTCCCGCCAGGACGCGCGCCGAATCGCAGTCCGCGCGCAGTTGCTGGACGGGCAGCGGCCTGCTGAGTTGCTTGACTTGGTGCGGCACCTGACTTTGCTGCAGATCAACCCGACCAATGCGGTTGCGCCGAGCGCCGATCTGGTGGCCTGGAGTCGTCTCGGGTCACGGTACTCGCGGCTGGAGCTAGCGGATGCTCTGGAAGGCCGCGCCCTGCTCGAACTGCTCGGGATGATCAGGCCGAGCGAGGACTTGGCCCTGTACCGCGCAGAGATGGCCGAATGGCCCGGCCACGGAGATTTGCGCGACTGGCAGCACTATGTCGTCGACTGGGTTCGGGCCAACGACGCGTGCCGTCTGGACATCCTCGAAAGGCTTGGCTCGTCAGGACCACTGCGGTCGCGTGAGCTTCCTGACACGTGCAAGGTGCCCTGGGAGTCGACCGGATGGACGAATAGCCGGAATGTCCAGCGGCTGCTGGAATTCATGGTCCAGCGAGGCGAGGTGGCGGTCGCTGGCCGCAGCCGGGGCGACCGGGTCTGGGACCTGGCGGGCCGGGTCTACCCCGATGACCCAGTGGTTCCCGCTGAAGAGGCGCTCCGCGTTCGCAACGAGCTGCGGCTGCGTGCCCTGGGGATTGCCCGTGCCCAGGGACCGGACTGCCTGATCGAGCCGGCGGATGTCAGCGAGGCTGGCGAGCCAGCTGTCGTCGAGGGTGTCGCAGGCACGTGGCAAGTCGACGCCTCCCTCCTGGGCCAGCCCTTTACGGGTCGAGCGGCGTTGTTGTCACCCCTCGATCGGCTGGTGTACGACCGGAAGCGCATGGCGGAGCTCTTTGAGTCTGACTACCAGCTTGAGATGTACAAACCAGCTGCCAAGCGCCGATGGGGGTACTTCGCGCTGCCGATTCTGTACGGCGATCGGCTGGTCGGGAAGCTCGACGCTACCGCTGACCGCAAAGCCGGAGTGCTGCGGGTCAACGCGATCTATCAGGACGTGCCATTCGACGAGTCCATGGATGCTGCCGTCAGCGACGAGATTAAGGACCTGGCTCGCTGGCTTGAGCTAGAGCTGGCGCTGCCAGTCGACTGACGAGCCTGCTAGCCGGCTACTAGCCTGCGGACATACTCGTCGAAGCGACGGAGGCTGGTCTCGAATCCTCGCCGGGCCTCAGGGCTTGAGAATGCGGCGGGAACGTTTGTCTGGTGCGTCACGACTTCGGTCCGGCCATCGCCAATGTCGGTAAACGTGATCGTGGTGACCATGCCGCCTTCGACGTCGGGCTCGGTCCAGGCCAGCTTCGCCGGTCGTTCAATTATCAGGAACACCGCGCGCATCGTGTACTGGCTACCGTCGGCGACGTTCATCATGACGGTCTCGAACGCGCCGCCGGGCCGCAGGTCAACCGTGATGCCCTCGGCAGACGTCGTGGTGCCGTCCGGGCCCCAGAACTGACTGAGGTGCTCTGGCTGCGTCATGCAGTCGAAGAGCAGTTCCCTGCTGGCATTGTGCGCGCGTCGATAGGTGAACTCGCCGGGTTGGGTCATGACATCCTCTCTGGTCAGCCGTCCGGGCGGTCGGCCTGCAGTGCTGCCAGGTGCGCATCGAGCCTGTCGTAGCGCTCCTGCCAGAGCTTGCGATGCCGGCCGATCCAGTCAGCAACGATCTCGAACTGTGCGGGCTCAATGCGGCACGGCCGGGACTGCGCAGACCGGGATCGCGAGATGAGCCCGGCCCGCTCCAGTACCTTGATGTGCTTGGAGATCGCCTGCTGAGTGAGCGCGAAGGGCTCGGCTAGCTGGTTCACCGTTGCTTCGCCAGCTGACAGTCGGGTGAGCATCGCCCGGCGGGTCGGATCCGCAAGGGCGGCGAACGTCGCACTCAGTTCGTCGACTGCGGTGCTCATAGCTTCACGGTGCCCAGTTCCGAGACAAGGGACCAGGTCCGGTCCGCGCCCGGACCGCTGAACAGCTCGCGGCTGATCTTCCGGCCTGCTAGCAGCGGCAGCAGATCCCGGCTACGTCCGCGCAGTTCGGCGCCCTGGCCCGCGGACCAGTCCAGGTCGGTGGCGGACACCTTGATTCCGTCGAGCGGGAAACCGAACACGGTTGTGTGCCCGGCGCCGGGCCGCACGTCGGCCGCGACGACCGCGTCGTCCGGCAGCGCCAGCGGCCCGGTGATCGAGCCCAGGACCATTGTCGTCGCCTCGACCGGGATCTCGTAGGCAAGGCCGGGCAGCCAGGTGACGTCCAGACCGTGGATGACGTCGTGGCTGAGCGCGCCGGCCAGTCCGCCGCCTGGCGGGGCCCACGGGTTCTCCACGTTCTCGCGGAGAACCGCAATGAGTTCCGAAGGCGGGATGTGGCTGTCGCGCTCGGCTATTTCGTCCGAGTACTTGGTGAAGTCGCCGCCGCACCGCTGCATCCCAGCCATGAACTCGGCCTCGGAGAGGCGGAACGGCATCGTCTGATGGGCGATCACGTGGGCGGGCGTCCATCCCGCGCACAGCGAGGCGCCGTGCCATTGTTCGGCCGATAGCTGCGTCAGCGCATCGGCGAGAGCGCGGCGATGCGCCGCAATCAGCTCCATCATGACTCGCTCCTGTCGGTAACCAACTCATTGGTTGTACAACTACTGAGTTTAGTAAGAGCAAGTCCTTGCCGTCAATCACGCTCCCAGATGACGGCGTTGCGCCGCCGTCAGGCCGTAGCGACCGAGACCCGGACCGAGCCGCCGTCGCCGGCCGGCTGCACGGGCGCCTCGATCGAGTCGAACGGCACCACGGTGAGCTCGACCGCGAGCGTCTCGCCGGCGACGAAGTCCGCGTGCGTCCGGACGGCGTCGCTCACCGCGCCGTCGGCTGCGATGGTCAGCTTGATCCGGTCCGATACCGCCAGACCGGCATCCCGCCGGGACTGCTGGACGATCCGTACCACGTCGCGCGCGGTGCCCTCAGCGGCCAGCTCAGGCGTCACCGACATGTCGAGCTCGACCAGGCCAGTGTTGCCTGGCAACGCGGATGTCGATTGCGGATGGGCAGCCGCCAGCCGGACCTCGTATTCGCCAGGCTCAAGCTCGACTCCCGCGGCGATGATCGAGTCACCGGAGCGGACCTCGTTCCCGGCCTTGACGGCCTTGATGACGTCCTGCACCTTGGCGCCGATCCGCGGCCCGAGCACGCGCGGGTTGACGGCCAGCTCGAACGTGCCGAGGCTGGCCGGGTCGGCCGACAGCGTCACCTCTTTGACGTTGACCTCGTCGCGGATGAGCTCTGCGTACGGCGCGAGCGATGGCGCGTCCGGGTGCGCGACGGTCAGGCGCGCCAGCGGCAGCCGGACGCGCAGCTGACGGGCCTTGCGCAGGCCGAGCGCGGTGCTGCAGACAGCACGGACCAGGTCCATCGCGCTGGCCAGCTCGTCATCAGCGGGCCAGTCCGCAAGCTGCGGCCAGTCGGCCAAGTGCACGCTGTCCTCGCCGGTCAGCCCGCGCCAGATTTCCTCGGTGGTCAGCGGCAACAGCGGCGCGGCCGCCCGGCAGACAGCCTCTAGCACCGTCCACAGCGTGTCCAGTGCCGCCTGATCGCCAGCCCAGAACCGGTCCCGCGACCGGCGGATGTACCAGTTGGTCAGCACCTCGAGGTACTCGCGCAGTTCCTGGCAGGCGGCCGGGACGTTGTATTCGTCGAGCAGCTCGGTCAGCCGCCCGGCAAGACTACGGGTTTTGGCCAGGATGTAGCGGTCCAGCACGTGCCCGCTCGCGGTCGAGGCCCTGGCCTGGTAAGACTCGGCGTTCGCGTAGAGCGCGAAGAAGTAGTACGAGTTCCACAGCGGCAAGATCGCCTGGCGAACCGCATCCCGGATGCTCGGCTCGTTGACGACCAGGTTCCCGCCGCGCAGGATCGGGCTGGCCATCAGGAACCAGCGCATCGCATCCGACCCGTAGGTGTCGAAGACCTCGTTCACGTCCGGGTAGTTGCGCAGGCTCTTGGACATCTTCTGGCCGTCGCTGCCGAGGATGATGCCGTGGCTGACGCAGCTGCGGAAGGCGGGCCGGTCGAACAGTGCAGTCGCCAGCACATGCAGTGTGTAGAACCAGCCGCGGGTCTGGCCGATGTACTCAACGATGAAGTCGCCGGGGTAGTGGCTGTCGAACCAGTCGGCGTTCTCGAACGGGTAGTGGACCTGGGCGAACGGCATCGAGCCGGACTCAAACCAGCAGTCCAGCACTTCGGGCACCCTGCGCATGGTGGACTTGCCCGTCGGATCGTCCGGGTTCGGCCTGGTCAAGTCGTCGATACCGGGCCGGTGCAGGTCCTCCGGCCGGACGCCGAAGTCGCGCTCCAGTTCGTCCAGCGATCCGTATACGTCGGTACGCGGATAGTTCGGGTCGTCGCTCTGCCAGACCGGGATCGGCGAGCCCCAGAACCTATTCCGGCTGA
>DASXIA010000239.1:0-7481 GCA_036488155.1 Streptosporangiaceae bacterium | reverse complement strand
GCCACACGCCCTCGCTAGGCGCGAACTCGCGCGCGAGGGCCCGGCGCGGGGTGCCGCCGGTGACCCGGGCCCCGATCATGGCGGGCCAGTCGGGGCTGGCCGATAATGCAGACCATGACCAGCAGCGCCGAGCCCGGCCGGCTCGCCCCCGAGGCGACAGCCGGCGGCGTGACCGGGCTGCGGGTGGTTCTGGCCGAGGACGATGTGCTGCTGCGGGAGGGCCTGGCCAGCCTGCTCGAACGCTCAGGGTTCGAGGTGGCGGGACAGGCCGGCGACGGCCCGCAGCTGCTCGCGCTGGCCCGCCAGGCCGCGCCCGACCTGGTAGTGACCGACATCCGGATGCCGCCCACCCACACCACCGAGGGACTGGAAGCGGCCCGGGTGATCCGCCACGAGCTGCCCGATACCGCCATCCTGGTCCTGTCCGCCTACGCCGAGGTCGACCACGCGCTGGAGCTGCTGGCCGCCGGGCGCGGGATCGGCTACCTGCTCAAGAGCCGCGTCACCGACCTAGAAGACTTTCTCGACACCCTGCAGCGGATCGCCAGGGGCGGCTCGGTGGTGGACCCCGCGCTGGTACAGGAGCTGGTGACCGCCCGCCGCCGCCATGACCCGCTGGATGTGCTCAGCGGCCGGGAACGCGAGGTCCTCGCCCTGATGGCCGAAGGCCGCTCCAACGCCGGCATCGCCCAGCAGCTGTGGGTCACCGAAGGCACCGTGGAAAAACACGTCCGCGCCATCCTCACCAAGCTGAACCTGCCCGAGGCCGACAACGACCACCGGCGCGTCCTGGCCGTGCTCACCTTCCTCGAGGCCCACTGAGCGCAGACGGCGCGGCGTCGAGACTGCCCTGATGGCGTGCGCACGCCTACCAGCGCAGAAGACGGCGGCTTTCAGCAGGTGAATGCCATCGAGCCGATCAGCGCGTAACATCACGGGCGATCACGGCCGTCTCTTGCACCATGATCATGGAGGTGGCCCGGCTCCCAGGCGCTGACGCGCCGGGGTGCTGTGAGTTCGCATTTGCGGTCTGCTGCAGCCAGCGCGACTGCCCAGAGCCGGATTGCGGCAAGCTGCTGAGCAGTTCCTCGGTCTCGGCTTCAAGACGCCGTATGGTGGCAAGATTTCGTTCGGCGTGGCCATATGCCATGGCCCTCTCCTTAGCTCAGCTGCCGCCCGCCCTGGGCGAAGCTTTGTCATGACCGCATTAGCGGACGATGCTGAGGGCGAGCAGCGGGGGCAGCCGCGCCGGACCAGCCTGGCGATCTCGCGCCAGTCGACGTGGCTGGCGGCGCCCTCGGCCAGGTGCCCCGGGATTCCCAGACGTTTGAGTTGTTTACCCGCCAGTCGTGCACGAGGAGTTCGTCGCGGTCGATGGCCTCGTGGCCGGCGACCGTCAGGGTCGGTTCCATGGCTTATCCCTCCAGCCAGGCTGGCTGTAATGATGCGTTTCACGATCGCGCGCGCGGGGCTGCCGGTCATCGTGGCCAGCCCCCATCTGCGGCTGCTGGTAGCGGGGTTGCCGGATTGCTGCTAGCTGCAATGCGGCGTCCGCAGCCGCCGGGGCGAGCCTGGAGGTGGGCATACGTCGCCCGATCAGCTCAGCCGGATTCCCGCGGCAACCAGGCGCCGTAGTGCGGCAACCACCTGGGGAAGGGACTCGGGATGGCGGGACATCTGCAGAAAATTTTCTACACCGCCGAGGCGGTCGTGAAGGGCGGACGGGAAGGCCATGCCCGTTCCATGGACGGGCGGCTTGTGGTGGATCTGTCGGTCCCGGAGGCGATGGGCGGCGGGGGGCCCGGCACCAACCCCGAGCAGCTGTTCGCCGTCGGCTACGCGGCCTGCTTCCAGTCAGCGCTGCGGCCGAAGGCGGCGATCACCTGCAGCAAGAACAGCCAGCCGGTCGTCGGGATGGTCCGGTACCCGGTCAGGTACAGGTCGAGATGGATCGCCCCGGTGGCGATCAGCAGACCAGTACCTGCCACGTGCAGCACGGCTCTTAGCCAGCCGGGCGCAGGCGGCCCTGCGTGTTCCTTCGCAGCTCGTGCCGCTCCTGTCATCGTTCCCGGGATGGTCGTGGTTTCTCGCGGTGTCATCGTGTCGGTCCGTTCCGTTGTGCTGATTTACCCGGCCCTGCCTGGACCAGCCGTGTCCCTGCGCTAGGGCGACGCGGGCGGCCCACCGTGACACCGACGATGCCGGGCCAGCGGCCTGGTCGCATCGCGGCGAGCCCCAGGCCACCACCCGGCCAGCAGGAATCCCGGCCTGCCTGCTAGCAGCAACAAGGCCGCCGAAGCAGAGCCGTCTGCGGGCCTGATGCCGAACGCGGCCCGGTCTCGGCGTCGCGCGCGCCGTCTGGGCTCAGCGGGCGTCGAGGAAGGTGATCACGGCCAGGACGCGACAGTGGTCGTTGTCGGCCTCGGGCAGGTTCAGCTTGGTGAGGATGGCGCGGACGTGTTCTCGACGGTGCCCTCGGTGACCCACAGCCGCCGGCCGATGTCGGCGTTGGAGGGCCACGGACAGAGCTTATTTCGACGGGACACTTCGCTCCGCGCCCGCGCCAACTGTTGGCTCTGCACCCGGCCCCCCGCTAGCCCCCATGGCTGACTCCTGTTGCCTGCAATGCGCGACGCGAGAGCAGGCTGCCAGGCTGGATGCAACGGCTTCGGCCGGCAGCTGGCCACCAGGGCCTGGCCGGATGCCGGGCCCGGGTGGCGGGGCAGTTTGCTGCGAAGGCGGCGCAGAAGGAGCGAGGACATGACAGCTTCGCCAGGCATACCGCGGGCTCGGATCGTGCCCCCCGGGCGCACCCGTGACGATGTGACCACCCCGCCACCGCATCCACTGGGCCGTGGCGCGGCAGTCGACCATGCTTTGTGGGCCCAGGTGACCAGCTATGCCAGGTGCGCTGACAGCGGCCTTGACCCGGACCAGTGGTTCCCGGTCAGCGTGGATCCGGCCAGCGCGCGCCGGGAGGCCGCCGCTGCGATCGCGGTCTGCACCGGTTGCCTGGTCCGGGGCGAGTGTCTGGCGCTGTCGCTGGGGCATTGGGGCACCGGCCAGCACGGTGTGTGGGGCGGGCTGGTGGCGGCCGACCGGGCGCGACTGCGCCGCGGGTTGCCTGGCGGGCCCGGCGGACGCCGCGGGCCTGCCGCCGCCGGAGTGATGGTGCGGCCGGCAGTCCCCGGGGTGCACTTGGGGCTGGTGACGGGCGGGGACGTTCGGTGACCGCGGGCGACAGGCACCCGGAACCGGCCGCTTGTGCGCGTCTGCGAATCTACCAGCGCTACCCCCGGGGGGCGGCACGACCTGCGCGCTGTTCAGCGAGAGTCAGTGATGGCGCAGAAGATCTCCTGGCCCGGCCGCCTGCGGCTGGCAGCGCAATCGACCCTAGGCGGGCATCCCCCGCCGCAGGAAGGCATCGCCAGCGGATCAGCCGGCCGCGGTGATCGTGCTCAGCGCTCGTCTGGCACCGCCCGCGACTGCTCTGGACACCCGGTCAAGCGGCTTCGAACGGAAGTCTAACGTGCAACCTGGTGCCCTCGCCGATCGGGCTCGCAACCTCGATCGTCCCGCCGAGCGCGTCGACGCGGTCAGCCAGGCCGATCAGCCCGGAGCCGCGTCTGGCGTCGGCTCCTCCGCGGCCGTCGTCGCGGATCCAGAGTTCGAGGACGCCGTCATGTGTGTCAACGGCGACCTGGGCTGCGGAAGCGTCCGCGTGCTTCGCGACGTTCGTCAGCGCCTCCGAGACCACGTAGTAGGCAGCTACCTCTACCGGCGCGGGCAGCCGCCCCTTGGTATGTAGCTCGAGCTCGACGGGGACGGCTGATCGCCGGGCGAGCGTCTTGAGGGCGGGCCCGAGCCCCCCCTCCGCCAAGATCGCCGGATGGATGCCGCGCGCGATCTCCACCAGTTCCCCCAGAGCGTCCGCCAGGCCATTCGCTGCGTGCGCCAGCTGGCTTCGACGCTCGTCGGCCGCTGGTAGCGCGGCCTTTATCGCTGCTAGCTCCAGCTGGACCGCGACGAGCTGCTGTTGCACACCATCGTGGAGATCCCGCTCGAGCCGCCGTCGCGTCTCGTCTGCAGCCGTGACGATCCGAGCGCGCGAGGCGGCGAGTTCCGCGCCGCTCCTATCCAGCTTGCGCTCGCTATCGCGCAGGTCACGAAACGCCAACAGCGTGTCGAGCGCATCGGCTAGTCGCCGCCCGATCTCCTGGAACAGCCGTTCCTCCGGTGGCGTCCAGATCCGTGCGTGAGAGCACTGGTGCAGCCCGAACATATAGGGCTTGTCCGTCTTGGGGTACACAGCCATGGCGATCATCGACCTGACGCTGAAGCGGTCGGCCGGCGCTGACGGCAGCGGATGGCCTGACTCGGGATCGAATCGCACCGGACCGCCCGAGGCCAGCAAGGCCCGGATCGCGCCGGCTACCTCCGGGTCGTTCGGAATCTCGGCGCCGAGACCGAAGGCGCCGATGTATTCCGGCCGCGTACGCTCCATCCGCACGCGATGCGAGGCAACCTCCGGATCACAGGGATAAATCAGCCACGCCCGATCGCAGTTGAAGACCGCCACCACGACATCCAGAACGGCGCCCAGCATCTGCTCGACGTCGCTGGTGCGCTGGATGGCGCGGTTGACGCCGTCCATGCTTTCGAAGAACCACAGCTGCGCACGGCGTTCCTCCTCGGCCTGCTTCCGCTCGGTCACATCCACGACAGTGCCCACGAATTCGTCGAGCTCGCCCGACGCACCGAAGACCGGGTGGGCGACGGCGTGGAAGTATTTCACCGGGCTCTGCGGAAGAACGACCCGGTATTCCACCTCGAAGTGGGCTGCCTCACGGATTCCCCTGGCCAGCGCTTCGGCGCACCTGGCCCGGTCCTCTGGGTGAATGCGCTGGAGAAACTCGCCGAGTGGCGGGATTCTCTGTTCGGGATCGAAGCCGTACATGCGGGAGTGTTCATCGGAGGAATGGGTCGGCTCTTGAGTGGAAGCCTTCACCGCGAAGCTCCCGGTGTGGGCCAGCCTCTGGGCCTCCGCCAGGTAGGCTTCGCTCCGGCGCAGTTCGATTGTCCGCTCGGCCACCTTCGCCTCGAGCTCATTGCGGGCTTCCCGAAGCGCTTCCTCTGCCCTTCTCCGCTCACGGATCAGGCGTGCGCTCTGAAATGCGGTCGCGGCGTGATTCGCGGCAAGGGATAGCAGCAACTGGTCTACAGCAGTCGGGAAATCGCTGCGTTCGCAGGCGGCAGCGACCAGACCGTCCTCGCCATTGACTCCGATCGGGATGGCAACGCCGCGGCACGGCTCCGAGCTTCCGCCGACGTCGGGAACGATCTCCTTACGCGGGAACTGAGCGCTCGCAGCGAGGTGACATTCCAGCCATTCCGGAAACCCCTGCCATGCACGCCCCCGGGTGACTTCGACTGCCCCGGCACCACCAGGGTCGCTCAAACGCACGAACGCGAAGCCGAGCTGCAGCAATCCCATCAGCGCGTCGGCAAGCCCGGCCGCCACAGCGGGCGGATCCCTCCCGATCCACACGGCCGGGATGGCCGAAAGCACCACGAGATCCCTCAGCACCCCCCGCAGGCGGAGGACCTCAGCGCGGGTCTCGACGTGCACCTAGCGCGCCTCGCCGGGGCTGCCGTCCTGTGACCGCTGGTCCCGTATTTCCAGGAGAAACTGGTCAGGATCCACGTAGAAGGGGTTTTCCTGCAGCAGCCCTCCGATGATCACAACGGGATGCGTCCGCAGTGCGGAGATCACCGTGCTCGCCCCGAACTTCGACAGATCGTAGGCGCAGATCACCGTGCCCGGGTACTTGGTAATGACGTAGTTGACCCGCGACTCGAACTCGATGAGGTCATCGACACCAGGCAGGTCGACCAGTGCCCATTCCATCTGAGCCAGGAAATCCGTCTGGGCATACCCTGCCGCGGGGCCGGCCTGGAGCACTTGCTCGAACGACCCAAGCCACGTGTCCTGGTCGAACCGATCTCCGCGGAGGGGACCCTCCTGCCACGGGTGGACCTCGACCTGGCCGGAGCCGATGGCCTGTTCCACGTCGATGCCCGCGCCGGCGAGCCACCTGAGATGCTCGTCTCGCCGCCCGGGGTCGACCAGGTAGAAAGCCTTATCCCCTTGGTCGAACCAGTCCTTGACGAACGGGTGAAGCACACGGTGCTGCTCACCGACGCTGTTGAAGAACGCGCAAACGTGGCGATTCTGGCCAAGAGCGCCCGGCGCAACCTGCAAAGGATTGCCGTCGGGTTCCATACATCCATCACCTCCACCCGGGCAGAACCGGGCTCTGTCCTCGCATGTCAAGCTCCCTTGGACGATCTCCGCCAGAGCCGCCTGCGAAGTCAGCGCGACCAGAAGGACAAGTCGCGCGGCTGCGCGCTGACCGCTTGTGGCACCCAGCCGAGTCCGGCAGGAGCCCGCGCCATGAAACGACACTCTCACCGCGAGCCATAGCGCGCAAGGCGGCGCCGGGTTGTCGCAGGCACTAACCAATGGCCGGACTCCCTCACCGAACGTGGGCGCCGGGCATTCCGCCCGCGATCTGGCGAATCGCGCCCGCCGACAGCTCTGACTTCGAAAGGAACCCCGCCGCGGGACTTTCATCGATGAGGTCAGCGAAGTCGGCCTGCAGGTGGGTGGAGATCAAGATCATCCCGGCCGCGCCCCGGCGCCGCTCAGCCAGCCGCCGGGCGAGGTCGAATCCGCTCTCACCCGCGAGCGTGATGTCGATGAGAATGACCTCCGGGTGCAGCTCCGCTGACTGCCGGAGCGCCTCAGCTGAGGTAGAGGCGAGGCCCACGACGCGGACACCCTGCCTTCCGACGAGATCGCGCCCAACATCGGGAAATGAGCGGCTGTCACCCACGATGAGAACACTGAACGTCACAGTGACATGGTTACATGACGGGCCCTGCGGCGCATTGCAGCTAGCAGGAACTGCCGGCTGCGGCCAGCGGCGGCGACCTGCGCCCACCCTGCGGCAAAGACGACCACGATGTCAGCCGCTCACAGACAAGCGGGAGCCACACCAGAGACCGGTGAGCAAGTTGAATCGCCAGTGTGCGCGCGTGGATGTCAATCCGCCCTTTGAAGAGTTTGCCCGACGCACCGGACGGCCCGCCCCGGGGTTCGCGGCACAGCTGGTATACCACGGCTGCCAAGGCGTGCAGCCCGGCACACGACTGGGCGACGGAGGCGGCATCCGAGGGCCGCAGCGTAAGAACGAGCGGCGCAGAACTGGTCGTTATGGCGCCGGGTGGCCAGGGCTCTCGCCTAGGTCCTGGCATGTCTGGCGCACTGGGACGTCCGCCCGGCTGGCGGCGGCGCGGATGTAGGCGACCGCCGCGAACAGGGCGTACTGCCAGAAGTCGTCGGTCTGCCACCCGGCCACCTCATCAAGCAGGTCCGGTTCGGTCCCGCCGTGAAGGGCTGCTGCAGCCAGCACCGCGTA